>DATDCV010000526.1:0-8290 GCA_036524155.1 Verrucomicrobiia bacterium
GCTGAAAAACAAAAGGAATCCATCGTGCGCGCGTTTCTACCAACAGTACTGAATTGAATGTGTCGGCACGGGCTGCCACCAACAGTCACCTATTCTGTCGCGGCGGGCTTATTGAACAATTTGTGGTTACGGCACCTGGGGTGTCACGAGGCGGTAAAAACGGACCCGCGTGTTGGCGGCAGTCGTGTCGGGTATGCTGATTGGGCCGGAGGCTGATTGCGCGGGCACGTCGGCCAGCTTGAGCCATACGGCCTCATTGAGGTCATCTTTGAAGAGGACGGTATAGGTTCTGCCGGCGACAGCGGTGAACGCGACGTTACGGGCGGTGCCGCCGGGCTGCACGGAATCAATCTTGAGGTAACTGGTGGCAAGGGTGGGATTGGTGCCGGCGAGAAATTCCTGGGCATTATTGAACCCGTCGTTGTCGGGGTCGGCACCGGGGGCCGCTTGCGGCGCGGTGATTGAACCGAAGTACTGTATTTGCCAGGCATCGGGGAGACCGTCGCCGTTGGTGTCCAGCGGGTCGACAAGGTTGGGTCGGCCGGCGGTGGGAACGGCGACGAACCAGTTGGCGGGATCGTTGCCATAGTTGGAAGCGACATTCCGCTGCAAGGAAGAGCCGGTGCCGCCGGCGCCAATCGGCCACGGCGCGGCGTTCAGGTAACTGATCTGGTCCGTCAGGACATAAGGCACATAGCCGGCGTCCGGATGGGGCGCAATTTGCGGGGAATCGGGATAGTAAAGCGCGATGCTTTCGCCGCCGTTGGCGAGGTTGCCGGCGTAAGGCCCGAACAGCGGCACCGCAGGGCTGAGATTATAGCGCGCGCGGAAATTGGCCAGCATAAGCGGGTCGGCTCCGGGATCGAAGTTAACGATCAACAGAAACCCGCCCGCGGGCAGGTGGACCCCCTGAGGGAAAGTATAATTGACGCCGCCCTTTACTTTCCAGGTGTTGGTCAGCGCCTGCGGATCGAACAGCGGAACATCGTTGGGTGAAACATTGTGCAACTCGATGAACTCGTCCTGCGTGTCATCCTCCAGCCCGTTGGGCGGGGGATAAAACATGATTTCGTTGATCACCACCGGTCCGACCAGCGGGTGGGCGTTGGGCGCGCCGGTGCCGAGGCGGAACTGCTCCACCGTGGCCGGGTTATCGACTCCGAACGAGCGGCTGCTCAGGGCGACAAAGTCCACCTGCCCGACGCTGTTGGTATAGCGTCCGAAGGACACGCTATTATCGGCCGAGCCGAAAATCGCCGGGGCACGGTAGCCCGTGAGCGCTCCGCCCGCATCCGCCTCGGAAAGATAAACCCGGTCGCCGTGCGCCGAATTGAAAGTGAAAGGAACCGACGAGCCGCCGGGTGAATTGAACTGGTATTCGTAAATGACTTTGTAGTCGTAGCCGGCAATCATCGTGTTGTCAGGCACCCGATATTTTTTGAGCTCGGCCGGGTCGTTGCTGAGGAACCAGCCGCCGATGTTCACCGCCGCGGGGCTGGCGTTGTAGAATTCGACGGCGTCTTCGAGCGGGGGATCGGTGTGGGAGAGGACCTCGTTGACGACGACATTCGGAACCGGCAGGTAATTGCTTTCGGCGGGCGAGGGCGTGCCGGCAAAATTGACGATGTTGGCCGAGCCGTCCGGGAACCGGCCCTGGGACACACCGGTTTGTTGCGCCCCGAAGCTGACGGCGTCGATCAGGGTGCCGACCGGGGAGAACAGGCCGATCGCCTCGCCGAGGCGGCTGAGGGCAAATCCGACGTGATTCGCCCCGGCGGGCTGATCATTATCGGCGACGAATTTCACAAACGCATCAGGGCCGATGCCGATGAACGAAAGCGGCGGGACCGGGGAAAGGCTCTTTTTGGTGAGGTCATCGGTGAACGACAGGCCGCTGATCGAAACCGGCAGGCTGGCGCTGTTGTGAACTTCGAACCAGTCCGGGCCGCTTGCCGGGTCGGCCATCCACTCGTTGACCTTGAGATTCGAGACGCTGGCCAGGCCGGCGACGAGGTTGGGCGCCTTGGGAGTGGGAACCGTAAGCGCCCAACCGCCGGACCCGTCGGGCATGCGCCCGATCGAGAAGTCAGCCGCCTGCAAGCCGTAATTGACGCCGTCGATCAAGCCGCCGCCGTTGGCGGGACTGTTGAAGAGCAGCAGCGAGCCCCCGCTGGCGCGGAGCGAAAAACCGGAATTATTGGTGGCGGCAGGCAAATCGTTATTGCAGTAAAGCTGTAGATAACCTCCCGCAGGTAAAGCTGTGGCGGTCCCGAAGACATATTTTCGGGGGTTGTTAGCGTCGTCGGTGAGGCCGAGACCGGCCAGGCTGATCGTATTGGGGCCGGCGTTGAACAGTTCGACCCAGTCGGACAGGGTACCGTTGGCATTGGTGAGGGAATGGTTGCTGGCGACCACCTCGTTGAGGACCACCGGGATGCCGGTGATGCTGGTGACGACGTTGGTGGCGTAGTGGACGGCGTTTAACTGCATGCCGAAAACGTCATCGGAGCTCGTCGTATTGATCTGGTGCACCTCGACTGCCAGGACGTTGTCCCCGGGGACCGGTCGGTCGGTGAACGCGAGGTACTCGGGCGTGCCTTCCACCGAGATCTGGCCGGTAGCGAGCGTGTCATAGGTCACCGCGGCGGGCATGCGAATCGAGGCGGACATCCTCGTGCCGTTTAGATAATAGACCGCCCCGTCATCGACAAAATTGGTCGAGACCAGCGTGTAGTCCGTCAACGAGCCGTCCCATTGGAAATGGGTGCGGTAATAAACAGCGATTTTGCCACCGGCCTGGTTCGGGGCGGGAATAGTGGTGCGGAACGGGAACGGATACTCAGCGGGTGTCGTTTCATATCCGAACAGGCCGAGGCCCTGCGGCCAGGCGGAATCATTGAAGCCGATTTGGTACCAGGAAGTGCCGAAGTTGGTGCCGCCGGAGTTGTCATATCGCCAGGGGGTGTCGATCCCCACCAGGTTCACCATCGTCGATGTCACGTTCGTCACCGACAGCACGCCGTTGGGGACCGGGTTCGGCGCGCCGGGAGTGGGCACGGCGAAACTCACCAGGATGTCGCTGCCGTTCGGGCTGCGGCCCTGAGAAACATCGGTCGTCTGGGGCCCATAGTTAATCGCATCGATCCTTTGGAGCGTGGAGTCGGAAAGGATGACGATGCCGACGTTGGGGTCGAGCTTGAACGCCAGGTGGTCGGCGCCTTGTTGGGGATCGGAATCGGCGATGAACGGCAGGTAGTTGGTGGGAGCGATAAAGCTCAAAGCGGGGATGGGGCTAAGCGCCGGGGCGCCTTCGGCATCCGAGAAATAGCAGCCGCCCACCAAAACGGGCAGTGAATCCGCGTTGAAAAGCTCGATGAAATCGTTGTTGGCGAGAAACAGCCCGTCGGCGAGCCACTCGTTTATTTTGAGGTGGTGGGCGTCGCCAAGCAGGACAGCGATGTTGTTGGCGCCGAAGGTGGGGCGGCAAAGGACCCAGGCGCCGTCGGCACCGCGGCCGATTGAGTAATCGGGGAGTTGCACACCGAACACAACCGAGTCGAGGAGCGCCCCGCCATTGGCAGCTTTGTCAAACAGGTAAAGGTCATCGCCGGTTGTCTTCAGCGCGAATCCGAGGTGAACTCCCGGAGCGCCGGTCTGGCTATCGGCGTATAAAGTCAGGTACTGGTGAGACGCCAACAACGGGGTGCCGGCAGGGAACGTAAACTTGTTCGGGAGCGCGGCATTGTCTGACAGGCTCAGGCCGGCCAAATCGACGGAGCCGGCACCGTAGTTGTAGAGTTCCACCAGGTCGGGAGTTGTCCCGGCATTGGTCAAAGTGGTGGAGTTGAGGGCGAGGATTTCGTTGAGCCGCACGGTGGTGCGGGTGGGCGGGATATAGCCGGTGTCCACAACCCAAGTGCGGGAGGACGTGACCAGCGCATCGGCGCCGAACGCCGGGTCATCCTGGTAATAACCGGAATCGCGCTTGCCACTCACCTCAACCCGGTGCGGCCCGTTGGCGAGGCCGGTGAGAGAAATAGGCGTCGTCGTGGAGATTTCCCCGCTCCACGCGCCACCGTCCAACCTGTATCTGTAGTGCGTATAGCCTGAGCCGTTCGGAAAACCGGCGACCGGCATGCCGAAGCCGGAACGCACGACGCCGACTGTCAGCGTCGCGGTGGTTAGGTTGTTGGTGCCGACAGGTTCGCCCGCGACGGAGGCGCCGAGGGGGACTACGCCGCCCATGTCCCGGCCATTGGGACCGGTGCCACGGGCCGGGGAGCCGGGCTGCAGGCTGAACCAGTCGCGCATGACCTGCGCGCTCTGCCAGTCCGCGAAGTAGGTTTCCGACAGGTCAGGGATATGCTTTAGCAGGGCGACGACGACGAGGTTGTTCATGCCGGGTCCGGTCCAGGCCATCGGCACGAGGTTATTGTTGAACGTGACGGTGGTCTGTGCCGGGTCGTAATTGCGGACGAGTTGCTCGGCATCGGTGATGATGTTGCCTTCGAGGTAGTATCCCCGTCCAAACGTGGTGCCCACATCCTGCACGTTGACGATACCGGAGGCGAAGTCCTCCCCGCCGGTCTTGGTTGTGTGGACGATGGTGTTGTTGATCAAGGTGTAGAAGTTACCTTGCTTGGCGGTCGCGGCATTGTCGCAATCGTAGATGATGTTCCCTATGACCGTGATTTCTGAGGTGTCGGCACCGGTATTTCCTCCGGAAACCGCGCTGGAACTGTCGGGCGCGCCATTGCGGTGGCAATGCATAAAGATGTTGCCCTCGATCCACGCGTCCGTGCCGTCGAGGTCGAGGATGTCGTCGCTGGCCGGGCCGGCAAAGACGTTATTGTAGTATTGGATGATGGGCTGGCCGAAGTCACGATTGCCACCCGTGAAATCCATAATGTCGTTGTAGCCGCTCGTGCCGCCGAAGTAACAGTCGCGGACGATGCCGCGCCCGCCGACCTTGATGCCCCCGGTGCCGTGCACCAATTCAAACCCGGCGGTGCTGGTCGGGAAAATGCAACCGCTGACCAGGAACGAAGCGCCGTCCAGCGACAGGTACTGATGCGTGGTGGTGCCAAAAGTGGAATGATCCAGCGACAGCGTGCCGCCGGCCACATGGATGCAGGTCGCCCCGTTGCTCTCGAACAGTGTGTAGGCAAAACGCGTCTCCGGCGAGGCACCAAGCCCGTTGATGGTGATGCCGCCCCAGGGCGCGCCCGAACCAGGTCGTCCCGTGAAACGGATCGGCGCGTCGATCGTCCCCTCCGCCAGGAGACGACCGCCATCCGCGACCACAAGGTTCGCGTTCGTATTCAGGTAAACAATCGTGCCCGGCTGGATGGTAAGGGTGGCGCCGCCGGCGATCGTCAGACCCCCATCGATGAAATAGGGACCCGCGGTAGGCGACCAGGTGGTATCGGCGGCGACCGTGCCCGCAACGGTGGCGACGGCACCTGAGTCGTACCAGATGTCGGTGTAGGTGCGTTCGAATTCGATGCCGCTTTCATCCAATGCTTGAACCAGGACGCGATTAAGGCCCGGGTTGAGAGCGACGGCGGCAGTGGTCCAACTCGCGGTCCAGGCGGTCCAGGCCGCGGGCGCGCCGTTGACCAGGATTGCGCGGGTCCTGATGGCGTTGCCCTTTCCGAACAGGGCGGTGGTGGGCGAGGTGGTATAGGGGAAATTGTTCGCGTGAGGCAGGCTGTCGGATACGGTCAAGTTCAGCGGGACAAGGGAGAGAATATAGTTCACCTGGGCGGCGTTATAGGCCTTGAAGAGATCGATGTTACCTTGCGGCACGTAGCCGGTGAGCAATTGGTCGAGGAGCGGGTTCATCCGGGCCGGCGAAAAGACCGTGTCGCAGTAATTCTTCAGCCATTTGAAATAAAGGGGCGCAAACTCGGGAGTCTTCATGAACCTGTTCATGACGGACACGTTCGTCATGCCCCAAATATTGATCCGGGTGATGTTGGTAGTCAGACCACGGCCCATGACGCTGTCCAGGTCGTAGGGGAGCGCCAGGAAGCGGGTGTCGTTGGTGCCACGGAAAAGCGCATAGTCGTCACCCACGCCGTTGGCGAGGCAGGTTTCGGTGTTGTCCAGGAGCGTGTTGGCGGCCATGTACTGGATCCACTCCTCAACATTGATGCGGCGCTGAACATCGGCGACGTAATTGGCGGCCTGGTACCCATTGACGGTGTTCAGGACGGCGAGCAGATCGATCAGGTCGGACCAGTCGTTTTGGAGGAAATTGTTCTGCTTGAAATAAGCGTTGGTATAGCCGGCCTGGGCGTAGTTGGCTCCGAGCCACCTCAAGTCAGCAAGGCCGGTGCGGCTGGGGTCGCAGAGAGTCTGATCGCGAATCCCGCGATAGGAGTTGCCGTAGGGGTCGAGCGCGAAGGTGCGTTGGACAAAATCCGCATTGTATTGCTCGTTGGCGGCGTAGGATCCGAACGAGTTGTTGCCCATGACTGCCATCAGATTGGCGCCGTTGACGCGGACCTGGACGGCTCGCGACTCGGCCATCGGCACCTCGAGGCGGCGGAAAATCGCGCTGCCGATGACCTGGCTCTGGGCGTTTTGGGAGTTGAGGTTGACGCCGGTGAGCCCTTTCCAGGAGCGGTCGCCGGGGATATTGACGTGGTAGTTGTTGGGGCGGGAGGAGCGGGTGCCGTGGCCGCGGTTGCGCACGCCGCAGTTATACCGTAGTTGAGTCGTCGTGCCGCCGCCGACCGCGCCGTCGACCGTGATCCAGGTCATGTTCATCTGCGCATCGCTGTCCATCCCCGGACAGCCGGCGCCGATCTGGTAGAGCTCCGCGCGTTCCATCTCGGTCATGATCATCCGGTACAGAGGCTGTGAGCCGGCGTAAACGCCATCGTCCACCTGGTACAACAGGTTGGCGGTGCGCGTTGAATTTGTCGGCGGCACGACGTTGGGGTAGATGCGTGTGTGCCCTTCGAGGTCCTGCGCCAGGAGGTAGAACTCGATTACCGTCCCGACGGGCTGAGCCGGCAAAATCGCGGCGAAGATCCCGTCGCCCGGCAAGCCGTCGCCGTGCGCCCCGTCGTCAAACATGGGCGCGGCGGTGAACGCCGGCGGCGTGGCGGTACTGGCGTCGCGGTAATAGACGGTGAGCGAAAGCCCGTTCGTTCGCTCGTCGACCAATCGCGCGCTGACCGTCACGACATCGGTCGGTTGCGGAATGACCGGGGAATGGGTGACCCCAGTAATGATGGGAGCGATGTTGGCGTTGGCGACGGAGTTCGCCCGGCCCGGGGTGCCACCCGCCGGCACACTCGAGCTCCAATTATGCCCGAAATCGTTCGGGAGCGCCGGGTTCATCAGTTCCAGGGAACTTCCACCACCATCGTGCGGCGCTTGCCATTCCCACCCGTAATGTCCGAATGAGTTGTAGTTGGTCGTCAGGACCCGCGCCGCCCAGTCGCCATCGTTCGAAAAATTGACTTCATTGACCGTCTGGCCGGCGGCGTTCTCGAGCTTGAGGTGAGAACTCATCGCACCCGTCCAACCCGCGACGAAATTGACAACTCCGGGATATTTATTGGCGAAGGTGGCGGCGTCCGAGGCGACCACCAGGTAGGCGCCGGGCGCAAGGTAAGTGGCTGTGTTCGTCGGAAATGCGTATTGGATGCCCCGTGTGAAACGCCAACCGGTGAGGTTCACCGTATTGGTGTCGGGGTTATAAAGCTCGACATAGCACTCGAGGAGGTTTTCGGCCGGCGAGTGGTACATGACCTCGTTGATCAGGACGTTCCCGGAACAGCAGAAAAGTCCGGAGGCAAGGATCGTGGATGTGCCGAGAAGTGCTTTTGCGGTAATACTCATGGGAGACGGAGTGAGCCGGTGGTAATGAAATAGCTACTGATTACGAACGCCGGGAGGGAGCAAACCTTCTGCCTGGACGGTCCGTTTAGACAAGTAGCTCACACTACCCTCGTAACACGACCCCTGCGCGCGGTCAAACAAGAAGACCAAGGAATTTCCTGGTGTGACAGGGCTGTGGGCGAAGTCGTAGCGCAGATTTGTAATCTATCAATTCGTATCGCCTCAGTCTTGGGTCGGAGCGCCGAGTTGCACTCGGCTTACACGCGGCCGTCGGCTCGCTTAAGCCGATTAAAAATCGGCGCTCGTGTGTCCGGCAGGTGCTGAGCCTCTCGGGGTGAAAGGTCCCCGACGGGGAGATGACGACAACCGAAGCGGAAGCCAGGAGTCAACCCGCGAGGGAACTCCGAAAGGGCGGAAGCGAACCTTCGACCGT
>DATDCV010000527.1:0-1518 GCA_036524155.1 Verrucomicrobiia bacterium
GACCTCATGGGACTGTGGGGTCCTGACTTTCTCCACACGGGTGTGGACGCGCGCTATCGTCAGCAGGTCATCGCAGCCGCAGCCCGGGCGCTCGGTGACGCTGCCGCCGCGCTGCAACCGGCGCGCGTCGCGGTGTTCGAGATCCCTACGCCCGCCGAGGGTTTGGTGGCTGATACCCGCAAACCGATCGTGTTCGACTCCGATATTCGCGTGATGCATTTCACCACCGCGGCGAGCGGCGCGACGATCGGGACCCTGGTCGGCTGGGGCAACCATCCGGAGACGCCCTGG
Organism: Verrucomicrobiia bacterium; assembly: GCA_036524155.1. Classification (GTDB taxonomy): domain Bacteria; phylum Verrucomicrobiota; class Verrucomicrobiia; order Limisphaerales; family UBA8199; genus DATDCV01. The sequence goes on from DATDCV010000527.1 coordinate 292, forward strand.
GGGCAGAACACCGAAATTACCGCCGACTACTGCGGTTTCCTGCGCGAGACCCTGGAGAAAGGTTTTTCGAGAGACGGACAGCCTTTGGCGACGGGCGTGGGCGGGATCCACTTGTTCGTCAACGGAGCGGTCGGCGGCTTGATGACGACACATCCGAGCGTGACCGTGCGGGACCCGTATCTGCAGAAGGATTTCAAAACGCCCAGCCACGAGAAGTCCCGGGCGGTTGGGCATCAACTCGCCCACCGCATCCTGGCCCGGCTGGCCGACACCAACAACATCTCCACTGATGTGGCGCCAATTGGCATCCGGGCACGGACTATCCCGATGCCGGTGCCGAACAATATGTTCCTCGCCGCGGGTTACCTTGGCTTGATCGATCGCGGGTACATGCGCTGGAGGACAATGCGCACAGAAGTCGCGCTCGTGACCGTGGGGGACGCCGCGATTGCTTGCGTGCCGGGCGAAATCTATCCCGAGATCATCAACGGCGGCTTGGAGCATCCGGCAGGAGCGGACTTCGACGTGGCACCAGTCGAGGTGCCGCCAGTGCGCGAGTTGATGCCGGGGCGAGTTAAGTTTGTCTTCGGCCTGGCGAACGACGAGCTTGGGTACCTCATCCCCAAGAGCGAATGGGACGTCAAGCCGCCCTACCTTTACGGCGCAACGAAGCCGGTTTACGGCGAAATAAACTCTTGTGGGCCTGACGCCGCAGGCGTGGTGTACTCGGCTCTGGCGGCACTTTGCCGGGAGCAACAGCCGCCCGCAAATCGGGGACGTGGGGTCCATTAGCCGGGGTTCTTCTCAAATACTGACAGTTCTGCGGATCGAAAGGGCGCCGGATTCAACGTACTGCCGGAAGGCGATCTGCCACCAGCCGTGCAGGCGCGAAGCGGAGCTGCTCCACAGCGTTTGATGCAGGGCCAGCATCGTCTCGGCGTCCCAGAGGAGCATCCGCTTCTCCGCGAGCGTCAACGCGAAGGGGCCATGATTCATATACGACTCGCAAACCCTGGAAAATTCGAGTGACCTCCTCACTGTACACCGGCATAACAACAGCAACCGCCGGAAACTGCGCGGGCGGGCCGTGCGGCCTCGCCTGGCGGTTGATTCGGATCGGGTCACGGCCAAACCGGAGCACCCACCAGCCGATTACCGCTCCCGCGAACCCAAAGGCCACCTGCAACTGCAACAGCAGGACCAGCGCATAAAAGAGAACCTTTAGAC
>DATDCV010000528.1:0-6128 GCA_036524155.1 Verrucomicrobiia bacterium
CACATTGCTAAAGCCACTGGTTGGCGGGTGTTGCTGCGGACTGAAGTCCGCGCGCCGGATGCTCGGCCCACCCACAACCAACCCATTACCCTGGTCAACTGAGAAGGTGTGAAAAAAACTGCTCCAGGGCATCAAAATGCGAAGTGCTGCTGTCGCGAATCGAGAAACTGCAACCGCAAAACCGAGGGGTTGGTTTTAGTATCGCTGAAAAGTTGGGGTGGCAGACAGATCACGGCTTCTATATTGTGGCCCCGTGTGCCAGCAACATGAAGATGAGACCGACTGACCATTATCCAAAGGGTGCCACGGAGGGTTTTCTCCGCAGGAGCTGTTGTTTGGCTGTGAACTTGTTAGTCGCGCTTCGCTTTTGCAGCGCCTCGACCCAGGCCGCACCACCGGACCTCCCAAGCCCCGAAACGCTGCTTCAGCGGCATATTGATGCCCTTGGCGGTGCCGACGCTTTGCGAAAGGCGCGGAGCCTGACATTCAAGGGCAAGGTGAGCCTGCCTTTAGTGAACGCCAAAGCCCCCATCGAGTTTCTGTTTCAAGCTCCCGACCGGTTTCTGTGCCAGTTCCGTTATCACCATGCGTTCTTTGGGTTTCTCAAGGTGCCTCTCGTCGCCAAACGCCAGGCCGAGTGCGGCTATGACGGAACTAACGGCTGGATACTGGATTTTGACCGCAAGCTGGAGCCGCTGTACGGCACAGATGAGGCCTTCTTCCGCGGGTTGCTTTTTAACTTCTCGCCACTCTGTTTCAGCCGGAATTTCACTCTGACCCGAACGTTGGACATCGAGCGATTTGCCGATCGCGACTGCTACCGTGTGTTGGTCGTGTTCCCTTTCGGAGAGCATGCCTTCGAATTCTATGATGTCAAAAACGGGCTCCTTGCCGGCACGGTTTATCCCTTCGAAACCGATGACGACGTGGTCAACGTCCAAACGACCTACTCGGATTTTCGGCCGGTGGGCGGAGGTTTGCGGTTGCCGTTCCGGATTAGTCCACGAGTGGGCGGTCAGGATTACACTATTGAAGCGACCGAGGTCCGCACTGACGTTGCCAATACCTCAGTCCCGATTTCGAAGGTCAAGGCCTCCTCTGCTTCGCTGCCGCTGCTGAAATCGTGTTCCATCTCAGCGCGACAGGTGATCGACCGTTATATCGACGCCTGTGGTGGCGCCGAGTCGCTGCGCAAGCACACCTCGCTCAGGCTTTCCGGCCATTACGAATTTCCCGGCCCCAAAGGCTTCACCAACCAGGTCGAGATTTCGCTGGCGCCACCAAGCCGCTTCGGCTTCACCCTGACGACTCCGAACGGTCTGTACCGTGAAGGCTGTGACGGCGAGCGCTTCTGGCGAGCGGAGGGTTCTGAGATTCACTTCGCCGCGGGAAAGGAACTCGCGCAACTGCTTATCAGCAGGAGGTTCCTGGCCGAGCTCCACGCGCCCGAGTCTTTCCGCAGCATCGACACGCTTGGGATAATCAACCTGGATGGCCACGAGTGTTATCAACTACTGCTGGTGCGTCAAAACGGGGAGGTGTTTGATGAATTTTACGATGTGCAAACAGGCTGGTTGCGGGCGCGGCGCACCGCCGATGAACGGAACGGCGGCGCATTCAAATTGCTGGCGGACTTCAAGGATTATCGCCGTTTCGGCGGCTGGATGCTGCCCACGCGGCAAAGTTATAAGCTCGTCGGCCAGCCGCAGGTGGTGGTAGTCACGCGCGCGGAATGGGATACCGTCCCGGATGCGACGTTCGAGATGCCGCCCGAGGTTAAGGCCGCCTGGGAGCGACAGAGCGCCGCGCGAGGCAGGTAGGGAAGAGCAACAACTCTCACCGCCAAAGAAAGGCGTCGGACCTGCACATGGTGATATTTGGGCGTGCTTTCCGGGCGGGGCGCAGCTTTAGTCGCCTGCCTGCCACGGGAGCGCCGACTTGCAGTCGGCTTAAAACGTGACCATCGCAGCACAGCCATTACCTGACCAGGGTGCAAGCCGACTACAACTCGGCGCTCCGACCCGGAACCGACCATTAGCAGGCTCTAAATCTCCTCTATTCGGCGTATTCCGTAGTTGTTCAGACCGTTCACGGAACGCTCACGCGGTAAAAGCGCACGGGATGATTGGTCGCGTCAGCATCGAAGCATTGACCGTAACCGATCGACAGAGGCACGGTTTGGAGCGGCAGCCAATCGGTCAAATTGGAAGAGGCCAGGACGGTAGCCTGGGGGACTCCTGGCGCCTTCAGTCGAAAACTTGCACTGCCGGCGGCAAACTTCATCGAGTTCGAAATGATCTCGGGCCTCTCCGTCAGTGACAGTGGATACGCCGCGATGCCGCGGGTGGTTTCGCCGCCCAGCCGCAGGAACGCGCCGCCAACGTACAAAACGTTATCAAATACTTGAAGCGTTTCCGCGTAAAAGTCCGCATTGGGATTCCAGGACGTCAGGGCGTTGGCGTTCACGTCCAGGGCGGCCACATAGCTCCGTTTTTGTCCCGCAATGCTTGAAAAATTGCCCACCATAAAGACGAGGTTGGAGGTGGCGGCGAGCGAGTAAATCGGCTGGCTATCGGTGTTGGCCACCAGCGGCAGCACCTGCGCGGTTGTGGCGTCGATGGCGGCGAAATTAGTCCGGTTGTTCCCGCTGATGACATTGAATCGACCGCCGATATAAACCGTGTTCCCGTAAGTGGCGATGGCGGCGACACTCGAGCCATTCGTGATCCCGGGATCCCACGCCAAAAGAGTTTGGGAGGTCAGATCGAATGCTGCGATTCGACGATGGGTCTGACCGCTAACCTGGGAAAAGATCCCCCCTACATACAGAGTATCCCCCTTGACCGCCAACGCCTGCACGAAGGGCCGAACATCCGGATTCCAGCCGGTTAGCACTCCGCTGGACAGATCGAACTCCGCAAAGTTGGTCTGGTTTATTCCCGCAATCCCTCGGAAGCTGCCCCCGGCATAGAGACGGTCGTTCCACGCCGCCAAGGCGTAGACCGTACCGCCGGGATTCGGGGCCCAATCACTCACCGCACCGGTGGCTGCGTCGACGGCCGCAAGGTTCGAGCGCGTGAGCCCGCCGACGTTTGTGAAAAACCCGCCGATAAACACCTGGTCGTTTGCCACGGCCATCGCGCTCACCGGCACGCCGCTTCGGACGCCTACTCCCGGGTTCCAGTCGGTGACTTGGCTGGAGGCCAGGTCGAAAGCAGCGGCATTGGTGCGCGGTACACAACCCAGCGCGCCAAACAAGCCTCCCAGGTAAATCGTGTTGCCGACGCCGCAAAACGTCACCGCTTGCATATTCGCCTTGGGGTCCCATGCCGTCGCGTCGCCCGTATTTAGATCCAGCGCGGCCGCGTAGGGGCGCGATTGTCCGCCGATCGTGCCGAGCAGGCCGCCAACGTAAAGGGAGCTCCCGTAAACGGTCATGGAGTAAACCTGGACCGTGGGAATGCCGCTCGAACCGGTCACGAGCTGTTTGGCATCCCACGCGGTGGCCAGGCCGGTAGTTGTGTCAATCGCCGCGATGTTCACGCGGTTGCTCGTCCCGGCCGAACCGAATACTCCCGCCAGGAAGATGCTGTTTTGATAGGCGGCGACGGCGAACACTACCGGCTGCACGATGCCCAGCCCGCCAACCTTCGGATCCCACGGGTCGAGCGTGAAGCTGGAGAGATCGAATGATGCGGCACACGACCGGCTCTGGCCGCCCATCGTGTCGAAATAGCCGCCGGCATAGAGATGCCCGCCAGAAATCACCAGCGACTGGACAAAATCATTTGCCATGGGGTTCCACGATCTCGCGTTGCCCGTGCTCGGATCCACGGCGGCAAGATAACTGTAGGGCCGAGCGTTCACGGTGGTGAACTCCCCGCCGAGAAAAATGTTGGTTCCGTCGAGCACCATTGTCCGCACCGCGCCGTTGAGGTTCGGATTCCACTCCGCGAGCGCACCGGAGGCGCTATCGATGGCCGCCGCCCGATTGCGCGTCGCTCCGTTCACGTTGGTGAAAGAGCCACCCAGGTAAAGCTTCCCGCCCGAAAGGACCAACGCGTCGACCCAGCCGCCACTGGCCGAGGGTGCCCAGTTCGGATCCACGGTGCGATCGCTGCGGATGTGCACGAGGTTGGTGCGCATGAATTCGCCCGCGACGGTAAACGAGCCGCCTAAAAACCAGCCGCCCTGGCCATCGGGAGCTCCGGCCAGAACCTCGCCGCTGATGATCGGAAACACCGGCTCCGGGACGCCGGTATCCGCCGAAACCGGCGCGGCGCTGCCGCTGCGCACGCCAACCAGGGAAAACAAACCGCCGAAATAAAGCAGGTTGTTCGTCTTCGCCATGGCGTAAACCGCGCCATCGGTAACCACGAAACGTGCCAGCGGTTCGTTGGCCGGTTGCGCCGGCGCATTCGGGGCGCACAACAAGGTTGTGAGAAGGGCCACAAAACAGGCGACTAGATGGCGTGGTGCAGGGAAATACGCTTTACCCATAGGCGGAGAACTTTATCGGTGCGGCGATCCTTCGCAATCCAATTGTTTGCGCCGCTGAACCTCGGCACACCCAAGAGCGCGAGCTCTCGTCTGCTCACAGTCAGGCGAACCCAAATCTCAACGGACTCGGCGCAGCCCCGGCTCGACATATGAAAGGAGCAGGGAAGAATGGAGGCTTGACCCGTTTTCCGTGTTCCGGTCGTGACGAGGTGATCTCCCCTCAGAGTGGGGCGGGTTTTGCGAGATGAACTGTTATCAGTTCAAGAGGGCAGCGAGCTTTTAGAGGATAATCCCGGTTTTGTTGGCGGCCTCGCGTGGCTGGACCTTTTATGTATCAAGATTCACCCGCGGAATGTTTGGGGGTTTAGGACGGCGCCAACCACCACCACCGCGAACCCAGCCAATTGAATGAAAAATGGTTTTCTGGCGTTCTGCCAGTGAACGATCAGAAAGAACAGAGGGACAATCGGGAGAAACAAACAGGCCAGCCCCCACAAAATACTTTCCCGGAAGGCAGCGACCAAGAATAAGAAGCCGCCAACGGCAAAAATCATGATTCCGAGGAGAATGATCAGGTTACCCATATATATGTTGAATTTGTTGGATGTTGCGTCGGGCTCAAACAAGCATGGTAAAGGCGCTTCAGCGCGGAGACCGACTTGAAATCGAGTGTTAGCAGGATGTCATTATTCTAGGACTGGCCCCTCCACTTGGTCCTGGCATCGCCAGGTTGAGATACTCGCTTGCGGATTTGGTTCAGCAGCCGTTCAGCTTTCTTTCTCGTCGCCGGACGCGGATTCCTGAGCTGGCTGCGCACGAACCGGACCACCGGCGCAGGGCTCCGCAACAGATCGAACATCTCTCCTAGCGCCGTGATCGCATGGCCAATAGCCACATTGCGGCATTCCGGCGTAGCATAGCACGCCGTTTTCGCCTTGAGCACCTCACTCGCAATGCGGTCTGCCAGGATGGGCCTGGCCCGGGCGATTCTGGCCGAACCTCCGATGACGTTGGCCGCCGTGATCATCACGGGGCCGGAGATTGGCGAAAAATACTTTCTGAACACGGGTCCGAACTTGTCGTCAACATCAACTTGCGCCAGGTATGACAGGACAATAATGCCTTCCCACTGGAGGATCTTGTTCTTGTGGTCCAGCAGTTGGACAAACCGGTCGAAGTGCGGGTAAAACCGGTTGGGGTGGCGGATGGCGATCAGGCGCAGTGCTTTCGCGCAGCCGTATTTGATCCGCGCCTCGTCTGAGTCCAGTCCGTCGAAAATATCCTTCAGCAAACGACCGTCTTTTTGTGCGCGGGAGGCGAGCAGTTCGGGTCTCAAAGCGACCGAGCCGGCTTCTGTGAGGGGAGTGTTCACGGGGGGGAGATTAGGGGCCCACTGCGGCCCGGTCAATCCCCGGGGCCAGTGACAAAGCCGCCATAGGTTCCTGTCGTGTAGCGCGGATTTGTAATCTGCCGTAGCGCCGATTTCTAATCAGTTCTGTTCGGCATGAGGTCTGCCTACAGCAAGGCTAATTAGTAGGGCTGAATAAAGATTGTTATTTTTAAGCTTGTACTATAACCACCTCTTATGCTGTACTCGCCCCATCGCAAACCAGGCGACCCAGTCTTTG
>DATDCV010000529.1:0-3106 GCA_036524155.1 Verrucomicrobiia bacterium
GAGCTACCGGGCAGCGATCATCGTGGCAGAGAAAGAGTGCTGTTCAAATCCGCAAGGACTGCCAGGAACCGCCGTACGCGGACCCGCATGTACGGTGGTGTGGGAGGCGGGGGGAGAAATCCCCCCGCCGACCCGATTGGATGAACTGCCTGCCCTACTTAAAATCATCCCGGGGGCCTTCCCTTGTTCTTGATGATGGTATCGATGTCAGCTCTTGTCCATTTTGCTTCAAGGGTCAACACGACCTTATGCAGGAACCATCCTAAGGCGGCGGCGAATACAAGCCAGGCGCCCAGCAACAATGCAATGGAGGCAAGGTTGCACCGCTCATCGCTGCCTGCTCGCCAACTCCCCACATATTCCGAGACGAAACGGAAATACGAGAGGTACCCTCTAATGGTAGGGGCGGGAAGGAAACCCAGCGCGATAAAAGCAGGAACCGTCATCGCGGACCAAAGCCAAAGCCTCGTCAGGAACATGCCGGTTCGCGGCTTCATAGTCTTATCCAACTGTGAGTCTGCGACGGCCATTCGTTTATTAACCGCCGTAAATTCCTTGGTTTCTGCGTTCGTAAGTTGTTCATTTCCAACCTCGATTGCCAGAAGCTTAGCTCATCTGGTTCGTTTGTTACAAGACCAAAAGCAATGTGTCTTTTCCACCCGCTCCGCGGAGACCAGGACCTTATTTGTCCAAGCCGTTGGTCGTTCGCCCCCTGGGCCGCGCGAACGACGCACCGGCTTACTGTCTGCCAACCCTGGCGGGTTGGTGAGGTCCGGAACCAACGGTTTGCCGGTGGTCGTTCGCCCTCTGCGACTTCGAACGACGCGGTTCAAAGCCGAGTGCAAATCGGCGCTCCGCCGAAGTCCAAAGCCGAGTGCAACTCGGCGCTCCGATGTTGGGGCGCTGCGCCTCCGAACAGCGCACGAAGGTTTCGGCGGTTAGGTGGGCGTGGCGCGCCGGGTCAGGCTTGGAGTGCGGGTAGCAGGCAAACAAGGCACCACGTCTGCCTCAACAGGCGGTTCGGAGGTGCCCGTTTGGCGGGGTACTCTCACGCTCGCACCTTATGTATAAGGTGAGAGCGTGAGAGTACGGCGTTGGGAGAGTCCGGTCGTCGCCAAAGCTCCGCTTCCGGTGGTGTTCCTCCTGGCTGGCGATGTGCCTGACCACTTTCCCAACGCCCGAGTGGGAAACCAGAAACACACTGGACCCTTGCCCCCGAAGCTGGAGGGCCCCGCACACCTCATGGCGACCGGATGCGGTAGAAACGCGCAGAATAGTTCGTCCACATGGGGTCGCTGAAATAGACCTGCCCATTGTCGATAGTACGCCTCAGGAGTGAAAGCCAATTCGGTTGGTCCAGGCTGGTACTGGCTTCGACCACGATGGGGATGCCGGGTGTTCCCGTGATATTGAAGCCGAAGCGATTTGTGCGCACACCGAAATTCTCACCGCTCGCCTGCACCACCGGGTTCCACAACATCGTCGGACGACCGCCAAACGTCGCCTCCCAGCCAGTCGTTCCCGGCAGGTAATAGACGGTGGCATTCAAGTCACCACTGAAGACGTTAGTGACGATCCAGGGGGCGTTTCCCTGGAAATAGACTCCCGTCAGCCTGGGGCAGACGGCGAACGCGGAGTCCCAGATGCTGATGAGGCTGTTGCCAATCGTTACGTTGGTGAGGTTGCCGCAGCCCCAGAACGCCTGGCTCCTGATGGTGGTGACACTGTTGGGGATGGTGATTCTGGTCAGGCTGGTACCGATAAACGCCTGGCTCCCGATGCTGATGACGTTGCTTCCTATGCTGACGCTGGCCAGAGCGGGGCAGCCCTCGAACGTATTGTTCGGGATACTTGAGACGCTGTTGCCGAAAACTACGTTGGTCAGGCCGGCGCAATATCTGAACACCATGTCCCAGAGGCTTACCACGCTGTCAGGGATCGTAACGCTGGTCAGGCCGCTGCCGGCGAACGCAGCCTGTCCGATGGTGATGACGCTGTTGGGGATCGTGACGGCGGTCAGACTGGTGCATCCGGCGAAGGCTTCGGAGCCGATGCTGGTGACACGGTTGCCCATGGTTACGCTGGCCAGGCGGGTGCAGCCCCCGAACGCCGAGCTCCCGATGCTGGTGACGTTGCCGGGGATCGTGATGCTGGTGAGGCTGGTGCAGCGGTAAAACGCCCCGCCACCGATGCTGGCGACGCTGTCGGGGATCGTGACACCGGCCAGGTTGGTGCAATAGGAAAACGCGAAGCCCCCGATATGGATGACGTTGCCGGGGATCGTGATGCCGGTGAGGCCGGTGCAGTACTGGAACGCGCCCTCGCCGATGTTGGTGACGCTGATGGGGATCGTGTAGCTCCCGGCTTTGCCTTCCAGATATTCGAGGAGGGTAGTCCGGGTCTTGTTGAACAAGATGCCGTCCAAGCTGCTGAAGGCGGAGTTGGCCGCATCCACCGTTATCGCAGTCAGGTTGGGGCACCCATGAAAAGCGGGGAGGCCAATGGTGGTGAGGCCCCGGCCTATTGTAGCGCGGGCCAGGCACGGACAGTAAAGAAACACCCCCTGCCCCATGGTGGTGACGCTATCGGGAATAGCAACGCTGCCGAGGCAGGTCAGGGCGAACGCGCCGCCACCGATGCTGATGACGCTATTGCCAATGGTCGCGCTGGTCAGGCGGGTGCAGCCCCCGAACGCCGAGCCCCCGATATTGGTGACGGTGTCGGCCATCGCGACACTCGACAGGTTCGTGCAGTTCACGAACGCCCCGTCGCCTATGCTGGTGACCGGCAGGCCATCGATCGTGCCGGGAATAGAGACGGACCCGCCGGGACCGGTGTAACCCGTGATCGTGATGGCACCGCTGTTGATCGTGTAAATGAATTGGGCTTGCAGCGCAGCAGGCAGCGTAAACACGAGCGCGAGCAGCAAGCGCAGCGTCCGGGCGGAAGCTGAAATGGAGAGGAAGCGAACGATTTCCGCGAATCGTGTTTTCATAACCCGGTGATTGAATGCGTCTGTCGCGCCCGGCCGTAACGGGTTTCGCGCGCGGGTCGTTGGCTGAGCGAAGTGAGTCAGCGGCTCGTGGAGGCGATTACGAGGCCCTTG
>DATDCV010000530.1:0-26228 GCA_036524155.1 Verrucomicrobiia bacterium
GAGTTGACCGCGTTCACCGTCCGGGGCCCCATCCGCATGCAGTCCCGCGGGCCCGTTGGGAACAGGGAAATCACTCTCGAGCTGCCGGCTGAAGCGCGGGGAGAATTGGTGCTATCCGATGCCGAAAGCCCGGCGCTCCCGACTGCGAGCGGCCCGGCGCCCGCCGGTTGCCGGCGGTTCATTCTGCCGACCGGCGGCAAAACGCAATTGCTTCTCAAACACGTCTGAAACCAAGCCCGGCTTTTTCACGGGTTCGATGTTCAGCCTGGCCACCGCAAAGCCGCTCAATTCTCCCAGGCGCCTTTCGGCCTCGGTGGGCCGGTGTACGGTGCTGCTCCATGCCGTTTTTCTGTTCGCGCTTCCAGGTGAGTGGCCCCGGTATCCGTTATTTTCGGTGCTTCGATGAAACCGTAATGGCGGCCCATCCAATAGTCGTGCAACCAACCGGTTGGCGGCGTAACGGCGTGGCTGTTCTCTCCGCCATCGTACCGAATCGCTTCACGAGCCCCCCACCTCGACTCCAACTCGCGCGGCGAGATCGCCCGTGTTCCGCCGCCGTAGGGTACGTAGCCGCGGGACGGCGCAAGGTCGCTTCGGTGCGAATTCACGTAGCTGTGGTTGACCAGATCCAGCGACCATTCGCGCAGATGCCTGACCGCTTCAGGAACTTCGCAGTCGTTTCCCGTCAGCGCGCCGTAGGCAAAGTTGTAGAATGGGATCTGCTGCATCCGCAGCACTTCCCAGGTGCGTTCGAGGCTGCGCAGGTAGATCGACCGCAGGTCGGGGTCCTTTGCATACCGGAGTAGAACGTTGTAGCAGAAGAAGGCCAGTTCATCGTCCCACGGGGCGATCTGGTCCGGCGGGAAGGTCAGCCGCTGCCGGACCGTGTAGGTGTGGTAACGCCATTTCAGAAGCTGCTGCAGACCCTGCTCGAATTTCTGATCTCCGGTCAACGCGAATGCCGCCGTCATATAAGTTTGAGCTTCCATGCCGTTGAGTCCGCGGGCCTCGAACCCATAGGGTCGCAGCAGGTAATCCGGATCCCACCGGCCCCAGCGCGTCGGTTTGCCATCCATGTCGCGGAGCACCCAGCCGTTCTCCATGATGTGGGCCGCGATGTTGGCGATGTGCTGGCGGGCGCGGTCCTTCTCGCGGCCGCGGGCCACCAGGTCATGAAAAACGGAGGCTCCGTACAAGTGCGCGTTGACTTCGTCGCTCGAAGTATCGCCTTTCCAGAACCAGAAACCGTCGGCAGCGGGGTACCATTTGGCCGGTAATCCGCCGGAGCCGCGTGTGGACCGTTCGCCTTTGTCACCTTTGACCGACCAGATCGCGCGCGCGATAAAGCCCGGCTTTGAAGTAATGTCGTCCAGCCAAACCAAAGCGCGAAAGGCTTCGAGCGCTTCTTGCCTGGCCGTCTCGTCGCCGGTAACGGCGTACTTGTAGGCCATCGCCGCGAGCCAGGGCGCAGTGTTACCGCCGTCGTTATCGCTGATTTCCCTCAGCCAGCCATCCTTGTCGCCCGACCAATACAATTTGTGGACAAACCCGAGGCGCTTGAACCCCCATTCTTCGGTCTCGCGTTCGAACCACATGGCTTTTTTCAGCAGCGTATAAGGTTCGTAACGAATGATTGCGAGCCCGCCGTCGGTGGCGATGTAGGCTGCGTGGTCCGCAACCGCGATGTCATAGACCCGATCGCCCGGCAACCAGTGATGCGCTCCGAAATAGTGGTAGTCCTCGCCAGTCTTCCGGATCGCGCCGCGGGTGGTGCCGATCCAAAGGTCTCCCTCGAACCCCTCGGCCAGGCACGTGGTGTCTTCGTAAGGCAGACCGTCGGCGCCATGCAACGTCGTCATTGCCATGCCGCGCAGCATCGCCAACCCTCGGTCGGTTGCGACATAAAGCCGGCTGCCTTGGGCCAGCAGGTCGCGGGTGATTGACGAAGGCATTGTTCCCCAGTCGACGGGGTCGGGTACGACGGTCTTGCCTTCGAGCAACGCCAGGCCGCCCGGTCGCAGCCAATAGAGCGTTCCGCTGTAGGACGCAATCCGCAGAATCGGTCCGGGTTGAACGGGGTCAGCCAGCACCTGGCTGAAATCCTCCATCGTCACGGTGCTGTCGCTCGAGAGGTAACCCGTCGCGGGCCGAATGTTCTCAAATCCCGCTCCGTTCCACCTGAACAGCTCGGCGCGCGTCGCGCCATAGACCTGGCCCAGGTGAAGCGTCAAATCGACAAACGGCCGATCATCCACTCGCTCCCAAGCGCCGCCAGCAAAGCGGTAGACCCCGGTCTCCGCGAGCGCCCATACCGCGCTATCGAGGCAGCGTAACCTCACTACCCTCGTCGGCCCGTCAGGGTATGCGGTCAGCTTCCCGTTCTGGGCCGTCTTGAGAGCGCCTTCTTGAAGGACAAACACTGTGCCTTTAAACGCCACTACGGCGGTGAGCGGTTTCTCCGTGATGATCTGCTCGCCGGCTTCCTGGAGAAAGACTTCGTCGGGCACGGTCCTCCACCGGTGCTCGATTGCACCCACAGGGGCGGACGCCGCGACGGTCACAGTCGCGCCGGCGAGCCAAAAAGTGCCCACGCTAATAATCCAAACTGTCAATGCCGAGGTGCTCATGATGAGGAATGTTGTGCTTTGATGCCCGATTATTCATGATTCCGGCCTATGAAAAGAGTCCTGATCCTGACGCTGTTGGGCGCATGGTTGCCTTTGGCCGCGAACGCAGCGGAGGCGCGGTCGCTGGCCGAGCGGTTGGGCTACAAGGCCGATGACCGGTTGCTCATCGTCAACGGTGACGACGCCGGCATGTGCCACACGGCCAACCTCGCCACGATGGAGTGCCTCGAGAAAGGGCTCATGCGTTCTTCGACGATCATGGTGCCGTGCCCGTGGTTCCCCGAGATAGCGGGCTACGCCAAGGAACACCCGGAGAAGGATTTCGGCGTGCATCTCTGTCATACATCGGAGTGGAGCAAGTACCGTTGGGGCCCGGTCGCGGGTCTGGACAAAGTACCGGGATTGGTGGACGACAGTGGTTATCTCTGGCGCGGTGTCGAACAGGTTTACGCGCACGCGACCGCCGAGCAGGCGTTCGTCGAGGGTCGTGCTCAGATCAAACGGGCCCTCGCGGCCGGCGTTGACGTGACCCACCTTGACTCCCATATGGGCACACTGCAATTGAACCCGGAGTACGTGAAGATGTACCTCCAGCTCGCGATCGAATTCGATTTGCCGGTCCGCATGGCTTCACAGGAAACTCTCGCCCGCAACGGCTACCCTCAAATCCGTGAGCAGTTCGCGGCCCGGGGCGTTCTTTTCCCGGACCATTTTATCTACGAGGAGTTGAAGGACGAAAACAAAGGCGTGAAGCAGTTCTGGCTTACCATCGTGAAGAATCTGAAGCCGGGTGTGACCGAGCTTTATATCCATGCCGGACAACCCACGGACGAACTGAAGGCTATCAGCGGGTCGTGGTCAACGCGATCGCAGGAGTGTGAGGTCTTCGCCCGTGACCCGGAGATGCGCCAGTTGGTGGAGGATCAAAAGATCAAATTGATCGGGTATCGTCCCATCCGCGACCTGCAGCGCCGCGAAAAGCAGAGCCGATAGTCGCACACGGGCGGCTTTCGGCGAGATGGCCAGTGGCACTGGTGTAATTGTCTGCTCAGACCTCTGGAGTAATCACCCTCATACGTCCCCCACGAATTTCTGGCAATCCGGCTGTCCTTGGCCCATCATGCTCCTGGCGCCGTGCCGCCAGAATGAAAGTCACGCTCTTCATCCCGTGTTTTGTGGACCTGATGTATCCCAAGGTCGGCATCAGCATGGTCCATATTCTCGAGCGGCTCGGTCACACCGTCGAGTGCCCTGAAGAAATCGCCTGCTGCGGCCAGCCGGCCTTCAACTCCGGTTACTGGGACGCAGCCCGCACCGTGGCCTCAAAGGCGCTCGAACGGTTCCGCGCCTCTGAAGTCGTCGTCATCGCCTCCGGCTCTTGCGGCGCCATGCTGCACAACTTTTACCCGCAACTCTTCGCCGGCACACCCCACGAGCCAGCCGCCATCGACCTCGCCCAACGCTGTTTCGAGTTCTCCGACTTCCTCGTCACCAAACTCGGCGTCACTGACCTCGGCGCGAAGTTCCCCGCTAAAGTCACCTTCCATGACGGCTGCCACGGCTTGCGCGAGTTGCACACGCATGACCAGCCACGCCGGCTCCTCGAGCACGTGCGCGGCCTGGAACTCGTCGAAATGAAAGAAAAGGTCTGCTGCGGCTTCGGCGGCACCTTCGCCGCCAAGTTCCCCGCGATCTCGACCGCCATGGGCGAAGTGAAGTGTTCCTTGGCCGGCGAGACCGGGGCCGAGTTCATCGTCTCCAACGACTCAAGCTGCCTGATGCACATTCAGGGCGTGCTCGATCGCCAGGGCGGCAAAATGAAGACCATTCACCTGGCCGAGGTGCTCGCGAGCGTATGACCGCCGCTTCCGCCCAATTCAAATCCCAAGCCCGCCAACTGACGGCGGATCTCACCCACCGCGGCCTGATTCAAACCGCACTGCGCAATTACGAAATCGTTCGCGACAAGACCAGGGGCGCGTTCAGGGATTGGGAGGCGGGACGAGACGCCGCCGCGGCGATAAAAAGCGACGCCATCAGCCATCTTGACCGTTACCTCGCCGAGTTCGCCCGGAACCTTGAATCGCGCGGCGCCAAGGTTCACTGGGCCGCCAGCGGTGTCCAGGCCCGTGAGATCATCCTCGGAATTGTGCGCGCGAAAAAGGCGCGCTCGATCATCAAGTCCAAATCAATGACCTCCGAGGAAATCCATCTCAATGAAGCCCTCGAACACGAAGGCTTTCAGGTGGTGGAATCTGACCTGGGTGAATTCATCGTGCAGCTTCGCAAGGAGGCCCCCTACCACATCGTTTTCCCCGCGATGCACCTCACCCGCGGACAAATCAGCGAACTCTTTGCACGCGAACTGCACAGCGCGCCGACCCAAAACCCCGAAGACCTCACCATGATCGCGCGCCGGGTCCTGCGCGAAAAGTACATCACCGCGGACGTCGGCCTCACCGGTGCCAATTTTGCCGTCGCTGAAACCGGCATGATCTCCATCACCGAGAACGAAGGTAACGCCCGCCTCACGGCGGCCTTGCCCCGGGTGATGATCACGCTGGTGGGCATCGAAAAGATCCTGCCTCGCCTGGAGGATTTGGCGTTGTTTCTGCCCATGCTGGCCACCATCGGCACCGGCCAGTTGCTCAGTTGCTATAACTCCCTCTACGCCGGGCCCCGTCAACCCGGCGAGTCCGACGGCCCCGAGGAATACCACGTCGTGCTGCTCGACAACGGGCGAACCCGCCTGCTCGCCGATGCCGAACAGCGCGATTCCCTGCGCTGCATCCGTTGCGGCGGGTGCCTCAACGTCTGCCCCGTTTACCGTAACATCGGCGGCCACACCTACGGCACCACCTATTCGGGGCCCATCGGCTCCGTGATTACGCCGCATCTCCGTGACCTCCAGCAATGGAAACATCTCTCTTACGCCAGTTCGCTCTGCGGCGCCTGCACCGAAATCTGCCCCGTCAAAATTGATCTGCATCATCACCTGCTGCAAAATCGCCGGAACGCCTCGCGGCAAAAGCCGTCCTTCGCCGAACAGCAGGCCTTCAAGATCTTTGCCTTCGTGATGAACCGGCCCCGCCTCTATCAGTTTGTTAAGTCCGCGGGCCGGATTTTCCAAAAACTCCATCCGCTCGTAAAAGGGACGCGCATTGACCCCGCGTATGCCTGGACTAAGACTCGCGAGCTGCCGCCCATCGCCCCGCGAACTTTCAAGGAATACTGGAGGAACCGGCGATGAGTGAGCGCGAGAATCTGTTCGCCCGCATTCGCGAGGCGCTTTCCGCCTCCCCTGGGTCAGGCCTCGCGCCTGTCTCCAGTCTGTCTTCCGCCCCCGGCGGAGCCCGGCAGGGGGCCAGTCCTGCAGCCGGCTTCCGCCAGTCCCTTCCCCCCGCCGGCACTACCCCCGAACAGCGCCTCGAACTCTTCCGCGCCAACGCCGCCAGTCTCAAGGCCGATTTCTCCGTCGTCACGGACCTCACGGAAGCGGCCGCGCTCGTGCGGCGCTTGCGTGACGTCGAAGGCTGGAAAAAAGTCGCCCATCATGCCGGTCAGCTCGTCGAACCAGTCTGCCAATCCCTTTCCCTGCCGCTCTGCCGGACGGACCAGCCCTACAACGTCCGGGAGTTGGAAAGCTGCGGAGCCGGCATTTCGGAGTGCGACGCGTTGGTGGCGCAGACCGGCAGCGTGCTGGTCACCACCCGCAGCGCCGGAGGCCGCGCCCTGTCCGTGCTGCCGCCGCATCACGTCGTCCTGGCCCGCGCTTCGCAAATGCTCGCTGACCTGCCCGACGCCCTGGCCTTCCTCAAAACCCGCTACGCTCCTAATTATCCCAGTTTCATTTCCTTCATCACTGGACCAAGCCGCACCGGCGATATCGAGCGCATTCTCGTCCTTGGTGCCCACGGCCCCCGGAAACTCACCATCATTCTCCTCACGACGGCGTGAAGGTTCTGGAGGTGATCCAACGCAGCACCGATTTCCTCGCGAGGAAAGGAATCGATTCGCCCCGCCTCCAGGCCGAGCTGCTTCTCGCCCACGTTCTCGGGCTCCCGCGGATGCAACTTTACCTGAACTTCGAGCGCGCGCTCACAGACACCGATTTGGGAACCTGCCGCGAGTTCGTTAAGCGGCGCGGCCAGCACGAGCCCGTGCAGCAAATCATTGGCTCAACCTCCTTTTGCGGGCTGGAGATCGCCCTGAACCGGCACGTGCTGGTCCCGCGGCCCGAAACCGAGGTGCTGGCCGAGCTGGGCTGGGAGTTTCTAAACCACCTCCCAGCCCCCGGACCGCCAGGCTTGCTCCCTGACCCTCGACCCGTATCCGCCCTCGACTTTGGCACTGGCAGCGGTTGTCTCGCCCTCGCCCTCGCCGTGAAGTGCCCGAACGCTTTCCTTCATGCGATCGACATCTCGACGGAGGCGCTCGCCTTGGCTGGCCGAAACGCCGCGCGCCACGGCGTTGCCAACCGCATCAGTTTTCTCCAAGGTGACGGGCTCACCGCCCTGGCTCCCGGCATGCAGTTCGACCTCATCATCGGCAACCCTCCCTACATCCCTTCCTGTGAAATCGAGAAACTTGAACCCGAAGTCCGGGATTACGAGCCGCGCCAGGCGCTCGACGGCGGGGCCGACGGCCTGGATTTTTTCCGCCGTCTTTCCCGCGGCGCGCGTCCCTTCGTGCGCGCCGGCGGCCGGCTGATGCTCGAATTCGGCGACGGTGAGGCCGAACCAATCCAGGAGATTTTCCGGGAACAAAACTGGGTTGTCGAACGCGTCGTCGACGACTACACTCACCGGCCGAGAATCCTGATTGCTCGGTTAGTTTGAAGTTCGCATGGATAGCCTGTTAATCAAAGGCGGCGTGCCGTTGCACGGCGAAGTTGCGATCAGCGGCGCCAAGAACGCCGTGCTCCCAATCCTCGCCGCCACGCTGCTCACCCCCGACCCCTGTGTGATCCGGCGCGCGCCAAACCTGAGCGACGTGCGATTTATGAGCCAGATCCTGGCCTGGCTCGGCGCCGAGGTACGCTGGAGCGGCGACACCATCCGCGTGCAGGCACGCAAGATCAAAGGCGCGGGCGAATACGACCTCATCCGGAAAATGCGCGGCTCGATTTGCATCATGGGCCCGTTGTTGGGCCGCCTCCGCAAGGCCACCGTCTCGCTGCCCGGCGGCTGCGTGATTGGTGCGCGCCCGATCAACCTGCACTTGAAAGGCTTCGAAGCGCTCGGCGCGAAAGTGGTTATCGAAGGCGGCTACGTCCATGCCACCGCTAAACGGCTCGCCGGTTCGGCGATGTTCCTGGGCGGCCGCGCTGGCTCGACCGTGCTGGGAACCGCCAACGTCATGATGGCGGCTGCGCTTGCCGAGGGTGTCACGGTCATCGAGAGCGCCGCCTGCGAACCCGAGGTGGTTGACCTCGCGAAATTCCTCAACGCGATGGGCGCCCGGATCTCTGGCGCGGGCAGCCCCACCCTCACGATCACCGGCGTCAAGGAATTGCACGGCGCCGAACATGAAGTCATCCCGGACCGGATCGAAGCCGCCACTTTTGCCATCGCGGCCGCCATGACACACGGCGAAGTTAATCTGCGCGGCGCGCGTGCCGACCACATGCATGCCGTCCTGGACAAATTGCGGGCTGCGGGCGTCACCATCGAACCCAACGGAACCGGAATTTCCGTCCGCCGCAGTTCCCGGCTCAAACCCCTTGACATCACCACCTTGCCCTACTCCGGTTTCCCGACGGATGCGCAGGCCCAAATGATGGCGCTGATGGCGTTGACCCCCGGCATCAGCATCATTACCGAGCGGATCTTTGAGTCCCGGTTCATGCACGTCAGCGAACTGGCGCGGCTGGGGGCGGACATTGAAATCGAAGGGCCCAGTGCGATAGTGAAGGGTGGAAAGCCGTTGAGTGGCGCCCCGGTGATGGCCAGCGACCTCCGGGCCTCGGCCGCCCTGGTGCTGGCCGGTCTGGCCGCCCGCGGCACCACCCAGGTCAACCGCGTTTATCACCTCGACCGAGGCTACGAAAACATTGACGGTAAATTGAGGGACCTCGGCGCCCGCATCGAACGAATCGAGGAATCATGACCAAGCTCATCGCCGCCGTTATCCTGCTGCTGGTTTTATGGGGGGGCTGGCAACTCTTCTTCTACTGGGAGCGCGTCAAGAACGAACAGGAGACCCAAAAGAAACAGGAGGCCGCAGTGCTCGTCCAGGGCGAGACGCTGTCCGGCATGCCTCCTCAGGCCACTCAGCCGTTGGAAAAGAGCCTCCAGGCCGCCCAATCCCAGGGTGCCGGCGCCATGAAGGCCTGGCTCAAAACCTACGGCAGTCTCGTGCAAGACCCGCGCAAAGCCTGGATCGAGCTCGACTACTGCCTCCTCCTGGCCAGGGAGGATCCTTCCGAAGCCAAACGCGTTTTTGCCGAAGTCAAAACCCGCACGCCCCAGACCTCGCCCGTCTGGCCACGCATCAAGCAGATGGAAAAAACCTATCAGTAGTTTTTCCGGTCACTTTTTGCTGGCCATCCTGGCCTGTGGTCTTTATCCTGCCGCTGCATTCAGCAATACGAAAGGCCACTTATGGATGTGATATTCAACTGTCCGAAGTGCGAACAGGAGTTGGCGGTCGACAGCTCGGGAGCTGGCTCTGAAATTGAGTGCCCCGCCTGCGGTGAAACGATCGTCATCCCGGAACCCGAAACCCCCAACCCCAAGGCCGCCGCGCCGGTGGAGGTTGCCGGTGCCGGCCTCGGTGGACCTCATCCTGTGAACCCCATCGCCTCCTCCGCCGCCGCCAGGGTGGAAATGCACCTGCGCGTGCCCAGCCACAAAGCCGCCGAAAGCCTCATCGCCAAGCCGCTCCCCCCCATGGAAGCCGCGGCCAAGGACGTCGAAAAGCACGTCCGGGTCAAATCCATCAAGCATACCGACTGCATCGAAGTCGGCCATGACCGTTTCGACGAAATCGTCTCGAATTTTCTCGGCAAAGTGGGCGAGGCCAACATCATCAGCATCACCCCGCTGACCTATACCTTTCTCGACATCGGCACTCAAAAACTGCTGACTGAATTCGGCGTGCTGATCGTTTACAAAGGCTGACCGCCGCTCATCCGACTTCACCGGCCGTTGACTTGCCTGCGGCACCCCGTTACCGTTGCCGCTATGAAGTGTCGGGTCTCTCGGCTCTGGCTGATCCTTTTTTGCCTTTTGGCGGTTCCGTTCCACTCGCCCGCGCCGCTGATCTATCGGCCGGGCGAAGGTTGGACCTATGAGCCGGTCGGCGGCGGCGAAGGCAAGTGGCGGCGCGGTCGCGCCAAAGACCAGTTGGAGGTGGCACAAACCGCTTTCGATCAAAAGCAATACGGAATCACCTTGAAGGCCGCGCGGCGCGTGGTTCGGGTCTGGCCATTGTCTGACTATGCCCCGCAGGCCCAATACCTTGTCGGCCGCGCCTACGAAGCCACCGGCAAGGACCAGAAAGCTTTCCAGGAATATCAGAAACTGATCGAGAAACAGCCGAAGCTGACGAATTACACCGAGATCGTGCAGCGCCAATTCGAGATCGCCAATAAATTCCTCGCCGGCAAATGGTTCAAGCTCTGGGGCTTTATCCCATTCTTTCCGAACATGGAGAAGACGGCCGATATGTACGACAAAATCGTCAAGAACGGCCCGTTCAGCGACATCGCCCCCCGGGCGCAGATGAACATCGGCGCCGCCCGCGAAAAACAAAAGGACTATCCCCTGGCCGCCAAAGCTTACGAAACCGCCGCCGACCGTTACCACGACCGACCCCAGGTCGCCGCCGATGCGCTTTTCCGCGCGGGTTTGGCCTATCAAAAGCAGGCGCAAAAGGCCGAGTACGACCAGAGCACTGCGGGACAGGCGATTGCCACCTTTACGGATTTCATGACCCTCTACCCCGACGAGCAGCGGGTGCGCCGCGCCCAGGAGGTGATCGGCGCTTTGCGCAAGGAGCAGGCCCGGGGTAATTTTCAGATCGCCCGGTTCTATGAAAAACGCAGAAAATGGAAGGCGGCTGAGACCTACTACAACGAGGTCGTCAACTTGACGCTGGACGAGCCCAAATCCGCCTATGCGGTCCAGGCGAAGGAAAGGATCGACGTCTTGAAGCAGCGCCAGGGGACGGCGAAACCTTGATGGCGGACCATGAACGCCTTCCCATTCGCTCGCCCCGCGGTGCCACGGCCCGGTCGTGCTTATTGGACCCGTTTATCGGTTCCGCTGGCTTTGGCGACGCTGCTTCTAACCGGGTGCGCCGGCTACCAACTCGGCCCCACCAATGGCCTTGCGGCGGGCGACAAATCTGTGCGGATCACGCCGTTCGTCAATCAAACCGCTCAACCACGCCTGACCGACGCTGTGACCTCGCAGCTTCGAAAGCATCTCCAACAGGATGGCACCTACCGTTTATGCACCCACGGCGAGGGCGATATCATCCTGTCAGGGACCATGACCCGCTACGATCGCACCGAGATTACCCTGGCCGCCACCGACATCCTCACCGTCCGCGATTTCCGCCTCACCCTCACCGCTCAGGTCACTGCTCGCGAGCGTTCCACCGGCAGGCTAATCCTGAACCAGCCGGTCACCGGCTCCACAATCATCCGAGTCGGCCCGGATTTGACCAGCGCCGAGCGCCAGGCCGCGCCGCTCCTGGCCGGGGATCTGGCGAGGAACGTCACCGCGCTGCTCGCCGATGGCAAATGGTGAACGGCCCGTCGCGGCAGGCAGGCGGGCCCTCGGCTGGCTCCCTCGCCGTGGATCTCTGTCGAATCAACGCCGCCACCAACTGGTCTTGCTCTTGGCGCCTTGCGTCTGCAACACCTGCGAGCGCTGCACCAGCAATTGGCTGCGCGCCAGCTCGAGCGCCATCCGGAACTCATCATAGCTCAGGTACCGGTCCCTTGGATCTTTGGCCAGCACCTTCACTAGCGCGTCGCTGCTCGGCTGGGTGATCTCGGGCAATACCAAGTTGGGCGCCGTGAGCGCGGTATGCACGTGTGCCGCGACGAGTTCCTCCACGCTCGGCGCCTCGAAGGGGACATGCCCCGTCAAGGCGTGATACAGTGTGCAGCCGAGGCTGTACATGTCCGACAGAAAGGTCTCCCGCTCTCTCTTGATCTTCTCCGGCGCCACGTAGTAGGGCGTGCCTTCCGTTACGGTGCCCGATTCCGGCTCGGCGTCCACATTCCGCGCCAGGCCGAAATCAACCAGTTTAGGCTCGTTGTCGGCGTTGAACAGAATGTTGCCCGGTTTGATGTCGCGATGCAGCAGATTGTGTTTTAGCGCCAGGTCCAGCGCCGAAGACACCTTGATGCCGATGTCCAGCACCTCCAGTTCCGGGAGATGATGTTGCTTCTCGATCCGTGTATCCAGGCTTCCGCGGTCAGCCAGTTCCATCACCAGATACCGCTGACCCTCGAAATCGTCGAACGTATAAATGTGGATGATGTTGGTGTGGTTCAGCGACGCGCACGCGCGGGCTTCGCGGACGAAACTTTCCAGCGCCACCGGGTCGGATTCCAGCTCCTTGCGCATGATTTTGATCGCCACCATCCGCTCGAGCACCCTGTCAAATGCGCGGTAAACTTTTCCATGGCCACCGGAGGCGATCTTGCTGCGCAGCTCGAATTGACGCAGTTGCATCGGCATCATGATGGGATGCCCGCACCTTTTGCAGAGCTCCGTCGAAAGGGGAGGCAGGTCGCCCGGGATGAATACCTTGGCATCGCAGCCCGGACAGGTGACCATCTTGAGGTTCGGCTTGTCGGTCATACTCAACAATTAAACCAGGTTGGCGCAGCAACCAGCGCCGGATTCCTGATGTCGCGGGAAAGCGCGCGAGCCGCTGGCGACTTCTCTTCTCTCTAACCTTTTCAACCGGCCAGGTCAAAGCGGAAAGCTCCGAAAAGCTGGCGCCCCCACCGCCGGCCCGAGAGGCCCCATTTCCTGCGGACTTTGAGGTGTGGAGCTCCATTTGACAAGTCGCACGGCTTATGGTTTAGTATCGCCGTCCGAACATGAAACAGACATGTGAAATTTGCCTGAAGGGGCGGCGAGCCGATGGACTGGCGTCCATGTGGCATCGCGCCAGCCGCGCTCTGGCAATTGTGGGAGGGAAATCCTGACCGGAAGAACCGAATTTCGAAAAACCCGCGATTGCCAGCCAATCGCGGGTTTTTTGTTGGAGAAGTGAACCTATGCCGCCTGCGTTGGCGGCCAGTACGAAAGGATAACATGAGTGCCAGATGCGTCCGTAGAAAATTACCGGCCCGTTTCGGGCCGGAAAGCCGATTTGAGTTGAAACCAGTGGCGGCCGCTCCCTACAGGCTCTTGCAGGAGAACCATTTCGAGCGGCTGAAGGCCGAGTTGTTGGCGGCCCGCCTGAAAGAAGTTTGGGAGCCGAACCTGAACAGCCAGATGCGGCGTGCCGCGAATGAAGCTGCGGCCCTCGCGTGGGTGACGCCGTACCCGCTGCTGGTCTTTCCCGTGTTGTTTGAGGAGAAAGCGGAGGCCGCTTTGCGTATCTCAGAGCGCCAGGAAGAGGTGCGACGGCACACCCGGGACCTGCTCGGCGTATGACTGGCGCCTACACCTTCGCGCCGCGAACCCAGTGCGGGGAGCCGCTTCTACGGGCCAAGGACGGTTGGCCCGTGCAACCGGCTCCCCGCAACCGCTGGCCGGTCTGCGCTCGCCGCAAGGCGTTTTGATCCGGGCCAGCCGGGGCAGGAACGGCCTCGCCCCGTCTCGCGTTGAACCACGGCGGACCGCGGCTGCTCCAAGCCTGGATGCTCCCAAGCTGAGTCCGGCAGGCAGCCGGCCGGGCGCCAACGGATTTTGTGTCAAAGAATTTCGTTGCATTACTCGCTGTCGGCGTGATTAGACTCGGAAATGGCAGAGAAGAGTTTGAACGAGATGACGCGCGACTTGCGGGTGTTGTTCACCAAAGGGAATGACGCCCTCCAGCGGGACAATTTTGATTACGCGGTCGACCTGTTCAACCAGGTGCTGGCCCGCGACCCCGCGCTTTACGAGTGCCGGAAGGCGCTTCGGTTGGCCCAACTGCGGAAGGTGGGGGCCGGCCGGGGCTTCATGAAGAAGATTTGGAGCAGTGCCAGTTCCCAGCCCCTGGTCGCCAAAGGCGAGATCGCCTTGCGCAGTCATCCGGCTGAAGCCCTTCAAATCGCCGAACAGATCCTCAATGGAGATCCCACCAATTCCGGCGCCCACCGGTTGGTCGTCAAGGCCGCTCACGCCTTGGAATTGCCGCACACCGCCGTGTACTCATTGGACATCCTCCATCAGAATTCTCCGAAGGATAAGGAGGTCGCCATCGAGTTCGCCCAGGCCCTGGCCCAGGTTGGCGAGCCAATGCGCGGCGAGGCGATTCTCTCAGAACTGTACCGGGCCAACCCAACCGACAATGACCTGGCCCAGGCGCTGAAGGATCTTTCGGCGCAAAAAACCCTCGACGAAGGGGGCTATGAGGCGCTGGCCGACGGCACGGGCTCCTATCGCGACATCCTCAAGAACAAGGAGGAAGCGGTCTCGCTCGAACAGCAGGCTCGCGTGGAAAAAAGCGACGACGTCACCGCCCGTCTTATTGGAGAATACGAAAACCGGTTGAAGACCGAGCCGACCAACCTGAAGCTCTTGCGTTCGCTAGCTGAGCTTTACGTTGAGAGAAAGGACTTCGACCGCGCCCTTGGCTTGTATCAGCAACTCAAATCCTCCGACCTGGGCAACGACTCGTCGCTGGACAGCGCGATCGCCGATACCATCACCCGCAAATACAACTGGCAAATCTCGCAGCTCGACCCGAACGCGGAGGACTACCCGGACAGGCTCGCGGTGTTGCAGGCCGACAAGCAGGAGTTTCAGCTGAGCGAATGCAAGGAGCGGGTTGATCGGTTTCCGACCGATCTCCAACTCCGCTTCGAGATGGGGCAGCTCTACTTCCAGGCAGGCAAGATCAGCGAAGCTATCGGCGAGTTCCAGCGGTCGCAGAACAATCCCCACCGGCGCGTGGCGTCGATGAATTTCCTGGCCCAGTGTTTTTCCCGGCGCAAGATGTACGATCTGGCCGCGCGCACGCTGCAAAACGCAATTAAGGAGAAACCGGTGCTCGACGAGGAAAAGAAGGACTTGCTCTACAACCTCGGCGATGTTCTGGAGAAGATGGGGAAGCAGGACGAGGCCATCGAGCAGTTCAAGACCATCTACGAGGTCGATATCGGGTACAAAGACGTCGCCGCCAAGGTGGAGAAGTTCTACAGCGGACAGTCGGGGAACTGATCCCCGCGCGGAAAACACGTCGCCAGGGACCCGGCACTTCATAGCGCAGCGTCCCGGCTGCGCCTGGAAATCATTTTGCGGCCTGAGCCCGGAGCCTCACCGGTCGCGCTGCAACAAGTACTCCGCCAGTGCTGCCAACGCCACCGCCTGTCCTTTAAAGGGCTTCAACGCCTCGAACGCCCGATCGGTCAACTCCGCCGCGATCTTCCTCGATTTCTCCAGACCCACGATAGAAGGGTAGGTCGCCTTTTGGGATTTGGCGTCCTTGCCTGCGGTCTTGCCCAGGTTCTCGCTTGTCTGCGTCACGTCCAGAATATCGTCAATTACCTGGAAGGCGAGGCCGACATAGTAGCCGAAGTCACTCAAAGCCCGCAGCTGGAATGGAGAGCAATTCGCGCTCATGCCCCCGAGGCGCGCGGAACAGCGTAGCAACGCGGAAGTTTTTCGCTCATGAATATAGCGCAGTTGGGCGGCCGGGATCTGCTTTCCCTCGGCCTCCAAATCCGCGACCTGTCCTGCAATAAGCTGCAAGGAACCGCAGGCAACCGCCAATTCGAGGATGACCTGGCTGTGAGAGTACCGAGGCCAACCCTTGCATTTGGCGGCAATCTCGAAGGCCTGCGTCAGGAGGGCGTCTCCCGCCAACACCGCGATTCCCTCTCCAAACACCTTGTGGTTGGTCAGCTTGCCCCGGCGATAATCGTCGTTGTCCATCGCGGGCAAATCATCATGGATTAGCGAATAGGTGTGGATACATTCGACCGCGCAAGCCAGCGGCATGGCATCTTTCTCGGCACCGCCGCAAGCCGCCGCCGCCGCCAGGCATAGGGCGGGTCGCAAGCGCTTTCCCCCGGCAAAGAGCGAGTATCTCATCGCCTTGTGGATGGTAGCCGGCCGGGTTTTAGGCCCTGGCAAATAGGCGTTCAAAGCGGCGTTGACCGCATAGAGTCGCCGGGCCAGGTAATGGTCAAGATTGAAGGCCCGCCGGGATAGCGCCCCGCGCTTGTTGGTGGGTGCGGACATGCCCTGTTCTTTTATGCAAAGGCAATTCGCGGCGCAAGAACCATTTAGCAACTTTGGTATTGCGTTTGCTCCGCAATTAACTAACTTGTCCCGCTCCTTCTACTACTTTGAACGCTGAACTGACAAGAAAAGCACTGGAGAAGGTTGGCAACCCCAACGTTCTGGTCAACCTGATTTCGCGGCGGGTGCGGCAACTCAACTCCGGCTCGGGGGCTCTGAGTCGCCCATTGGTCGCGGATACGGGCAACCTCGGCGCTGCGGACATCGCCCTGTTGGAAATCATCGAGGACAAGATCGGCTTTGAGATGCCGGAAATTACCGAATTAACCCGGCCCGTGGGCAAGAAGCGAAAGAAGCACTGATTCCGCGGAGGCGCTGAACTGCCGGCGCGTGAGGAGTGGTGGGGCTCACCTTCCGGCTGACTCCATTATGGCTGATATCCTGAGCAACCCCAAAGCGCGCCGCGATTACCATATCCTGCAGACCGTTGAAGCGGGCATCGTTCTGCGCGGAACCGAGGTGAAAACCCTGCGGGCCGGTCATGGCCAGATCAGCGACGCTTTCGCGCGCATCGAAAACGGCGAGGCAGTGCTCTACAACGCCCACATCGACGAATACTCGCACGGCAACCGGCAAAACCATCAGCCGAAAGCCATCCGCAAGCTACTGCTCCACAAGTCGGAGATCCGGAAACTGGCCGGTTTCGCGGCGGTGAAAGGCCACGCGTTGTTCCCCCTTTCCTTTTACTGGAAGAACGGCAAGGTGAAAGTTGCCCTCGCCGTGGGGAAAGGCAAAGCTGAGTTCGACAAGCGGGAGGACCTCAAGGAGCGCGAAGCCGACCGTGAGCTGAAACGGGCAACCATGAAGCGTTTCAAAGGGCGCTAGCAAAAATCGTTGCCCTGTTCCTCAGTGCGGAAAGCCCGCGTCCAATCATCTGTCGCAGCGGAGGTGAGCGAGTTTGCGGCTAATAGCCGAAGGCATCAACGCACGGTTGCAGGATCTCGAGACAGGGTTCGAGGTATTTTTCGTAGTTTTTCCAGCGTCCGATGGCTGAGGTGTAAAGCGGTTTGCTGACCGCCTCGTAGGTCGGTGAGTTGACGGCTTTGCCCTGCATGCGTTGGCGGTATTGCAGCACCTGCGGGTCCCATGGTAAATCCAGAAAGGCGAGGGACCGGCGTGCCACCTGCTCGAGGTCGAGCACGCATTGCTCATAGCGGACTTCGAGCCAGGGGGCGCAAATCATGTTCTTTAGTTTGAGCCAAATACCTAGATCATGGGCGTAGCGTTTGGCGGCGCGTTCGAGGGTGAGGAAACAAACGCTGTTGGTGTTGAGCGGCAGGTACTGCGTGAAACAGGAGAGCACGACATCACGGGGGTCGCGCAACGCGATAATGATCCGGGCTTCGGGAAAGAGCCGGAGCAAGCCGGGCAGAACCAGTGTCATGGTCGGGTTTTTGTCGAGGTGCATCCTGGCGCCGATGGGCTCGTTCAGCGCAGCCTCCATGTAGCCTAGATATCGCGCGCGCTGGGCTATTAGTCGCTCCGGGGGCGCTTCGTCCAGGGCCGCCGCGGTCGGCCACGGCGTTCTCTCTGAGCGCCAAATGGCGGGGAAGATGTCGCGCCCGAAAGCTTCCCGCTCGTCAGAGCTGACGAGCTGGGGATGAGCGTCGAGGACTTGTTCGAGCAACGTTGTCCCGGAACGCGGGAAGCCCGTCAGGACTGCGACCTTGTGCTGAGCGAAGGCTTTTCCTGCCTCCGTCCATTTCTGGAAGTGCGGCTGTGTCAGTGTGGTCGCCAAGTGGTCAAGGTGTCGTTGGAGGGTTTCCGATTCCTCGCGCAGGGAGCCCTCGTGCGGCTGGAGCAGCGTCTTGCATTGGAGGAAAGCCGACATTGCTCCGTCGTAATCCCCGTCCTGATCGAGTTGCTGGGCGATCTCAGTCCAAGCCTGCGCGCGAGCCAGCGGATGCGCTCGATCATTGGCGGCGAGCTTGCGGAAGATGGCGTCCGCGCCAGCAGTTTCTTTCATGCGGCGCAATAAGCGTCCCTTGAAAAGTTCCGCTTCGAGGTACTCGGGGTCGGTGCGGAGACAGTCTTCGATGAGCGAGAAGGCTTCCGTGAGCCGGTGGCGCCGTTCGTACAAGACCGCGAGCTCGAATTGCGCATCGGGGATTTGCCGCGTGACTGCCAGCACCCGCTCGAAACAGCGAATCGCCTTTTCGGGACGGAAAATCATCCGGTAGCTTTGGCCGGCCAGGTGCAGCAGTTCCGGGTTGTGAGCGCCGAGTTTGCTCAGCCTGTCGAGGAGTGGCTCGGCCTTCGCGATTTCGAAGCGCGCGCCCAGGGCGCGGCTGGCGTCCACCAGCGCCACCAGGTTTTGGGGGTACTTGCGCACCGCCGCTTCGAATAACCTCAACGCTTCGTCAAATCGGTTGGCCTGCCAAAGGGCTCGAGCCTGGCGTAACTCCAGCACGTCAACGCCGACGCCGGGAATCACCCGGGGCACCACTTTGCTCTGGCTGTGCTTGGGCATGCTGCATCAGATTTTCAGGGTGCGGGCCAGAAAGCAACTCTGCCGAGAAGAGCTTAAGTGCCAGAGACCGAATCAAAAAACTGCGCGGTGGGGTTGGTTTGCGCTTGTAAGCGATATCAAGGTAAAGTAAAAAAATCCCGGAACAGAAGCAGGCGCGTGAATACCGGCAGTCTGGCAGGTCGTTTCAGTTTCAAGAATGCTCATCAGGGTGGGGAGCGTTGGCGCGCCTTTACGCTGGTCGAACTGCTGGTGGTGATCGCCATAATCGCCATCCTGGCTTCAATGTTGCTGCCAGTGCTGTCGAAATCCAAAGAACGGGCACATCGGATCACCTGCTCGAACAACCTCAAGCAAATGCAGCTCGGCAGCCTGATGTATTCGGACGACGACAAGAAGGGGCTGTTCGCAGCGGTGGACGATGATGGCGACGACGACCAAAGCTGGCTGTATCCGAACTACATAAAGAACGTTCGCATCTTCACCTGCCCGGACACGCAGAACTTTATCCGTACGACCAATATCGTTCTGAACCAGAAGACACGTGAAGTGAGCCTGTACGACCTGACCTACTTTGCCCTGAGCAAGAAGAATCCCGGGTCGAGCTACGAGTGCTTTGCGTGGTGGGGGTACACCTATGGGCCGCCCCAATATCCGGCGGCGGCCAAGACGCGCAGCAATGTTCAAAGCTGGGTTTATCACTATCCCTCAGCCTACAGCTACTTGCGCGGGTACGTGGGGAGCACCGCCGGGCCATCACGGGCCTGGCTGTTTCTGGATGGAGACGGCGGCTACCAGGGCACCCGCAACAACATTCCGGACCCGATTGACAACCACGGTGCGGCGGGGGGTAACATTTCTTTTTGTGATGGGCACGTCGAGTGGGTTTCGGCGCGTCCTGAGTCCAAATACATCACCAGCGTTTACCTGGGCACCGATGCTGACCCTTAATCTCATACGCCCGCTTTCCAACGTCGCCGCCAACCGTGAAAGGTTTGAGCTCCGGCAACACGGGTGGCCGCAACGAATACTAAGATTCATTCTCGATCCTCTCCTCTTGACGGGCATGCTGGCCCTGGGGCTGATGGTTGCCGGCTGCAAAAAGGACGCCGCCAGAGAGGCCAGTGACTCGGATGCGAATGGATACTTATGTTTGAAGTGTTCCGCCAGGCTGTACACTGATCGGTCGGTGTTTATCGGCCCCAAATGCCCGAAATGCCAACAAGACACCCTGATGGAAGTGGTGGGATACACCTGTCCGAAGGACGGTCACCTGACCATCCGCGCTCGGGAAGGGGACCGTCAGGCAGCGCCGGTATGCGAGTCGTGCCAGGGGCCGCTGGGCGGCATGCGTTTGCCGCGAGAGAAAGATTTGAAAGCGTGGGGTGCGGCGAAGATCTCGTCGTGACTCGAACTAGATTTCATTGAAACAGGACTAACTAAACCAAAAAAACGTATGAAAAACAACAGAGGCAGACTAGGGCTGTCGATAATCGCCGGCAGCCTGTCGTTTGTCGGCACGGCGTCGGCTGTCGATCTTGTGATCGACGGGAGTTACGAATCCTCGACCACTAACGTTGTTAGCGCAGTGGTGAGGGCAGGCGGCAACCCATCCGCAGGCGTGGATGGCGGATGGACATCATTCACCACCTACACCTATGCGGCCGGGTACACGCAACCCGGGCCAACGGGTTGCGGCGAAGTTTACCTGCGCCCGTATCCCGATGCGCCGGGCAGCCAGACGGTATCGCAGACTGTCAGCCTGCTCCGCGCCGTAACCGCAGCGCAGGTCGATGGCTCGACTGCACAGTACACCGCCTCGGCCTGGTTTTGCACCTACCACGGGCAAAACGATTATAGCGACCTGACGGTTCAATTCCTGGACGCGGCACAGGCTCCGATCGGCAATCCGGTGCCACTTGGCGGAGCAGCCTTTGTCGCGGCGCTCCCGGGCGGCGCCTCCAACCGGGCCTGGGGCCAGGACACCCGGACGGGTGTTGTGCCGGCCGGCGCACGTTATGCCACCATCACGACGACCAGCCATGCGCTCGTAAACCTTCCCGACGGTTATGTCGACCTGGTATCGCTGGACGTCACATCAGGCTTTGTGCCCGTGAACGTCACTGCCGCCGTACCGGCAAACGGCGCGACAGGGGTGAATCTGGGGGCACCTGTGAGCGTGATGCTGACGGACGGAACGGCACCGCTGAACACCAACTCCCTTTTCATGCTGTTCGATAACGTCGTGGTAATGCCGGATATACAACAATCGACCGGCATCACAACCGTACGGTATAACCCGCCGGGACTGCTGGCGTCGGCGTCGACTCATAGTTACCAGGTGGCGTACGGAAGTCAGGGTGGCGCAACGCCGAACGTCACCAACGAATACACCTTTACGATGACGTCGTGGCGGAACGTCACTCTCGGCGCGCCGATCTACCTCGAGAGCTTCGACCAGGTAGCGGAGGGCGCGTTGCCGGCCGGTTGGACCGTGGAGAATCATACGGACCCGGACATTCCGGGGCTCAACTTGAATGATTTCCACTCCGACTCGTATTTGGATTGGGTGGTGATCAGCCGCAGCACGCTGTCCAATCTCTTTACGGTAGAACCGGGTGGCGCCGATTTTCCCGCCGTGACGAACGTTGCGCCGAACCAGGTGATTGACGGAAAACTCGTGACCAACCTGCTCGAGGGCAATTTTATCTTTGCCGTTTCGGACCGGGCGGATAATGAGAAACAGGTGCAGTACCTGTTCACCCGCGATTACGATTTGAGCGGGAAAACGAATGTTCATCTTTCGTTCCACAGCGCCTGGACCCAAAACCAGGACAGCATGGCGGCAGTGGAATACTCAATTAACGGGGGGACGACCTGGCTCCCGGCGATCTACATGCTGGAAGGGCCGGACATCGCGAAGGACCTGTCGGGCGGGATTGACGCTTCCAACACCCTCGCCGCGGTGCACGACGACGTGCCCAACCTCGCAGCCGCGACCTTGGGCAACGGCAACTACGGCCAGTTCATCGGCGTGACTGCTGACCAATGGGGGACTCTGGCGCCATTCCTCAGCGCCCGTGTGAACGACGACCAGGTGGAATCGAAGCGCATGGAGATTCTACGCCTGCGGCAGGCTGACAATCAGGCCACAGTGCGGGTGCGTTTTTCCACGGTGGGAACCTATTCGTGGTTCTGGGCTGTTGACGATGTCGGCTTCTACAGCGTTGACGAACCCCCATCACTTCTAACCGGTCCCACGCCCGCGACGCAGACGGTGGCAATTGGGAACAGCGGCAGCTTCAGCATCGCGAATCCGGGCGGGACGGCGCCGTTCACGTACCAATGGCGGCACGACGGAGCCGATCTGGCCGGCGCAACGACTCCTACGTTCTCGTTCCAGGTGAACCAGTTCTCGGATGCGGGCGCTTACGACGTGGTCGTGTCGAATGCCCGTGGCTCAGTGACGAGTCCGCCCCCAGCCGCGGTGTTGACCGTGATTAACCCGCCCGTGTTTGTGACCGGTCAGTGGGACTTCAAGAGCAACCTGCTGGCGACCATCGGTCGGGACCTCGAGTACTTCGACACGACGGTTTCGAACGACACGTCGTTTGGAACCCCGACATCGTTCGGGATCGCGGACATCAACGGCCAGCCGACAACGGTGATGCAATTCTTCCCGAGCACTCTGCAATGGGGCGGCTACATAATGCACCACGGTGCCGCGCCTAACGGCGGGGGCGACTATGTGAATCAGTACACGCTGGTTTACGATTTGTATTTGCCCTACGGCGCGGCCTGGAGGTCCTTGCTCCAAACCGCCACGGCCAACGGCAATGATGGCGATCTGTTCCTCAACAACGCGGATTCTATAGGCATCGGAATCAGTTCAGTCTATAACGGCAATGTATCGGTCGGGGCGTGGCACCGGATCGCAGTGGCGTTCGACCTCACTGGCCCCGGCCAGGCGCCGGTTCTGACCAAGTTCATCGACGGCGTCAAAGTCGGGAATCAAACAACCGGGCTGAGCGGACGTGATGGTCGCTTCTCACTCGATCCTTACGCCTTGCTCTTTGCCGATGACGACGGGGACGTCGCCCAACTCTATGTCAGCAGCGTGCAGTTCAGCGACGGACGCCGCCCCGACGCGTTCCTGTCGGCGCTGGGTGGGCCAAGCGCGAAGAAAATCCCGGGAGCGATCACTGCTCGAATGGAAAACGGCCAGGCGGTGATTCGCTGGACCGGGGATGTGCAACTTGAGAGCGCTGCCGCGTTCTCCGGACCCTGGACTACGGTTGCCGGTGCCACCAGTCCGTACCCGGTGCCCAGCGGCACCTCACTCAAGTTCTACCGGCCGAAGATATTCTGATCTCGTCGGACAGGCGTCTGGCCTGTCTCGATTCCGTCACACGCCCTTCTGCGTCACCGGGCGCAGGGGGGCGTTCTTCTTAACGCCGAAACCCGAAGGCCGGAATCCAAAGAAGTTTCTTCTCGCCTCGCGCCGCCGCGTTGGTATCAATCCCCCACGCAGGAAGAACGCCTGCCATACTACTATGGATCGCCGCACATTTGTGACCTCGTTTGCCGCGCTGGGCGCCTCGTCTGCGCTGCCCTCTGTTGCCAATGCTCAAGCTAAAACCGAAGGGAACCGGATTTCTGGATCCAGGCCGCTGGCGATGGCCATGCTGAGCGAGGAAACGACGCGCCAGCTCACCACCTTCAATCTTGGGCGCAAAAGCAAAACAGTTCCTATCCCGCGTGGCAAGCGGGTGACAATCGGCGAAGTGACGGGCGAAGGCTACATCGCCCAGTTCTGGTTGACCTTTCCCGGCTGGTTCTGGCAGCACTGGAACACCAAGGCCCGGATCAACCAGTCAATCCTCAAGACCCTCGTGCTCAGAATCTATTGGGACGGCGCCAGGGAACCCGCGATCGCCGCGCCGGTCGGCGACTTTTTCGGCGCCGGCTTATGCGAGGTCGCCAGCTTCGCGTCGAGGTATTTCGGCACGTCCAGTGGCGGCTTCTTCTGCAAGTGGCCGATGCCCTTCCGGAGAGGTTTTCGGGTGGAACTGGAGAACCTGGACGCGGAAATCGACACGGAGGTCTTCTGCAACATTGTCTACCAACTCAGTCCCGGGTTGCCGGAATCGCTCGGGTATTTCCACGCGCAGTTCAACACCGGGAAGCAAAAAGGCCCCGAGCCGGTGCTGATTGCCGAGGCGCACGGGCGCGGCCATTACGCCGGATGTCTTCTCTACATGCAGGGGGAAGAACGCAGCTACCTTAGCTTCCTGGAAGCACCCGAGTATGTGTATGTGGATGGGGATTGGGAAACTCCCCGGATCGTCGGCACCGGGCTTGAGGATTACTTTCTGGGTGGCTGGTATTTCCGTGAAGGTCCATTTATCGGTCCTCTGCATGGCGTGCCCGTCAAAGACGCATTAAACGCGAGTGTGGCTATGTATCGCGTCCACGAAGCCGACGCGCTCCACTTTCAGCAGCGGCTGAAGTTCGCGTTCGTAAATCCGTGGTCGCCAGAGCGTCTCCGGCCGTTTGCCTTCTCCTCGGTCGCATTTCTTTACCTGGAAAATCCGGACGGCCAAGGAGCGCCTCTGCCTTCGGGCAAGGAACTGCTTTGCTGGTACCGAATTCGGAATACTGATCACCAGAGTGTGCCGTGAGGCGAGAGCGACCAAGCTTTGGGCGGTTGAATCGGAGGGAAGAATAAGCCGCGCGCCTTTCGGCACGCGGCTTCAACTGTTTCCTCTATCCTCTATCTTCGAACATCCGCCATCGTATGGGCGGGCGTGGGGGCGCGGTTAATACTCGGTTTGCTTGGTAATACCAGGCATGGGGACGGGGTATTTGCCGTCGGGACCAGCCTTGAGTGGGGCGGGTGAGCTCATGGTGAGTTGGTCGAGGCCGGGAGCAAATTCGTGGGTGCTGTTCAGGATATCCTCGTAGGTGACTTCCTGGCCGGTGTGCGCGGCCATGCGGCCCAGGCTCGTGACGAGGCTGGCCTCGGCACCGCGTTTGGCTTCGTTGTACGGCTTGTCGTTCCGAATCGCTTCCATAAGGTCGTTCCATTCATTGGTATAAGGATCCTCTTCTCCGGGGGGAAGTTTCGAGGTCCAAAGCATGTTCGATCGGCTCATGTTTTGGCCCTTGAACGTGCTGGACGGAGCGCCACAGTCACCCGATTTGGAGGCGACAGCCAGGCCCTTGCTGCCGTGGACGTAGCTGGAATAAATGTCGTTGCAGCCGTTCATGCAGCGGCCGTCAAAAAACATCTTGGCGCCGTCGGCGAAGGTGTATTCAACCGAATAGGCATCGAAGTTCTGGTCCACCCCGTCGCGGCGATAATGGCGTCCACCGACGGCCTGGGCCTTGACCGGCCAGGCATTCTTCATCCAGCAAAGATGGTCGACGATATGGATGTAGAAATCACTGAAGCACCCGCCGCTCGCCCACAGGAAGCTGTGGAAATTACGGATCTGCCAGAGGAGCTCGCTTGGGTTGCCGGGCCATTTGCCGGCGAAGGCCGAGCCGGCGGGTCCGTGCATGCGGTAACCGCGCATCAGGATGACGTCCCCAATCTCGCCGTCCTGAATTCGCTTGGCGAGTTCCTGCAGCGCGCGGCTGTGACGAGACATCAAGCCGACGCCCACTTTCAGGTTTTTGGCGGTGGCGGCCTCGGCCAGCTTGATCATTTTGCGGGTGGTCGGGCCGTCCACGGTGACGGGTTTTTCCATGAACACGTTCATGCCCTTCTCGATCGCGTAACTGAACTGCACCCAACGGAAAGCGGGCGGCGTGGTGAGAATAACGATGTCGCCCTGCTTGAGGCAGTCGATGGCCTTTTTGTAGGCGTCAAAGCCGATGAACTTGCGGTCCTGGAGCACTTCAACGTTGTCGGCGGAGTGGCGTTTGAGGCCCTCGTAGCTGCCATTGAGACGGTCTTCGAACACGTCCGCCATCGCCACCAACTTGACGGGGCCCTGTTTCACCGTGGAAAGCGCGTTGGCGGCAGCGCCGGACCCGCGACCGCCGCAACCCACCAGGGCTACCTGAATGAGGCTGCTACCCGCGGCATGCACTGCGGGGAGGGTGACGCCTGCTAACGCCGACGCCGCCGCTAGCCGGCCTGTGGTTTTGATAAATTCTCGTCGTGTGCTTTGAGGATTGAATGAGGAATCGTTCATAACGGTATATTGCCAGACGTTTGCCCGCGGTTGTCAATTCAAGAAAACAAGGCCTCGCTGTCAACGAGGACGCCGGCATGTTGGCGGCATCAGAGGCTCCGAGGGTCAAAGCCGGCAACATGCCGGCGCTCGGACCCCGCAGGTCAAGGAAATTTTCGGACTATCCCAATTGCCAGCCAGCACGGTAGGCCGGGTTAAGCAGGGCGTTTGCTTCCCGGGAATTCTTAAACTCCGCGGCCTTGGAATTCCACTCGAGTTTTGTGCCGGGGAGTTTGATGGCAATGATGCCAAGCAGCGCCAGTTCGGTGAGCGGTCCGCCGTAGGAAAAATCGGAACCCGCTTTTTTTCCATTCTTGATGGCCTGGATCCAGTCCCGGTGATGTTCTTCGGCGCGCGGGATGGTTTTCGCCGGCTTTTGGTAGGCAAGCATCTTGGCCTCCGGGATGAGCCGAACCTGGCCGGCGCCGTGCGAGCCGTAGACGATGGTGCCTTTGTCACCCATCGCGAC
>DATDCV010000531.1:0-10604 GCA_036524155.1 Verrucomicrobiia bacterium
GCGATGACGACGAGCAATTCGATGAGCGTAAATCCGTTGCCGGCGACGACTGCAAACCGGCTCCGGGTTACGGAGGAACCAGTATTTGAACATTTATGGTTTGCCATAGGTATTCCTCGTTAAAGCCGCGCCTGAATCTCCCGGCGCGAATTGGGCAAGCGGAGGGCCGCCAATCGTCCGCATGGCAGGCGCAACGATTGCCGGGTAAGATTTGAGTGCCGGTAGTTTACAGCTCCAAGATCCGGGAGATGTCGAGAAAAAGCCAGCAGATGAAGGACAGGCCCTTTCATTCTAGCCTCAAAGTCCGCAGTGATGGTGGATCCAGGCAACATGCGATGGTTGTGCGCCGGGGTCAATCGAACTACGTATCCACCACGCACCGGCCGGCGTCAAGAACTACTTGGATTTTCTTGAGGAAAACTGCGCCGCCCGGCGTTCGGCGTCGGCGACCTGCGCGCGGCTAAGGCTCTGCTTGACAAGCTTTAGCCTGGCGGAAGCGTCGGGTTGTCCCTGAGCCGCAGCGAGCAGGAGCCATTTCAGGGCTTCCACTTTGTCGGCTGCCACACCCACCCCGAGGTCGTAGCGCTGGCCGAGGTCATATTGGGCCAGGCCGTCACCGTGTTCGGCGGCGCACTGAAACCACCTGGCGGCTTCTTTTTGGTTCGCAGGGAGGCCGCGGCCGGCTTCGTACATGAACGCGAGAGTGTACTCTGCGGCAGCGTAGCCCTGCTCGGCTGCGAGGCGGTAGAGTCGGACGGCTTCAGCCATGTCCCTAGCAACGCCCCGACCGGCCTCGCGGAGTTCGCCCAGCGCAAGCTGTGCCTCGGGATTGCCCTGGGCGGCGGCCTTCGCATACCACGCGGCTGCCTGGGCGTAGTCGTTGGTTACCGATTCCCCTTTGGCGTAGAGCCGGCCCAGGGCTGCCTGGGCTGCGGGATCACCGGTTTCGGCGCGGGCGCGCAGGGCGGCGACATCAACCGGCGCCTGGGCAGGGGCCGGCGGAGCGCTTGGAACGGCCGGCGCCCGAGAGCGGTTCCAAGCCAGGAGGCCGAGGACCGCAGCGCAGGCGACGAGGATAGATAAAGGAACAAGTCTCTTCATGAATCTTCATCTGAAGGACCGCGGGCGCCGGCACCCCAAGTCAAGCGAGGCGCAGCCTCACACCAATTTGCTCGTTGTCTTACATTGAGTGTTGAGCATTGAGCCTTTGTCATTGTAGCCAATGGAGAATAGTAAATGCTCAATGCTCGATAATGTCGGTCTCCTCACCGGCGCCGTTTGGCCCGGCCGAAAAAGTATCCACCCCGGATGCGGGCGCCGGTAATGCGCGGGACGCCGCCCTGACGGCCGGGTTTTTCCTGTTCGAACAGCGCGGTGTAGCGGTAGTTGAAATTCTCGAGCTTGGTGCGGGGGATCTTCTGGCTGATGAACCGCTCGATGGCGTTCACGTGGCGCGCATCCTCGGCCACCATCAGGGTGAAAGCGTCGCCTTTGGCCTGCATACGGGCGGTCCGGCCGATGCGATGGATATAGTCCTCGGGATGCTGGGGCACGTCGTAGTTGACGACATGGCTGACGTCGGCGATATCGAGGCCGCGGGCCGCGATATCGGTGGCGACCAGCACCTCGTAGCGACCGTCGCGGAACCCGCGGAGGGCCTGCTCGCGTTCGCGCTGCGTCTTGTTGGAGTGCAGCACGGCGACGGCGTGGTTGTTGCGCTTGAGCAAGTGCGCGACGCGATCGGCGCCGTACTTAGTCCGGCAGAAAACGATCACGGAATCGTAGTTCACGCGGTTGAGCAACTCGAGGAGCAGATCGGCCTTTTGCATTTCCGAAACCGGGTAGATGACATGTTTGACGGTCTCGACAGGCGTGCGCCGGGGACCGATCTCGACCGTTTCCGGATTCTTCATCGCCCATTGAATGAGCGTTTCGATTTCGGGCGGGATCGTGGCAGAGAACAGGGAGGTGTGGCGGTCGCGCGGGCATTTCTGCACAATTCTCCGCACATCGGGCAGGAACCCCATGTCCAGCATGCGATCCGCTTCGTCCAACACGAGAAATCTCACCTGGTCGAGCCGGCAAGCGCCCTGCTGCAGCAGATCCAGCAACCGGCCGGGCGTTGCCACCAGGACGTCCACGCCGTTGCGCAGGGCGTCGCGTTGCGCGCCGTAACCGACGCCGCCGAAAACGACGGTGACGCGCAGGCCGGTGAACCGCGCCAGATCCCGGAAAGCGGTTTCGACCTGGGCGGCGAGCTCGCGCGTAGGCTCGAGGACCAGCACCCGCGGTTGCGGTTGGTGCTGCCCGAGCCGCGAGAGGATTGGCAGAGCGAAAGCCGCGGTTTTGCCCGTGCCGGTTTGGGCGCTGCCAATCACGTCCTTGCCTTGCAGAATCAAGGGAATTGCCCGTAGCTGGATGGGGGTTGGGTCGACGTATCCCATGGCTTTCACACCCTCCAGGACGGTGGTGGAAAGGCCTAATTTGCTGAATGCCATAGCGGGAGGGTATCAGACCGCTGAAAAAAAGGAAACCCTGGGAAAAGGCCTTCCCTGGATATTTCGCAGACCGCACCAACCCGGCACAGATTGTAGGCGCCGACGTCAGGAGGCGAAACGCTGGCAGACTCGGTTGGTTTCGCCTTACGTCGGCGCCTACAGTCGCTGTGAAATGTGAAGGGGAAACTCTCGCACCTAATGCGCGCCCGCGGGCTCGGGGCTTGGGCGGTAACCGAAAAGGCCGTTTTGTTTGATGAGGTCGGCGATTGGCTGGGGCACGAGTGCTTCCCAGCCGCCATCGCCGGCCTGAATTTTGGCCAGCACATCGCGGCGGCGGATGCCGACGAGGTTCGGATTGAAATGGTCGATGCCCTGGATGAACCGGTTTTCGAGCAAATAGGAGTAGAGATGCGTCAGGCGCGGCGGCACCGCATAATTCTCAGCCGTGACGAGTTTGCCCGAATCCAGCTCGAGGTGCGGGTAAACATAAAGGCGGGCAGGGTTCTTGAAAAGCTGGCCGAGACCGCCGAGGAGACCGCCCTCGCTTTCGTTGTAGAAGGTTTCGTCGAAAATCTCATTGAGACGCGACGCGCCCAGCGCGATGCCCAGGGGCCGTTTCGTATAGCGTGAAAGGTAGGAGGCGAGGCGGTGGAAGCGGCGGAAGTTCGAGACGAGCACGGTGCGGCCGAGGGCGCGCAGCGTATCGGCGCGCTGGAGGAAGTCCGTCGCATCGATGACATCACCGGTGGTGAGGTGCCGGAGGGTCATCTCGAGCAGCACCACCGGGGTTTGTCCCTTCAGCTCGGGCTCGCGCACAAACTGGTCGAGACCGCTTTCGAGGACATCGAGGGTTGCCTTGGTCATCGGACGGAAGCTGCCGCGTTCGACGAGCACGGGCCTGTCGTAGAGCACCTCGGCCCATTGGACGGCTTCGCCCTGGGCGGTGAACATCGCGGCTTCAGTGAGGTCGCCCTCGACCAGTTGGAGGGCCATGAGGCGATTGTCGATTCCCGCAAAGGCAGGGCCGGCGAAGCGGATCATGTCCACCTCGACCCGCTCCCAGGTAAGGTTGTCGAGCAGCGAGTGAATGAGCGCGGCGGGGTGGCGGTGGGAGTAAAAACTGCCGTAGATCAGGTTGACGCCGATGACGCCCAGGGCTTCCTGTTGCCGGAAGTTCTCCTTATCCAGCATGCGCAGGTGGAGATAGATCTCGGACGGATCGGTTCCAGGTTGATCCTGGAACTTAATACCCAACCAGCCATCGCCGCTTTCGCGCCGGGTCGCAACCGTATTGGCAAAAACGAAAAACGCGGTCGAACGGCCGCGCTTACCCTCGAGCCGTTCCAAGAGCAGATCGTACTCGTAATCCAGCATCGCCTTGAGGCGGTGGCGGCTGACGTAGCGCTCGGTAGGGCCATAAATCGCGTCGCTGACGGACATGTCGTAAGCCGAGATGGTTTTCGCGACGGTTTTGGCGGCCCCGCCCACGTGGAAGAACCACCGCGCGACCTCCTGTCCGGCGCCGATTTCGGCGAACGTCCCGTACCGGTTGGCGTCGTGATTGATCTGCCGCGCTTTTTGGCTGGTATCTACAGTCTCATTGGCCATACCCGGACGTAGTATTAGCCAGAAAGCCCCCCAAGGCGAGCGCCGAGTCGGCGCGGGGCAACCCGAGGATGCGTTTCAATATGTGTTTCGTTGCCATCAAAATTTCCCCTCACCCCAGCCCTCTCCCCGAGGAGAGGGAGGACTGTAGTCCGTCCTCTGGAGATTCCTCGCGCGGCGTAGACGGGAGTCGCTCCGAGCGGCACAAGCCGCAACCGAGGATTCCCCCTCTCCTCGGGGAGAGGGCTGGGGTGAGGGGAAGTTTGTCCGTGCCCACCGAGCCTGATCAGAAAATGAGATGCTCACCACCGGGTCTGATAATCTCACTTTTGGCTTGGCAAAGGGTGCCGATCACCCAATTTCTAGGCGCGTGATTCATCCGACAGCGATCATCCATCCGCGGGCGCAGCTTGATTCCAGCGTGCAGGTCGGCCCCTGCGCGATCATCGACGAAGGGGTGGAGGTCGGGCCGGGCTCAGTCATCGGGCCTTACGTCTATTTGACGGGCACAACGCGGATCGGCGCGGGCAACAGGTTCTTTGCCGGTTGTGTCATCGGCGAGGCGCCGCAGGACCTGAAATACCAGGGCGCGGCGACCCGCCTATGCATCGGCGAGAACAACGTGTTTCGTGAGCATGTCACGGTGCATCGCTCGAATAGCCTGGCGGAGGACACCGTGATCGGCTCTCACAA
Organism: Verrucomicrobiia bacterium; assembly: GCA_036524155.1. Taxonomy (GTDB): domain Bacteria; phylum Verrucomicrobiota; class Verrucomicrobiia; order Limisphaerales; family UBA8199; genus DATDCV01. The sequence continues at coordinate 4,797 of DATDCV010000531.1, forward strand.
TTTCCTGATGGCCCATTGTCACGTCGCACACAATTGTCAATTGGGGAATCACGTGATCATGGCCAACGGCGCGCTGCTCGGAGGGCATGTGAGCCTCGCGGACCGGGCGTTCATCTCGGGTAATTGCCTGGTGCACCAATTTGTTCGGGTTGGCACGCTGGCGCTGATGCAAGGCGGTTCGGCTATCAGTCAGGATCTACCGCCCTACACTGTGGCCCGGGGCGATAACGGGATCTGCGGACTGAACACCGTGGGACTCCGGCGCGCCGGGTTCGACCCGGAAGTGCGGCTTGAATTGAAGCAGCTCTACCATGCGTTGTTTCGCAGCGGCCAACCCTTGCAGCGGGCGTTGCGGGCCGCGCGAGAACGATTCAGCAGCCCGCAGTCGCGCGCCATGATCGAATTCTTGCAGGGAGCGAAACGGGGGGTGTGTGCAGATGTCGGCGCGGGAACGAAGGGGTAAATCCGAAGGCCGAACGGAGAATCTTGCCGCGAAAAAGCGCAAGAGGTGTAATAACAAAAGGTAATATTTGCGCTTTTTGCGCCTTTTCGCGGCAAGAATTCTGCCTCCGATCTTCGGATTTCGGCCTTCGGATTTCTTTCGGATTTCGGCCTTCGGATTTCGGACTTACTCCACCCTTCCCGGTTCACGCACGCCCTTTCCCTTCCGTTTGGTCAGCGCATCTCCAAGCTCCTCCCGCGCGGCCTCCGCTTCCGCTTCCAAACCTCGCACCATCTGCGGATGCTTCGCCGCGACATCATTCTGCTCGCTGATATCTTTGACCAGGTCGTAGAGTTCCGCGCTCTCGATCTTGCGCTGCTGGTAGGGACTGGGTTTGCCGCCAAGTCCCCCCGGACCGCCGGACAGGGTGCGGTAGGTGTGCGGGAGCTGGAGTTTCCAGCGCCCATCACCGGTGACTACGGATTGGAGTTGGTTCGCTTCGTAGTAAAACCAGTACGCGGTGTGCGGGTTTTTGGCGTTCCGCTGGCCAGAGATGATCGGGAACACGTCCAGGCCGTCGAGGGGGTGGTCGGGCAGTTGGGCGCCGATTAGTTTAGCGATGGTTGGGAAAAGGTCGATGGTCATCAGCATTTGCCAACTCTCGGAGCCGGCGGGAATTTTGCCCGGCCAGCGCATGATACAGGGCACGCGGGTGCCGCCTTCCCAGCAGGTGCCCTTGCCCTCGCGGAGCGGGAAGGCCGACCCGGCGTGATCGCCGTAGCTCAGCCAGGGACCGTTATCGGACGTGAAAATCACCCAGGTGTCATTTTCGAGGTTGGCTCGTTGCAGCGCCGCCATGACCTGGCCGACCGACCAGTCGATCTCTTCGATGACATCTCCGAACAGCCCGCGCGTCGTCTTGCCGCGAAACTTGTCGCTCACGTGCAATGGCACATGGGGCATGTTGTGCGCCAGATAAAGGAAAAACGGCCGGTCGCGGTTCTTTTCGATGAAGCTGACGGCGTGCTCGGTATACCAGGTCGTGAGCTGGTTCTGGTCTTCATGGGTAACCTCCGGGATGACGACCTTGTTGCCCTCGAACATGGGGAGGCTTGGATAACCGGCCCGGCGCGCCGCTTGTTTGGACGGCAGGTTGACGTACTCAGGATGGAACGGCCACATGTCGTTCGAGTACGGCAGGCCGAAGTATTCATCGAAGCCGTGCTGCAAGGGGAGGAACTGCTGCGAATCGCCCAGGTGCCATTTACCGAAGATTGCGGTGGCGTAACCGCGCTGCTTGACCAATTCAGCCAACGTCACCTCGTTGCTGCTGATGCCCACCTTTGAGCGCGGGCCAAGCGCGCCGTGAATGCCGAGCCGGTTGGGATAGCAGCCGGTCAGGAGCCCGCAGCGCGAGGCCGAGCAGACCGGTTGCGCGTCATGGAAGTTCCGGAACGTGCGCCCCTGCGAAGCCAGGCGGTCGAGGTTCGGTGTCTGGTAACCCTTGGCGCCAAACACACCTACATCCGCGTAGCCCAGGTCGTCGGTGAGGATGATGACGATGTTCGGCAGAGCGCGGGCGCTGGTGTCAGCGCCGACCGCAGCGGTCGCGTCGATGAAGCAAAGGGCAAATGCCGCAACGATGTTGAGCATGGCGGCGGCGCTCGTTCGGAGTTTGTTGTTCACGGGATTCCTAATGGCGGCCAACGTAGCCGCAACGTCGCAGCCCCACAAGCCAGACCGCAGGACAGGCATCTTGTCCATCAGGGCTGTTGGCAAAGTCGCTGCTCAGCCGGCGCGCGGACTTCAGTCCGCAGCAATGCCCAATTGGCCAGCGCGTTTTGAATGCTAAAGCTCCGTGTTAATGGGCGTTGCTGCGGACTGAAGTCCGCGCGCCGGTCGCTGCGAGCTGCCTAATCAGACTTTTGCACTCGCCCCTGTGCGGCCTGTCCCACGCACGAGTCAGTAGCCGAGGCCGTAGCCGAACTGGAACAGTGCGTTGGCGGCCGCCGGGTCGGCCAGGGTGACACCCAGTTGGTCGTTCGAGCGCGGCCAGGTGCGAGGCAGCTTGCCGACAGGTTTGGCAACGCCGAATAGAACATCCGCAACGCCGGCTCCCTCGGTTCCAGGCAGCCACGCAGCGACTAAAGCATCGCTGTTGTCCATGGCCTGACCGAGCACCAATGGCCGGCCGGAGAGCAGCACCGTGATAACCGGCGCGGCCGCCTGCCGGACTTTGGCGATCAGCGCCGCGTCCTCCGCCGCTAGGCTGAGATCCGATCGGTCGCCTTTCATTTCCGCGTAAGGTTGCTCGCCTACCACCACGACCACCGCGTCGGCGCCATTAAGATCACCGCCGTCTGGCGAATACCGGATCTCGACGCCCCGCGGAGCAACCTGCCGGAGTCCAGCGAGAATCGTCGTGCCGCCGCTCGTGACGTTGCCGGTTTTGCCCTGCCAGGTAATGGTCCAGCCGCCGCATTGCATGCCGAGGTCATCAGCCGCTTTGCCGACCACGACCACGCGCTTGAGTTTCTTCGAGAGCGGTAGCGCGTGTTTCTCGTTCTTTAGCAGCACCAGCGATTCGCGGACGCATTGGCGCGCGATTTTCCGGTGGGCCGCGGAGCCGACTTGCGCGGTCAACTCAGGGTTGGCATAGGGCCGCTCGAAAACGCCCATCCGGACCTTGGCGCGGAGGACCCGGAGCGCCGCATCATCGATACGGGCCTGCGGCACCCGCCCCTCGGCCACCAGTTGTTTCAGAAACGTAATGTATTCGACGTAATTGTTCTTTTGGCCGGGGCCGTTCGGGATCATTGCCATATCCAACCCGGCGTTAACGGACTTTTCGATGGCGGTTTTGTAGTCGGAAGAAAGCTGATCGATCGCCGCCCAGTCGCTGACAAGGAACCCGTCGAAACCGAGCTCGTTCTTTAGGACATCGGTGAGCAGGTATTTGTGGCCGTGCAGCTTTTCGCCGTTCCAACTGTTGTAGGAGACCATGATCGAGCAGGTGCCGGCTTTGACCGCGGCGACATACGGCGCGAGATGGATCTTTCTGAACGTGGCCTCGTCACAAATCGTGTTGCCCTGGTCGATTCCGTCTTTGGTCCCGCCGTCGCCGACGTAATGTTTTGCGCAGGCCAGGACGAAGTTGCCGCGGAGCCTGGATTGGAAGCCGCGAACCGCCGCCGCACCCAGGAGGGCGGCCACATCCGGAGACTCGCTGAAGCTTTCGTAGGTGCGGCCCCAACGCTCGTTTTGCGCGACGGCCACGCACGGGGCGAAGGCCCAGTGCATACCGGTTCCGGCGACCTCCTGCGCGGTCACTCGCGACGCCTTTTCCACCAATCGAACGTCGCGGCTCGCCCCCAGGCCGATGTTGTGCGGGAAAACCACCGCGCCATCGACGTTGTTATGACCGTGCACGCAATCGATCCCATAAATAATTGGAATCTTGAGGCGCGTCTTGAGCGCCCACGATTGGAACTCATCACACGACTTGCGCCAACCCTCGGCCGTGATATCCGCCGGATCGGAATCGCCGCCGCTCAGGACGGACCCGATACAGTACTTTTGAATGTCGCTCTTGTCCTTTGCGGCATTCATGTCCACCTGCGTCATCTGGCCGATCTTTTCCTCGAGCGTCATGCGCGACAGCAGGGCTTCAGCGCGTCCGTCCGCCTTCGATGAAGACGCGCCGTGAACCGTGAGCGTGAAGAGGCCCGACGCGAGAACGGCCAAGCCAATGGTCAGGCAGCCCACCGCGCGACACGCGAAGATTGATTTATTGCCAACCGAGAGAATTTTAGCGAAGCGCATGGGCCAAGGTTATAGGCAGAGGGGCGCCGCAAGGCAAATCCTTCCGCGAGGAAAGAACTACAGCGAAGTGCCAACACAAGGTGCGAAGTTCGCCGTGCCAGCCGCAACAATCATAATGTAAAGCCTTCGCCGCTTTTCCCGGAAAAGCACCCACTCACAGCGACCGCACGTACTCCTCCAGGTCGTGCAGTTCCCGGCTTGACAGGTGCGACGTCCGCCCGTGCTTGTCCCCATAGTTCTTCGTCGTCAGCACTTCTCGCACGCTCGCCGCCGAGCCGTTGTGCAAATACGGCGCCGTCCGCCAACACTCCACCAGCGCTGGCGTGTCAAAACCCTCCTCCTCCCCTTTCGCTGGAACTCCCTCCGCCACCACATGCCGCCGGCAATCCGTAAACAATGGCGCCGGATGACACACCGCGCACCCAACTTTCGGATTATTGAACAGCCGTTTCCCCCTTTGCGCCGACTTGCTCAGCGCCCCGTTCACCAAAAACGGACTCGGCACCGCCTTTAGCGAACGCACATACGCGTCAATCGCCCGCGCTTTAGACTCCGGCAAGTTCGCGAACAAGATATGCCTCAGCCCCGACCGCACCGCCTGCTCCGCCGACTCCCTCGCTCCCAGGCTCATCGCCGGCGGCGTCACGTGCGCCAGCAGCAGGCTCTTGGTGTTCTTCGGATTTCCAATCCCATCATTCAGCAGGTCCCAGTTCAGCCCGTCAGCCCGCCCGTCCGGATGACACGACGCGCAGCTTTGCCAGCCCTGATGGCATACCGCCGCGTCGTTGAATAGCCGCTCGCCTTCCCGCTCCAGGCTGTAGCTGCCCGCCCGCCCCAAGCGCAGCACGTTGCGAACCGCCCCGGACGCCAAGTCCACCTCCGAGACGGAGTCGGAGAAGAAGCCTCCAACATAAGCCGTCCCATTGCCCAGCACGAGCGACCGCGGCCCCTCCACACCCAGCCGTACGCGCCGGCGAGTCCCCTCCAGAAATGAAAAATCCGAAATGAACGAACCTCCCGGCACGCCCCCCAGCTTCCGTTCCAACGCGGGATAATCGATGATGCTCAGCTCATGCGTTCCGGCGTGCCCAATGCACAGGTACCTCCCATCAGCCGCCCAACCGACGCACCACGGGTTCGCCGTTCCCCGCCGTGCCTCATCCAGCACCACGCTCGCCACCAACTCCTTCCGCCCCGCCGAGATCAAGCTCAGCGCGCTCACATTCATCCACCCATACTCAACCTGCGTCGTCGGAATCTGAAAACGGCCGATGCCATGCACTACAGCGCACACGTCCTTGGCCGGATGAAACGCCACCCCCCGCACGGACGAACTGCCGTTGGGTAGCCAAACTACTCCGCGCCTGTTCAAGTTGTCCGCCTCCAACAGCGAAACCCCCGCCCGAACAACCTCCGCGTTCGCGGCGCCCGCCGCAAGCAGGTGCGCCACCGCCAGCGTTTCCCCGTCCCGCGAGATGGCAGCCGAAACCGGCTCTCGCATCACGTCCGCCGTCGCCATCACCCGGCCCGATCTCATGTCGAGC
>DATDCV010000532.1:0-20852 GCA_036524155.1 Verrucomicrobiia bacterium
GCGCGCTGGACTCGCTCCGGCGAGCCTACATCAATGCCCATGTTGCTCCTGGAGAACAAAGACTTTCACGAGTTTGTCGAGTTGTTAAACTCAAGCGGAGTTAGGTACTTGGTGGTCGGTGGCGACGCCGGTTACCCGAGGTTCACGGGGGATCTCGACATATGGATTGCCGCAGACTCTGAGAATGCCTCCCTGTTTGCCGGGGCCGTAAAGGATTTCGGGTTCGGTGAACTCAAACTTGTGCGAAATGACAACGCTGCAGATGAAGGGCATACATTCTTCCGTCATCGGCGTGATCCTGGCGGTCCAGGGAGCGGGTGCGGCGATTCATCCGCGCGCGAGCGAGATCGTCCCTGACAACTTTGTTATACCCATACTGGTGGTCCATTACTTCCCGACGAATGGTGCTAATGTGGATGTCCGGGTCACAGGCGACGTCGGCGAATCGCTCGAGGCGATTCGGGAGAAGACCCGGCGGCAGACAAGGGAAGCCATGGCGGAGTTGGAGGACGGCTCTCGCTACCGTGGCTTTGTGGACTCCAACGCGGTGCCCGCGCTGCGTTACGAGGTGGCGGGCAGCTTCGAGTTTCTGGAGCCACTGCCAACCTGGTCCAAGCCGGGGCACCGGACGCCGATGACGGATTATCGGAAGATCCTTGACCGGATCGGCATCAAAGATTGGGTGGAGAAGAAAGGAGTCAAAGAGGTTTGGATCTGGGGGTATCACGGCGGCAAGGTGGACCTTTGGGAATCCAACATGGCCAGCCGTTTCGGTGACGTCAGCAACAGCGACCGCGACCCAAAGGACCTGCCGGTGCTCGGCAAGACCTACACGGTTTACCATTACAATTACCAGCGGGGCACGTCCGAGGCGATTGAGGATCACATGCACCAGATCGAAGCGGTCCTGAATTATTTTGACGGCCGGGACCGGACACCCGAAGACAAATGGTCCGGGTTGCTATTTTGGGGCCGGTTCGTCGGCAGCGACCGCACGCACAAGATCGTTCGTCCGGGATGCGGTTGGGCACATTACCCGCCGAACGGCGAACGGGATTACGACTGGGCTAACTCTCGCTTCGTCGAGACGGACATGGACGACTGGAAGCCGGATGGGTCAGGCAAGAAAACGCGACTGAACTGTGACAGGTGGAGCGGGAACAGCCTGCGCTGGTTCATCTACTGGATGCAGCACCTGCCCGGCCCCGACAATGGCCTTTCCTTTGAAGGCAGGCCGCTTCAGAACTGGTGGGTGTTTATCGGCGATTTCGACCTGGCCAAGGGCCGGAACCTGAAACTTGTGCGGGAGTAAGATCGAGCGCGGGCTTTAGTTTCTAATCACTGCGGTTCCCCGCCTTTGGAGCCTGATGGTCATCTCATTGGTTTGCCCTGGCGTCAAGACGACACGCGCGACCCGTTGTGTGTCGCCCCAGGGCGTCTTTACTGGCGGCATGTCGAAATCAGGGTGGCTCACGGCGAACTCGCTCGCGTCGGCTGGCAAATTGCACACCACGGCGACTCCTTGGGCGTCGCTGGTTGCCTCGAATGGCGAGGAGAAACCGCGAGTGAGCCAGGGCTTCCTGCCAGCAAACCCATCCAGGGTGGTCCAAAGGTCGCTGCCAAAGACCCGCGTGCCATACCCTCCCCACACGACATTGGGCCAGAAGCTGACGGTGGCGCCTTTTAGGGGCTGGCCTTTATCATCCAACACTATCGTCTTCAGTGCGGCAGCGGGTTCCATTTTCAAGGTGATGGACCGTCCCTCGCTCACGGACTCGAGCAGTTGCGGCACCCTGACACCCGCATAGTTCGGCTTCGGAGGGCCGTTCTCACTGATATATCCATCACAAATCCCGACGATCTCCAGTTGCCCGGTCGGCAAGGGCCCAAGAACGAAATCGCCGTTGGAAGCCACCTCGCTCCACGTGTGCCACCTCAGCGAGTCCGGGCCAGGTTTTCCGTTTTCCGGCCACACCTCGGCGATGACACGTCCGCCCGAGACAGGGCGGGGTACTTTGATGTCGAGCTTTCCGTTCAACCGCAGCCCGGGTTTCAACTCGAGCCGGAATTCGTTGGTTTGTCCCACGTTCGCCTGGAACTGGACCAAGTCGCTAAAATGGGCCACTCCCTCCTCGCTTACCCAAACCAAGCGGAGCATCCGAGGCCCGGGAGGTACCCGCCGGGTGAGCAACGAGCCATCCGGCATTTGCCGCCAGGCGTTGGTGTCCGTAGCCCACATGCCGGAGACCTCCGCAAAGATGCCAGTGAGAACCACCAGCCCGGCGCCCTTATAGCCAGCAACTTTCACGATAGCCCCCGGCTGCAGCACCACCGGGTCCACCGTGAAGGGTTTGTGACGCCACAGCGCCATGGCCCAGAACAACACTCGTTGGTGAAGAGGCGTGCTGGAGGTTGGCGTGGCGGAAACTCTCCGAATGGGTTGGTCCGGGACAAAGTCCGGGTGGTTGACGGAAAAACTGATTTCGCCGGTCTCCAACCGCTCGCTCACATAGAAAGGATAGGCCACTCGCGCATACCCGTCCTTACCGGTCGCCACCTCGGATGGTTTCACCGGGTAACGATCCTCTACCCAAAGATAGTGGCCGCCCGTCTTCTTCGGCTTCAGCCCGTCCGGTTTAATGACCGCGCCGGCAACCGGCTTTCCGCTCGGGTCCAGTACCCTGATTAGCGCGACTGGAAACGATCGATGTGCGCGCAGCCAAAGACCGACGAGAAACACCAGAACAACGGCCCCCAACACCAGAATCGTTATTCGAAGGCGGTTCATTCGAAATAATCGTAGAAAACCTGCGCTAACGCTGCGCCGTAAGCCTCCCAATGCCGACCCGAAGGATAGTCCTTCAAGCCTTGAATCCAGTTGCAGTTGAATTCATGAACCACGGCGTCGATCCTGTAACGTTCGAGCCAGCCGTCACCGAGGGTGCCGGAGTTGCGAAAGCCTCCCGGGGTGCTGCCCTCGGTGAACCAGGTGTGTTGGCGCAGCAACCGCTCCAATAATGCCATCCGCTCCAGGTACTGGCTCAGATTGGGCACGGGCGGCTGGCTGAGGTGGAGTTGACCGCCACCGTCGTTATGCAATTCCAGCGCGAGGTTCGGAGCCTGGCCAGCTTTGATCATTTTCTCGAGCCACTTTTCGAGCGCGTAATTCTCGGGAGCCAGATCCGGATCGGCGGGCTTATCCCAATCGCGGTTGAGATCCCGGCCGCGAAGGTTGAAGCGAGTGAGTCCGCGCGCGACACCATCCTTGTCGGCCATCGGCAGGATGTAAACGCAATAGCGCTTCAAGTATTCCCGAGCTTGCTTGTCACCCTGAAGCAGTCGGTGGGTAAGACCCTGGACAACCCAACTGCTGCCGGCTTCCCACGGATGCGCTCGCGCACGGAGGAAGACTCGGCATTTGGCTCGGGGGTTTCCGATACGCACGATCTCCAGCGGGTGTCCCTCGACGGTTTTGCCGATAACGTCGACGGCAACCAGGCGGTTTGTCCTGATTGAGACAAGCAGCCGCTCGAGGTCGGACAGGCGATACGGTTCGACGCGCGCCACATACAGTTCGGGGCTGGGCATGCGGATCCTGAGCTGTACTCGATCTTCCGGGAGACTCTCCGTGGGAACGGATGTCCAGTCGCGCCCGTTCTCCGAGATGACCGCCGTCTTCAATTCCTTTGCTACCGACCCGGGGCGTCCGTTCCAGACATTGTCCAGGTTTTTGAATTCCAGCGTGAGTTGCGAGCCGGTTTTTGCCTGAACCAGGAAATGAAAGTGTCCGGCGGCGCGGTTGGGCGAAGAGCGTTCGTGGTCGTAAAGCAGGTGAACGTAGATGACCCCGTCCGGTCCGACATCGTACCAGATCGGCGAGGAGTTCTCGAAGCTCGTGTCGATGTACTGCAGGTCCGTGCTGGCGGAGTTCGTTTGGGCAGCCACTGAACCCGTGAAGGTCAAGACACCCAGCCACAGCATCGGCAGGGCAGCGAACACGTAGCGTCGGCACCAGGCGTTTCGCATTTAATATCCTCTCGCAGTGCCTTCGGTGCGGGGATCGGCCGCGCCCTCAAGCCAGCCGCTCGCCGCGACAATGGCCGCGACTTCGCCCTGGCGCGGCATGATCTTCACGTTGTGTCCGCGCGCTTTCAACCGCTCGATGGTGTCAGGCGAAAATCCTCGTTCCACCTCGAGTTGATCCGGCATCCACTGATGGTGGAAACGAGGGGAGTCAACGGCGTCGGTGACGTTCATCTTGAAGTCGATCAGGTTCACAAGCACTTCAAGCACGGTATTGATGATCGTGGGTCCGCCTGGGGTGCCGAGGACCGCGAAGAGCCGGCCATCGCGCAGGACGATGGTAGGTGTCATCGACGAGAGGGGAGTTTTGCGGGGAGATATCGCGTTGGCGTCGCTCTCGTAGGCCATCTGCCCCAGATTGGGCGCACCGAGCTTGAGAGAAAAATCGTCCATTTCGTTGTTGAGGAGCACGCCGGTGCCGGCGGCAGTGACGCCGCTGCCGTAGCCGCCGTTGAGCGTATAGGTCACCGCGACGGCATTCCCGGCCGCATCGACAATCGAGTAGTGCGTAGTTTGACGGCTCTCGTGGGACGCCAGGGTTCCCGCGGAGATTGCCGTGCTCGGAGAGGCCTTTTCGGGGTCGATGGTCTGACGCCGGTCGGCGATATACTTCGGGTCGAGGAGCAACGCGGTGGGAACGTTGTAGAAGTCAGGGTCGCCCAGGTAACGGCTGCGGTCGGCGAAAAAGCGGCGCATGGCCTCCGCCAGGTAATGAGTCGTCCGGGCAGAGCCGGCCCCCGCTTTTTCGAAGTCGGTCGGCTCCAGCATGCCGAGCATTTGCAGGATTCCCACACCGCCGGAACTGGGCGGCGGCGCCGTGATGATCGAGTAGCCGCGATAGGTACCCGTCAACGGATGGCGCTCAACCACCTTATAAGCCCGGAGGTCGTCGAGTGTGATCAACCCGCCGTGGGCCTGCATGTCGGCAGCGATGAGCCGGGCAGTCTCGCCTTCATAAAAGTCCTTTGCGCCGCTTTTCATCAGGCGCCTCAGCGTGCGCGCCAGTTCAGGCTGCTTGAGGATCTCACCGGGTTCATAGAGCCGGCCATTCCGCAGGAAGATTCGCCTGGAGTCGGAGGGCAGGCTGAGCCGATCCTGGTTCGCCTTCAGCCCGCGCGCAAGGCTGTAGGAAAGCGGAAAGCCTTTGGACGCCAACTGCACGGCAGGTTTCACCAGTTGAGCCCAGGGTTTTCCACCATACTTGCGGTGAGCGAATTCCAAGCCGCGCGGCGTACCGGGCACACCCGAAGCTCGGTAACCGACGTCACTGTCTTTTGTCGGTCTGCCTTCAGTATCGAGATACATATCACGATGCGCCCCGCCCGGCGCACGCTCGCGAAAATCGATAAATGTGGTTCGACCGTCAGCGAGGCGGATGAGCATAAAGCCGCCCCCGCCGAGGTTGCCGGCCGAGGGATGGGTCACTGCCAGCGCGAGTCCCACGGCAACGGCGGCGTCGACGGCGTTGCCGCCACTCTGCAAAGTGGCGACGCCGACATCTGTCGCATGGGGCTCGACCGTCACCACCATGGCCTGACGGGCCCGGACCGGCTCGTGCGCCGTGAGCGGCGCGAAGCCCGTTGAGATCCAGAGCGCGGCGATCGCCCCAAAGACACGACGTGTTCCCAGGACCTGATTGGGTGGCAAGCCAGGATGCATGCAATGGCACGTTCTTCGGCTGGGCGACGGAGATCAAGAGTTTTCGTGGAAGGAGCCTCATTGGACGAAACGCTTCGCGAACCCGGATGCGTTGCGAATTGCGCCCCAGCGTTTGGAGTGCGCGCAGCTTGCTGCCGTTTTCGGTTCGCTAAACAGACGAAAGGAATCTTCCACTCTTTCGGTTTTTATGTTTGACGCGGCATCGCAGACTCTGATGATCCGATCATTTGATTTGCGCACCATGGGCGCTGGAAAATCGCGCTGCGGGTTGCGGTTCCAGGTGATGCCGATGACCAGGGCGACCTCACGGTGCGAACGAATACCATGAAGATCGACACACGAACACTGCTGGGGGTTTCGGCTCTGTTGTTCATCCCGTTAACCGGCTCGGGCCAGGACGTAACCGCGGTTTCGCTGCCGCAAGGTGTCCGGGCGGTTTGGGACCTGGGCCAGGCTTACCGCGAAGCCACGCCCACGCGCGAGCGCGTTTGTTTGAACGGATTGTGGCGCTGGCAACCCGCAAAAGAAATCGGCGAGAGAGTGCCCACCGGGCGATGGGGATACTTCAAAGTTCCCGGCTGCTGGCCCGGAATTACGGACTACATGCAAAAGGACTGCCAGACTTTGTATGCGCATCCCGACTGGAAGGACGTGAGACTGGGCGAGGTTACCGCCGCCTGGTATCAACGCGAATTCAGCGTGCCTACGAATTGGGGGGGGCGCCGGATCGCGCTTTCGCTGGATTACCTGAACTCGTTCGCGACGGTGGCGGTGGATGGCCAGAAGGCCGGCGAACTTCGGTTTTCCGGTGGCGAGGTGGACCTCACAACTCTTTGTCGCCCGGGTGGACGGCACCTGCTGAGCATCGCCGTCATCGCGATGCCATTGAAAGGAGTGATGCTCTCTTATAGCGACACCTTCGGCGCGAGGAAGATCCAGGGCCGGGTGGAACGCCGCGGGCTTTGCGGGGATGTTTACCTCGTCGGGGAGCCTGCGAGCGCTCGAGTGGCGAACGTGAAAGTGAGTACGTCGGTGCGCAACTGGACCATCGGGTTCGACGCAGCGCTGCAAGGGCTGGAACCACAATCTCAGTATACGCTTCGCGCGAATGTCACCGACCACGGCCGGGACGTGAAGGAAATCACCAGCCCGCGCTTCAAAGGGGGCGACGTTGAAGGCGGCCGATTTTCGTTCACCGGGAGCTGGAAGGCGGACAAACTGTGGGACACGCACACTCCCACGAACGCTTACGAGGCCAGCCTCTCGCTGCTCGACGCCCGCGGCCGGGTCCTCGACACTGCGTTGCCCGAGCGGTTCGGATTTCGCGAGTTCTGGATTGACGGCCGGGACTTCTACCTGAACGGCAGCCGCATCTTTCTGTGTGCCGTCCCGCTCGACAACGCGCAAATGGGAGCGGCCTGGGCGACTTACGAGGGGACACGAGAAAGCCTCCAGCGCCTGAAGAGCTTCGGTGTCAACTTTGTTTACACGCACAATTACGGTTGTGAGCCCGGGACACATTTGAGTTTCGCGGAGGTGTTAAGGGCCGCCGACGATGAGGGCATGTTGGTTTCGTTTTCCCAGCCGCACTTCGGGCAGTATGACTGGAAAGCCGCCGATGCGGACCAAAATAACGGTTACGCGCGGCATGCGGCGTTTTACGTGCGCGTGGCGCAGAACCACCCGTCGGTCGTGTGCTACTCGATGAGCCATAACGCTACCGGCACGGAGGAATCGATGAACCCGGACATGATCGACGGGGTGCAGGACGCGCGCAACCAGTGGTCGGCTAACAATGTGAAACAGGCGTTGCGGGCGGAGGCGATCGTGAGGGCACTGGACCCGAGCCGCATCGTTTACCATCACTCGTCGGGGAACCTCAGCTCGATGCACACGGCGAATTTCTACGCCAACTTCGCGCCGATCCAGGAAATGTCGGATTGGTTCGAACACTGGGCAACCACCGGCGTGAAGCCGGTGTTTCTGTGCGAGTATGGGGTGCCGATTGCGTGGGACTGGATGATGTATCGCGGCTGGTACAAAGGCGTGCGGACTTTTGGCAGCGCCGTGGTGCCCTGGGAACTCTGCATGGCGGAGTGGAACGCGCAGTTTCTGGGCGACCGGGCTTATCAAATCACTGATGTCGAGAGAGATTGTCTGCGTTGGGAAGCCAAACGTTTCCGCGACGGCCCATTGTGGCACCGGTGGGATTATCCGCGGAACGCCATCGAATCTCCCGATTTCGAGCAACGCAACGCGATCTTCACGATGTACCTGACGGACAACCTGCGCGCATTTCGGACGTGGGGCGTATCGGCGTTTTGTCCCTGGGACCACGGTCTTTTCTGGAAATTGCGCGAAGCCGCGAACCGTACCCGCAAGGACTTGAAAGTGGACTGGGACGATTTGCAGCGGCCCGGTCTGAGTCCGGATTACGTGGAGGACCAGATGGCATGGATGAACACGTCGTTCGAGCGGGCGGATTGGCTTCCCACCTCGGCGGCGCAGGCGCTCTACCGGAACAACCTGCCGCTGCTCGCCTACCTCGGCGGCAAACCGGCGGCCTTCACCAGCAAGGACCACAATTTCCTCCCCGGCGACAAGATCGAGAAGCAAATCATCGTGATCAATAACTCGCGGCAGACAATTGCCGCTGAATGCGTTTGGTCGTTCGCGCTGCCCAAGCCGATTTCCGGACGGCAGCAAGCGCGTGTGGCAACCGGCCAACAATTACGGGTGCCGGTGACTTTCGCGCTCCCTGCGCAGACCGAACCCGGCCAGTACGAGCTGACGGCCACGGTGAGGTTCTCCAATGGGGAAGTTCAGAGAGACACGTTTGCCATCGATGTCCTGCCGCGTCCGAAGCCGGTTGATGCTAATGCGAAAATCGCCCTGTTCGACCCGAAGGGAGAGACAGGGAAACTGATGAAGAGTTTGGGGGTCGAGTGCGCTCCAGTGGATGGTGGGACCGATCTGTCGGGCTACGATGTCTTGATCGTAGGCCAGGGAGCGTTGGCGCCGGATTCGCCGGGGCCCGACGTCGGCCGCGTGCGCGATGGTCTGAAAGTGATCGTGTTCGAGCAGTCTTCTGAAACGCTCGAACAAAGGTTCGGGTTCCGGGTGGCAGAATACGGGCTGCGCCGCGTGTTCAAGCGGGTGCCGGATCACCCCCTGCTCGAAGGGATCGGCGATGACCAGTTGCGGGACTGGTGTGGCCAGGCAACCCTGCTTCCGCCAAAACTCAAATACGTGATCGGCCAACGCCATGCGCCCGAGGTCAAGTGGTGCGGCATCCCTGTGACACGCCTTTGGCGAGCCGGCAACCGCGGAAACGTCGCGTCCGTCCTTATCGAAAAACCTGCCCGTGGTGATTTCCTGCCGATCCTGGACGGCGGTTTTGGCCTGCAGTTCAGCCCGTTGCTCGAGTACCACGACGGCAAGGGCCTGGTGTTGTTCTGCCAGGTGGACGTCACCGGGCGCACCGAGAGCGACCCGGCGGCTGAAACGTTGGCGCGCAACCTTGTGCGCTATGCCGCGACCTGGAGACCTGCGCTCCGGCGGCAGGTGGTTTACGCGGGCGACCCCTCGGAGAGAAAAGAACTCGAGCTGGCCGGCTTTTCACCTCGCGCGTATGAAACGGGCAAGCTCTCCCAAAATGACGTGCTGGTGGTTGGCCCCGGCGGCGGCAAGCAGTTGGCGTCGGACTCCTCGGCCATCGCGGAGTTCACCAAGACAGGGGGAAATATCCTGGCTCTTGGACTCGACGAGGAGGAAGCGAAGGCGTTCCTGCCGTTCGAAGTGAAGATGAAGGGAGCGGAGCACATCGCCGCTTTCTTTCCGCCCTTCAGCCGGAACTCGCCGCTGGCGGGCGTGGCCCCGGCGGACGTTCTCAACCGCGACCCGCGCGTGATCCCGCTGGTCTCTTCAGGGGTGATGGTGTTCGGCGGCGGCGTGCTGGCGCAGGCAACGAACGTACCCGTGGTATTTTGCCAGCTTGTGCCTGCCTGGTTCGGTTCGAGTGACCAGAGCAATCTGCGGCGAACGTACCGACGGACCTCGGCGCTGACGACCCGGTTGTTGGCGAACCTGGGCGCGTCAGGCTCCACACCCGTTCTCGAGCGCTTTCATCAGCCTGTCCGCCAGACTGAGACCCGGTGGCTTGAAGGGCTCTACCTGGATAAACCTCAGGAATGGGACGACCCTTACCGGTTCTTCTGCTGGTAGAGAGTACCAGCGGCAAAAGGCACAGATTGTAGGCGCCGACGTATCAGGAGGCGAACCGCCGGCTGTTCGGGCAGCCTTCCGGGCCGCCAGTCCCCCGTTCGGGACTGGGGAGGCTCCCGCTCAGGCCACTCTGACTTGCGGCCGGCGCGAATCGCGAGTTGTGCGATACCGCCGCGCGATATTTAATGACCCCATGCCAAACGGATTGCACAATGTTACCCCGTTGTTTGCCAGGCTCGTGACACGTCGGAAAGACCTCCACGCACTCGGTCTGGTGGCAGCCCTCATGACCCTGAGCTCAGTGGCTGACGTCGCGGGGGCGGACGCACCCACTGCGCCGGTCATCCGTGAGATCAACCTCGTTCACTTTTCGCACACCGACGTCGGGTTTACGGACCACCCGGATGTGTGCCGGGATTTGTACCGGCGATATCTGGACATCGCGCTAGACGCCGCGCTCGACACGCAAGGCGGCCCCGCGGAGCGGCGGTTTTGTTGGACGGCGGAGGCGACGCTGCCGGTGAACGACTGGTGGCAGGCCGCGCCGCCGGATCGGCGCGAACAGTTTCTGAAAGCGGTGCGGGCGGGCCAAATCGAGGTGAGCGCCCTGCCGTTCAACAACACGCCGTTCATGAACGCGGCGCAATGGCGGACGATGCTGCATTGGCTGCCCGAAGACCTGTGGCGGAGCGTCCAGCCCGCGACCGCAATCCAGGATGATGTCAACGGCGTGCCGCGAGCAGCGGCCATGGGTTTGCTGGACCGGGGCGTTCATTACCTGTTCACAGGCGTCAACGAGGACAGCGGCGGGTTGCCCTTCCCGCGGCCCGCGGCCTTTTGGTGGAAGATGCCCGACGGCCGCCGGCTTTTTGTCTGGCTCAACATCGGCTACGGGTCGGGCTTCGACTTCTTTGAAGCCGGTGAATGGCGGCGCGGACCGGTGCCGCGCGCCGCGGACGCGGCCTACCGGCCGCCACGCGCGGGCGAGATCTTGCGAACCGACGAAGCATCGTTACGTCGAGCCCACTCGATCTGCCTCGAACGGCTGCGCGCGCTGGAACGATCCGGCTACCGTTATCCCATCCTCACGATCTCGATTACGAGCCAATGGCGATTTGACAACGATCCGCCATTCCCGCCAATTGCCGATTTCGTCGCCGCCTGGAACCGGCTCGGTTTGGAGCCGCGGCTGCGGCTGACGACCGTCGTTGAAGCGATGCGGCAGATGGAAAAGGCGATTGGCCCGTCAGCTCCCGAACGGACCGGCGAGTGGACGGATTGGTGGGCCAACGGCACCGCGTCGGCCCCGCGCGAGGTCGCTGCGAGCCGCGCGGCGAAACGGTACCTGGCGGCCGCCGCCTCGCCGGTTTGGGGGCCGATAACCCCTGCGGCAGAGACGATTGCCGACGGGCTATATCGTGACCTGTGCCTGTTCGACGAGCACACCTGGGGCTCCAGCCTCAGCGTGGCCAAGCCTTTCAGCCTCGACACGCTGGGGCAATTCAACGAAAAGAGCCGGCTGGCGTGGCGTCCGATGGCGCGTGCCGAGTGGCTGCTGAGCCAGCGCGCCCGAACTCGGTTGCTGCCGGAGGGCGAAGGCATTTTCGTCGCCAATCCCAGTCCCGGACCGTTTAGCGGCTGGGTCAGTTTCATCGCCACCGCTCTACGTGACGACTACCATTCCGTCGAAGATCCGCAGACCGGCGCCCGCCTGAAACTGCACTTCGAGCGGGGCATCCAACCCTGGGGCCGGCCCAGGAGCCCCGACGATTTGAGTTCCGAGGATGTCTCGGCAACCTTTTCCGATCAGGCCCCGAGCAAGCTCGCGCGGTTTTGGGTTGACCGGCTCGAACCTAATACGGTCAAACGGCTCCGCTTAAGCACCCAGGCGCCCGCCGAATCTGCCGAACCACCCGCGCAATCGCCGGAGATAACGCTGGACGATTTCGGCTGGCCCAAGCGGATCGTCTGGCCCGGGATGTCGCAGCCGCTCTTTATTGACGGACTTGGCAATTTCGCCGCCGTCAAGGTGGAGGGCTTCGCGCCCCGTTGGATTCTGGCGGATATTCACGCCCAACACGGCGAGGCCAGGGAGAAAATGCGACGCGAACACCTGGTGGAAGTGCCTGCTGTCGCGGCCGGGCCGGCAGAGCGCGTCGAGACGCCGTACACGATCGAGATCAAACAGTCGTTGCGCCATCCCCGCCTTGGCTGGGCGGTTCGCGTCCTGGAAATCTGGAAACGCGAACCCCGCGCGCGGCTCACGTTGCGGCTTAATCGACTTTCTTCCGCCGCGCCTGAAATTTTCTTTCTCGACTTTCCGTTGCCGACGGAATCGGCGCTGCCTGAAGTGAGCAGCGGCGGCGTGCCTTTCACGCCTTTCGCGGATCAATTGGGCGAATCCTGCCGTGATTACTTCGCCGTAGATGGGTGGGTCGACTTTTCGACTCCGGGCGGCCACTGGCTGTGGGTTGGCCGGGACACCCCGTTGATCACGTTCGGCGCCGAATCCACCCTGGCCCGCCGGATGACCGCGCCGCGGGATGTCCACCGGCTGCGCGCGATGCTCTTGAACAATTTCTGGTACACCAACTTCCTCGCCGACGAACCAGGCATCATGGAATTCCAGTTCGACCTTGTCTGGCACAAGGAACAGAGCCTGCCTGCGGCCAGCCTCGCGGAGTCGCTCACGGTCGAGCCGGTGGTGTTGATCAACCCCGCCGCGGATGAAGACCCGCGGGTGATGAAGCGGCTTTACGAGCCGTGAGAGCGAGGCTACGCGCGGAAGTAGGCTTCCCAAAGCAGTTTGAGAGTGAGCGCCAGTACGACCGTGAGAAAGATCGGGCGGATGAATCTTGTGCCGCGAGTGATGACCATTTTCGATCCAATCCTCGCGCCCAGGAGTTGGCCTAAAGCCATGATGAAGCCGGCTGCGTATAAAACTTTTCCACCGGCCAGGAAGAAAACAAGCGCGCTCAGATTACTGGCAAAGTTCATTACCTTGGTGTAACCCGTCGCCCGCATCATGTTGTGTCCCAGTGCGAGCATGCACGCCATCGCCCAGAATGTTCCCGTGCCGGGGCCGAAAAACCCGTCATAGAAACCGATCCCCAGGCCGAATGCCAGGTCGAACCAGGTTTGAGGCATTTTGGGCCGCAAATCTTTCGATCCCAGCTGCGGCTTCAGCAGCACATAGATCCCAACCGCCAGTAGCAGGATTGGAATCGCGCGTTTCAAGAACGACGGATCAAGCTGCTGTACCGCCAAGGCGCCCAGCGCCGCGCCGACCAGAGAAAAAACGAAACCTCGGGCGCAGTCTCGTAACTGAACCGTCCCAGCCCGGGCATAATGCCAGGCTGCGCTGCCGGAACCGAACGTGGCCTGGAGTTTGTTTGTGCCAAGCGCTTCTTTTGGGCCCAACCCAAGGCTCATTAGCACGGGCAAGGTGATCAGCCCGCCTCCACCGGCGATGGAATCCACGAAACCCGCCGCCAGGCCGGTTCCGAACAGCAGCGGGATATGCCAGGGTTCCAACATTCCGGTCAAAGTAGCGGCTAACGGCAACCGGCTAAAGCGGGATCTTCACTGTCTGCTAAACAGACACAAAGGATCTCCCTCCGCTCCGCTCGAGGAGGGCTGGGGAGAGCAAACGGTATTTTATTTATCTTGCTGCCCTTGGTCGGCGAAGCGCTGGACCAAGGCCGGCCCGAGCACCCAGCCGAGACACACCGCCAACGCTGCTGCGCTTACGCCCATTCCGACTTGGAACATGCGGTCGACGTAACGCAACCGCACTTGGTGCGCTCCGGCAGGTACCACCAGCGCCTGAAAAGCATAGTTGGCTCGCAACAAAGTCGCCGGGCTTTCGTCCACCCACGCACGCCACGGGTGGTAATAAGTTTGCGCGAGCACGACCACCGCCGGGTTCGCGGCGTCGACCTCGAAGTCGACCTGGTGCGCCGTCGTCTGGATTGACTTTACCAGAACGCGCACAGGTGATCGCCCCACTGTGGAGGCGAGAGCCCTCGCTTCAAACGGCAGGATGACATTTTTGCGCGGGTCAAAGTCAGCACTTAACAGCGTGCGCAGTGCGTTGGTGTCGTCCAGAAACAATGGGACTTGTCCACCTGTGGCCAGCGGCAGAAAGGTGTCGCGTGTGGTCCATTTGCCTGATTCCCCGGGGACAGTGATGTGGGATACGGAAAGAAAATCAGGCAGCCCTGCGCCGTAGCCAACGCCGGAGACGTAAACGGCGGAGTTGAGTTCGCCGCACTCGCGCGGACACAGGGAAAAGAAGCCGTCTACTTTCGGAACGGAGTCCAACAAGTTGCAGTCGGCGAAAAAGCCGAGCCGCTTCACAAGGTAATTGGCCTTCACGTCCTCGAGCACGGTCCTCAGGTAATCCCTTTGCGCCGCCGGCGAGACCATGACCCGGGAACGCCCTAACCCAGGTTCCGGGTTGAGTGCGAGTTGTAGGCGGGCCAGGCCTGGCTGGTAAACCCAGGAAGGCACGACCGGATTCTGTTGGGGCTCGTGTGTCCAGATATCCAGCCAAAACACAACCAGCAGCAGCGTTACCAAGAGAGGCCGAGTCACAAGCGACTCCGGCGCCTTTGTGAGTTTTCCGGGCACAAGGGCGGTCAGGAGGGCCACGGTTACGATGAGAAACGCAGCTCTGCCGAGGCCATTGCGCAGCGCCGCACCGGTGTTGTCGTTGGCTAACGGGGACAGCCAGACCCAGAAAAGAACAAAGATCAACAGCACGGCGACGATTGCGCCCGACGCCAACAACCGGTTGCGCGGCGGGGATTTGACCGGCTTTTCGAGCCAGGCCATCCCGAACGCTGCCAACATTGGCAGGGCGAAAACCGCAACCGTCACGAACTTCACGGGATAGGTCATGAGCGCCAGTTGCGGCAACAGTCGGCGGGCGAAGCGCGACAGGATCGTCTGGTCGCCCGTCGCCAGCACCAGCGCCAGCAGCGCGCCGCCAGTCAGCAGCCAGAGCCGCACTCTTCGCCCTCTACCCGGCCCGGAGGTTTCGCCGAGTTGGAGCGCCGACATGTTGTCGGCTTGGGCAGCGCGCGCGGCATAAGCCGACGACATCTCGGTGCTCCGGTTCCTCCGCATCCCGTGTGATGTAAATACTCGGGCTACCCCCAAGGCGGCGAGCACCAGCGTGCTTATCCCAAGATAGTACGAGGACGTCCAGTATTGGCCGTGCTGGAAAAAGAGGCCCTGTTTCACAGTAGTGCCGAATGCCATCGGCACCAGGAAGTTCGCCCAGCCGCGGGCGGGCATGGACCAACGCGTGTCGGCGAACCCGCCCTCGCGTTGCGAATGCGCCGCCAGGTCCAGGAACGGCAGCAACTGCGCCGCGGCCAATCCGGCTACCAGGAGGACGATCGCCGGGAACCGTGCAAAGGGCTTGAGCATCGCGCGGACTCCGCTCGCCTGGCACTCGGCAACCAGGTGCGCGACCCAGAGCACCCCGCAAATGGCCCAGGTGAAAAAAATGGTTTCCGGCCCGCCTGCCAGCATTTGCAGCGCACCGACCAGCGCGGCCGCAGCGATTTTTCGGCCGCCGCTCACCCAACCGGCCTCGGCCGTTAACACTACCCAGGGCATCCAGCTCAACGTCGCGATGTGGCTGGGCCACATCAGCAGGTTCAGCGAAAATCCATTGAACCCGAAGATCAAACCGGCCAGCGCAGCGCCCAGCCGGCTACCCGTCCATCGCCGCGCCAAAAAATACATGCCCAGACCGGCCCAAAAGAGGTGCGCGAGACAGAAAAAGCTGAGCGACCAGGACAGCGGCAGCAGCAGGTAGATCAACGCCGGAGGGTAAAGGGGCATTGTGTTCCATTGCGCCAGGAACGGCACGCCGCAGTGGCTGAAAGGATTCCATAAAGGCACCTCCCCCTTCCAAAAACACTCGCGCAGATAGTGCGCCAGCGGATACGCGAAGAACCCGAAGTCGCGCACGACGAAAGTCTGCAGTCCGAGCAGGACCTGCGGGAAGGCGACAAAGATCAGCACGGCAAGAAGAGCCGCGAAACGGCCGGGAGTAAAGCCGAGCTCGAAAGCGCCTCCGGCCTCGCGCCGGGAGCCGCTATCAACCGGGATGTCTTGCTGCCGCACGCGGAGCACAATAATCAGCGAACCCGGCGTCGTCGATAATTGGTTGCCAAGGACAGGTAACGACGGGCGCGCCGCGGGAAAAGGCTTCGCTGGAAGCCGCGACTAAAACCAACTGCGAGTCCGGCCGCAAAGTAGCTGGAAACAGGCGGGAGGCCTGCCCAACGGTTTGGACGCGGCTAAGCCAGCCAGGCCCGTTCGCGGTTTTGAACTTGCGGCAGGAGATTCCTTACCAGCGCGACGTTCTGCTCGACCTGGAAGTCGAACATGCCGACGCAGATAAAGTCGGCCCCGTTGGCAAAAGCGTACTTGAACCCGGACTCTGGCCGGATAGCGCCGGCCGCCAGAACCTTGAAGGCTATCCATGGCTTTTGCACTTCCTGCATGAACGCGGCGGTCTTCTCCGGCTCCATGTCCCAGTAATTATCGGCGCGGTTATCCACCACGTCGTCTTTTTGGTCCGGCCGGCGCGTGGACCAATAATTGGTGTGATGCAAGGTCTTGACGTAAAAGTCGGCGCCGTATTTGTTCTTCTCGGAAAGCACGATCACTTCGAGTTTATGGGCGCCGATCCCGCCGGGCACGCCTTTGGACTTGATGAACTCGACACAGTTGCCCAGCAAATCCAGGCGGCCGGCTTTTAGAAACTGATCCGACTTGACGCCCTGGATGTAGACCGCGGCAGCCCCAAAATCGATCGATTGGGCGATGTTCGTCTTCCAATCATCCATGTCGGGATGGCCTTCGGCAATCCACTGGATCTTCCCCCCGCGTTCCTTCCAGTAGCGCGCGAAGATGTCTTTGGGCTTCTTGATCGGGTCGGCAATGATCGCGTTGACGCCGTGTTCCTCGAGAAGCTGAAGAGTGTCGAGAACTTTCTCTTCGGTATTGTAGGCGCGCATCAGGCTGGGCACATAATGCAGGTCGCGCGAATGCGCCCACCCGCTGATCAGGTTGCCCCCGGAGATTAGCCGGCTGATCGTCAGCTTGCCAATCTTCCCCATCGGCAGCGTGCCTTTGCTGGAAGCGAGGACGGGCGGGCGCGAAGAACCTGTTGTCCCCCCGGCTGCGCCAGCGGATGCCGCCGCTCCAGCGGAAACCACCAGCGCGCGCGTGATGAAATCGCGGCGGTTGACTCCGGCTGTGGTGGAAGCTGAGCTTGGGATCGCTTCGCGAGAACTTGCATTCATAGACCCAGATGACTGTCGGTTGCAGGGAGGACCTAAAGACCCGTCCCCGTTGCTGCTGGCCAATTACTTACCAAAGCGCTCCCGAAAGGCAAAGATTTTTGCCAAAACCTAATGAGGGCAAAAAACGCCTGACGCCCTAGAGACAAAACTGGTGCGGGCAGACCAGCGTCGGCGAAGGGAAAGGAGGGAGAGCGGGTCAACCTCCGCGCCGCTGATGGCTCACGAGGGCGAGGTTGTCTCCGTTGAATTCAGCCGGGACGGCCGTATGTCGGCCACCCCCCCGTGACCACAGCGCCAGGTCTGGGATGCGCGAACCGGCGCACCGGTGGTGTCCGCTCATCGGTTTCGGGCGGCGTGCCGGGTAATGGGCAGGTGCCTGGCGTAGAGATCGAAATCGGTGTCCGTGGTGAAGATCCGCAACCCATGCCGGACCGCCACGGCGCAGATGAGCAGATCGGTAGCCGTGCCTTGCACCCCTTGCCGGCGGCAAAGATCGTAATAGTGAGCGGCATTCTCATCGTCCTCCTCGTCCAGTGGAAGGTTAGGGTAGAAGCGCAGGTACTCCTTGAGCTGGGCAAAACGCTCCTGCGGTTGCGCGCCGGAAAGCAACTCCTGGCGGACAGGGCCGAGCAACTCCACGGCGTCGGCGCGGATCAGACGCGCGACTTCACGCGCCACCGGATCATTCCCGGGCCGGTTTCTCCGCAAGAATTGCGACCAGACGCAGGTGTCCACCAGCACCCTCATCGGCGGCCCCGCATCCGTTTGTAATCCCAAGCCGGATCAAAATCGATCTGACCGGCGAGCTCCAGCAGCCGCCGCCGATTTCGGCGCCCCACGAACTCGGCCAGGGCGGCGTTCACGGCCGCCTGCTTGGTCTTGAAGCCTCCAAGCTCCACCGCGTCAGCCACCAGCTTGTCGTTCAGTTTCAGATTCGTCGGCATGGCGAGAAGATAGTCTGACACATCACAGTGTGTCCACGGAGTCCGCCGCCCTCCACAGCCAATGTCTCCGGGTCCCGTCCCGGGGAATGTCGCTTCTGAAAACGCACCAACACGCTTCAGCCAGCCTTCCACGGTCTCGGTTTCGCAGTTTTCATTGCTCTGCCCTCGGCTTTCTGTCTTCGGCTCTCAGTGCCCAAATGGCCTGGCCAGTCGGCCCGTGAACCGAGGATCAAAGCGACGCGTTCGGCGACCGCGGTCGCAGACGGCGGAGGGATACGGAACAGGATGATTCCACTCGAGGCCTTCGCCCCTTGCCGAAACGCTCTAGGAAACATCCCGGCCAGGACCGGATCTTCCGGCCCGGTATCCATATAGCCCGTAGAAGGCGATATAGGCAAAGGCGACGATGGGCACGACAAAGGAAAACTGAATGCCCCACTTGTCAGCGACCGCACCCTGGGCGGGCGGTAGGAGGGCACCGCCCAAAATCGCGATCACCAGTAACGACGAGGCCTGGCTCTTCAGCGAGCCGAGCCCCTCGATGGCGAGTGAAAAAATATTCGACCACATCACCGAGCAAAACAGCCCGACGCAGAGGATGGCCCACTTGGCAGTTTCGCCGGCGCTGACAATGCCGGTGATCATCAGGAGGATGATCACGCCGCTGAAAATCGCCAGCATCCGGTGCGGGCTGGATTCGCCGAGGAAAAACGCCACGAGCAGCAGGGCGAGAAACGAGCCGTACCGCAGCGCGTTGGACAGGCTGCACAGCTCAATCACATGATCCCAACCGAGGTTCAAGGCCCGGTTGACCACGGGCAGAGCCAGGATGACGGCGAAGGCAGCGACCGGCACCGCCACCACCAGCGTGTGCTTTATGACCTTGCGCAGGTCGCTCAACGCGAATGCGCCCATGAACCGGCCGATCATTAACCCGCCCCAGTAAAAAGCCAGGTAGCTGCTGGCCACTTCTTTGGGGATTTTCCCCAGCCGTTCGATCCCGAGGAAGTTCACGATCGCGCTGCCAGTGCTGATCTCTCCGCCGACATACATGAAGATCGCGATCATCCCGAGGACCGTGTGCGGATATTTCAGCGCGCCCACCCCGCGCACGATTTGTTCCTTGTTCGTAAAATTCGGCACGTGCGCGAAGGCGAAAAACACGGCCAGCAGCAGATAAGCGGCCGCGAAGCCCAGGTAGGGAAACTTGACGGAGTCGGCGCCATGCGCGCCCGGACGAGTAAAGACGGTAAAAATCAGCCAGCCGCCGATGATTGGCCCGATGGTGGTTCCGAAGGAGTTAAAGCCCTGGGACAGGTTCAGCCGGCTGGAAGCGGTGCGTTCGGGGCCCAGGATCGTGACATAAGGATTGGCGGCGATTTGCAGCAAGGCAAGTCCCAGGCCGATGACGAAGAGGGCGCTCAGGATGAAGGGATACGACGCGAGGCTCGCCGCCGGGAAAATCAAAGCGCTGCCGCTGGCCGAGATTAACAGCCCGATGATGACGCCTCGTTTGTAACCAATGTGGTTAATCGGGTCGCCATAAAAGATGGAGACCAGGAAGTAGAGCAAGCCGCCGATGGAATAGGCGCTGAAGAACGCGAGCTGAACCAGCATGGCATGGAAATAATCCAGGCCGAACGCATCCTTGAGACGCGGGATGAGGATGTCGTTCCAGACGTTCATGAATCCCCACATGAAGAAGAGGATCGTCATGATCGCGAACGGCCCGCGGTAAGAGGGCGCGGTGGCGCTCAGGCGGACATCAGAGGCATCGGATTGGGGGCGCATGCAAGCTAGATCTGTTCGAAATAACGCAGCTTCTCCCAATCGGTCACGGCATTTCCGAAGGCCTCGAGTTCCAGGCGGGCGTGGCGAACATAGAATTCCACCACGGCTTGGCCGAAGGCGGCTCGGGCGAGGTCCGAACGTTCGAGCAAGTCGGCGGCATCGCGGAGGCTTGCGGGCAGCCGCGCGAGCTTGGGATCCACGTAAGCGTTGCCCGTGTACTCGTCACCGCAATCCAGTTTCTCCTCCACGCCGGCCAAGCCCGCCGCCAGCATTGCGGCGAAGGCGAGATACGGGTTCGCATCCGCCCCCGGCATCCGATTCTCGATCCGGAAACTGTCCTGTTCCCCGACGACCCGGAACCCAACCGTGCGATTGTCCGCCGCCCAGGCCATTTTTGTGGGGGCCCAGCTCCCGGGTTGGTACCGCTTGTAACTGTTGATTGTCGGGGCGAAAAAAAGGCACAGTTCGGGCGAATACTTAATGAGGCCGCCGAGGAATTGCCGGAAGAACAACGAACCGCGAATCTCCCGGTCCGGACGGTTTTTCCGTTTGGCTTTGCCGCGACCCGCGGCCCTTTCGTGGGCTTCCCAAAACAAATTCCGCCCGTCTTTCCAGAGGCTTAGGTGGACGTGACAGGAGTTGCCGGCTTCGGCTGGCGCGTACTTGGCCATGAAGGAGACCGACTTGCCATGTTGCTCGGCGATTTCCTTGATCCCCTGCTTGAAGAGCACGTGCCGGTCGGCCATCGCCAGCGGCTCGGTGTAGATGAAATTGATCTCGTGCTGTCCACGGCTCCATTCGCCTTTGCTGCTCTCGATGGGTA
>DATDCV010000533.1:0-3391 GCA_036524155.1 Verrucomicrobiia bacterium
TGGGCGTGAACAGCGACCGCGCGCTCCAGGCACTGGGCCGGATCCCGATTTCGATCCACTGCTGGCAGGGCGATGACGTTGGCGGTTTCGAGAACGCCGGGCAGGACCTGGGCGGCGGCCTGGCGGTGACGGGCAACTACCCCGGCAAAGCCCGCACCCCCTCACAGCTTCGCGCCGACTTCGAGAAAGTGCTTTCGTTGGTGCCGGGCAAACATCGTTTCAACCTGCACGCATGCTATGCCGAGATGAATGGCCGGAAGGTGGATCGCGATGCGCTGGGCGCGGAGCAGTTCAGGAATTGGATCGCCTGGGCCAGGTCTTTGAACATCGGGCTCGATTTCAACCAAACCTATTTCGCTCACCCGAAGGTCGTCCACGGCCTAACGCTCACCAGCCCCGACGCGGCGGTCCGCAAATTCTGGGTGGAGCATGGCATTCGTTGTCGTGAGATCGGCGCCGCCATCGGAAGGGCGATCGGCAGTTCCTGCCTCACCAACCTCTGGATTCCTGACGGCATGAAAGACACTCCCGCCGATCGGCGCGGCCCGCGCGAGCGGCTGGCCCAATCCCTCGATGCGATTTTCAGTAAGAAGATCGATAAGAAGTACAACGTGGACTCGGTCGAGCCCAAACTGTTCGGCATCGGTGCTGAGAGTTACACGCCCGGGTCCCACGAGTTCTACATCGGGTACGCGGTGAGCCGGAAGATCCTGCTCACTCTCGATGCCGGTCATTACCATCCCACCGAAGGCATCGCCGATAAGATTTCATCAGTGCTCTGTTTCCTGCCCGAAATCGCGTTGCACGTCAGCCGCGGCGTGCGCTGGGACAGCGACCACGTCGTCACCCTGACCGACGATCTGCTGGCTATCGCGCAGGAGATCGTCTGGGGCGGGTTCGCCGGCCGCGTGCGAATCGGCCTGGACTATTTCGATGCCAGCATTAACCGGATCGCCGCCTGGATTATTGGCACGCGCAATATGCGAAAAGCTCTGCTGGCCGCCTTGCTGGCCCCGATCCAGACCCTCAAACAGCTCGAGAACGATGGCGATTATACTTCGCGCCTTGCCTTGATGGAGGACGCCAAGGTGTTGCCCTTGGGCGCGGTCTGGGATTATTTCTGCGAAACCGCGGGAGTTCCGGCCGGAGAAACCTGGCTGGCAGAGGTGAGGAAGTACGAGGCGTCCGAACTGTCGAAACGGATTTAGCCCGACCCCGCCCCCAGCGACCTATGAATGCAAATCCTTTCCTCGGCGTCGTGTTTCACTGGCTCGGCGGCCTGGCGTCCGGGAGTTTCTATGTGCCGTTCCGCGGAGTCAAAAAATGGTCGTGGGAGGTTTACTGGCTGGTAGGCGGCTTTTTTTCCTGGATTCTTGCGCCGTGGATCCTGGCCTCGATCAACACAAAGGATTTGCTGGAGGTTATCAGCTCCGCCCCTCTCTCCAGCCTCTGGTGGGCCTACTTCTGGGGGGCGATGTGGGGTCTCGGAGGTCT
The DNA here is from genome assembly GCA_036524155.1 of Verrucomicrobiia bacterium. GTDB lineage: Bacteria > Verrucomicrobiota > Verrucomicrobiia > Limisphaerales > UBA8199 > DATDCV01. The sequence goes on from DATDCV010000533.1 coordinate 1,495, forward strand.
GACGTTCGGTTTGACCATGCGTTACCTGGGGATGTCGCTCGGTATGGGGGTGGCTTTGGGCTACTGCGCGTTTTTCGGCACGCTCATGCCTCCGATCTTTCACGGGGAATTCGTGCCCAAAGTCCTCCACACCACCTCGGGCCAGGTGATCCTGATTGGGGTGCTGGTTTGTCTGCTCGGCATCGCCGTCGCCGGCCTGGCCGGTATGTCCAAAGAACGCGAAATGACCGACGAGCAGAAAAAGGCTACGATCAAGGAATTCAATTTCCTCAAGGGCATTCTGGTCGCGACCTTTTCCGGCGTGATGAGCGCCAGCATGTCGTACGGGCTCGACGCGGCGACCCCGATCGCACTGCTATCGGAACAGCATGGGACGCCGGTGATTTGGACCGGGCTGCCCAAACTCTGCGTCGTGCTGTTCGGCGGGTTCACCTCGAACTTCATCTGGTGTGTGTTGCTCAACGTAAAGAACAAGACCGGCTACCAGTATTTCCAGTCCGAGATCCGCAACGGTCTTCCCAAACGCGAAGATGAAACCATCATTGAAACGGCGATCGACGCCCCCGGCGAGGAAGTCGCCGTCCAAACCATAACGCGCCACAGAGTTGCGGTCGAGCGGGCGCCGATGCTCAACAATTACTTTTTCGCGGCCCTCGCCGGAACGACGTGGTACATGCAATTCTTTTTCTATACAATGGGCGAGACCCAGATGGGCAGCTACAAGTTCTCCAGTTGGACGCTCCACATGGCCAGCATTATTATCTTCAGTTCCCTGTGGGGCATCGCCCTCAGGGAATGGAAAGGCTCGAGCGGCTTTACGAAGATGCTCCTGGGCCTGGGCTTGTTCATGCTGGTTTTCTCAACCATCGTCGTCGGGTTCGGCAATTATCTCGCTACCAAGTAACCTCGCTCGAAGATCATTCTTCCAGACTTATGCGTGTTTATCTCGCTATAGATTTGGGCGCCGAAAGCGGCCGTGTCATGGCCGGTCTTTGGAACGGCAAAACCATTCGGCTCGAAGAAGTGCACCGATTCCCTAATGGCCCCGTGCCTCTCGCCGGGTCCATCCGCTGGGACATTCTGCGCCTTTGGGCTGAGATCCAGAACGGCTTGTCGCTAGCGGCCAGAAAATACGGCGGTGCGATCGTTTCCGCCGGCGCCGATACCTGGGGCGTCGATTTCGTCCTGCTCACCCGCAACGGCGAAATGCTCGGCCAGCCGTTCCATTACCGGGACGCCCGCACCAACGGCATCATGGGCCGCGTCTTTCGAAAGGTATCCCGCTCGGAGATTTTCGCCCAGACCGGGTTGCAGTTCATGCAGTTCAATTCGCTGTTCCAGTTGATGGCGCTGAAGCAGCAAACGCCGGAGTTGCTGAACCAGGCAGACTCGCTGCTGTTCATGCCCGATTTCATCCACTGGGCTCTATGCGGTTCACGTGAGGTGGAGTTCACCATTGCGTCAACCTCGCAGTGCATGAATCCGCTGACCCGGAATTGGGCCGCTCCGCTGCTGAAAAAGCTGGGGCTGCCAATGCGACTGTTCCCAAGGATACGGCCGCCGGGCACGACTCTTGGCACCTTGAGAACAGACGTCGGGGAACGCATCGGGCTGGGCAAGATCAACGTGGTCGCTCCGCCCTCGCACGACACAGCCTCCGCCGTCGCCGGCGTGCCCACCGCCAACACCGGACAACCGAATTGGGCGTATCTGAGTTCCGGCACTTGGTCGCTGATGGGGCTGGAGGTCGCTAAAGCTTCCCTTTCGAGGCGCTCGGAAGAATTGAACCTGACCAACGAAGGCGGCCTGGATGGCACCTACCGCCTGCTCAAGAACATCATGGGGCTCTGGCTGGTGCAGCAATGCAAACGCGCGTTCGATGCCCGCGGAAAACCCT
>DATDCV010000534.1:0-5601 GCA_036524155.1 Verrucomicrobiia bacterium
GGTGAATCGGCGCGCAGCGGAGTGCGCGCCCCACCCTCGCCTGTTGCCGCACTTTTTATCGGTTCGCCGGTTTTTTGGGGGGGTGGTACAGCCGCACGGCCGGGACTGTTCTCGACTTCTTGACACGTCCCGGCCGACCCCTAAACTCGGGCCAATAACTCCGGGTCCTTGATGCTCATCGAGCAGGGCTCGAGTTTTGGTCAACAACAACCGAAAGAAATCTATGATCGCTCGTCATCTTGCTGCCTGTGCCGTTGCTTCTATCCTCTCTTTCTCCGCCTGCGCCCAGGGCTCCCTGGAAACCCTCGTCTCGGACGCCAAAGCCGACTGGATGTTCGCCAAATGGCAGGCCGAAACGGACAATGGCGACAAGGTCACACTCAATGTCTCCTGGGACCTGGAAAAGCACGTCGTCGTTCTGCACGTGAAGGCCGGCGACACAGAGGCCAAGGGATATACCGTTATCGAGCCCAACGCCGAATTACCCAAATACTACAGCTTTGACAACCGGGGCTCCGTCGGCAAAGGCTCGTGGAGTATGGAGAACGGAGACCTCGTCCTTCGCGTCGACACCGAGGTCCCGGATCGTGGCCCCCGCAAGACCGCTTTTGTCTTCAGCGGCACCTCAAGCACGGGTTTGCAGGTGAGCATGCACAATGTCGAGAGCTCCGGCGACCTGGCCACGCCCGCCCGGATGACCCTCAAATTCAAGAAACAGAGCTAACCGAAAGCGGTTGTAGGCGACGACGTCAGGAGTCGATTTTCGAAAGGGATTGTAGGCGATGACGTCAGGAGTCGATTTTCGAGAGCGACCCAGCCAGGAGCTTATCCCCGCGCCCCCTAACCGATTCTTCCCGATCCCCCCAATCGACTCCTGACGTCGTCGCCTACAATGCTCGACGGGGTGGTAACGGGCCGGTAGCATCGCCGCAGATGGACGAACCATCCAATCCTCCACCGGGGTCAGTCCGCCCGAGCCGCCGGCGGATTGAGCGATTGCCGCGTTTGCCGCGCGAATATTATCAGGGCGACGCGATAGTGCACTGGACCCTGCCGATCTTCGACCGCGCCACCGGCTGGCTCTCGGACGCGTTTCACGCCCTTTTTCGCGAGTTGATGCTGCACACTGCGGCCCGCGAAGGCCTGTATTGCCCGACTTACTGTCTCATGCCCGATCATCTGCACTTGGTGTGGATGGGATTGCAGCTTGACACCGACCAAATCAACGGGATGGCTTTCCTTCGAACGCATCTGGAGCCTGCGCTACGCCCGGCAAAGTTCCAACCCCAGCCCCACGACCATGTGCTTCGCGCCGAACAGCGCCGCAAGAATGCGTTCGCCGAGGCGTGCCGCTACGACTTGGCGAACCCGGTGCGGGCCGGCCTGGTGGGCCATCCCCAAGAGTGGAGGTTCACCGGGTGTATGGTGCCTGGGTATCCTCGGCTACATCCCCTCGAACCGGATTACTGGCCGACGTTCTGGAACCTGTTCGGCAAGGCACGCCAGCCTGACGCTGGAGATATCCGCAGGCCGCCGTTTAATTTCGGCCCCACCTCAACTTTGTAGGCGACGACGTCAGGAGTCGATCTTCGAGGGGGATTCTAGGCGACATATCGGGAGAAGCGGACCTGAAGCCGAGGTTCTTCTCTGCCGTCGGTCAAGCCTCCTGCGCGTTACTCCACCCGCAAGCGCACGAATCTCGCCTCACCGGCCGGTGCGACTGGCAAAACGAGGGAATTCGTGCCCAAGGCCGGGGTCACCGTCTCCCAGGGACCGTTGACCAGGTCGCTGGTCATCTCCAGTCCCTGGTTTGCCACCGCCTCCGGCCATGCCACCTTCACGCCCCCCGCGACACGTTCCACCGTCAGCGCCACTGCCGGATCGACCGGAGAGGGAGTCGCTTCAAGGTAAAGATCGTCGATTCCCACCAACGACCGCGCGTCGCTGGGCCACCATTCGAGGATCGCGATCGGCTGCGTTGTTTTGAGGCTTACCGGCTCCGAGAACTGATAGAGTGCGGTCACCGCCGCGGAGGTGGCGCTCGCGATCACGTTGCTCTGGCTGTCCCTCGCCAGCATCGTGATGCTCATATTGAGACCGGCCGTGATTTTGGCGGTCGCCCCATACACCGGCCGCTCCAGTTTCGCGAACAGGTTGAAGCCGGTCGGATATGTGCACACCCCTGAACTCAACCAGCCGTTCCCATCGGTAGTTTGCACCCCGTAATGGCTCCCGGCGTACATGCCGAACCGCACGCCCCACTCCTCGTACGCCAGCAGGTGCCCCAGCCGAGCGTCTGTGCCCGGAATATGGTCGAAATCAAACAAAACATCCCCCGGCACGACCGGGCTGGGGAGAACGGTAAACGCCACCGGCCCTGCCCCGCCATATCCCACCACCTCGCCCGTCACGGTGTGCGGCCCAGGCTGCAGCCGATATCCCCAGTCGTGTACGAGCGTCCACGTGTAACTGCCGTAAGGCGGAATCGTCACCCCGGTCAGGACCGGCGCGTAATAGAGATTCGGCGTGTAGATGCCATCAAGGCTATAGACGACTTGCCGGGAGGTCATAAACGTCAACCCCACGACGGTGGCGCTCGGATTGGTCGCGGTGACCAGAATCTTGAGCTCTTCTCCGGGAAAATACGCGGGTTTGTCGGTGGCGACCCGCACCTCTATCGCCGCGCCTGTGACGGCGGTGGAGGCTAAAACAATAACGCCCACCCAACCCGCTTTGCGTGCTGCGTGCCAGTTCATAGGGCCTCGCTCAACTCGGGGTTGTCAACAGACAGACCACTAATTCGTGGTCTTATTTCCTCATTCTACTCTCATACTGTCAAGCGTCAAGCCAACTTTCAGCAACCTCGGTACTGAGCAGCGCGTATGCATGAAAGGGGCGGGGACGGCCTCGTCCCCATCTGGAGCTGCTATCATTTCGACCAACGCAGGGACGAGGCCGTCCCCGCCCCCTTCTGAGGCTTCATGCATACGCGCTGGGTACTGAGAGGGGACGCTGCTTGGGGATACATGGTCTGGAACATGGGCTGAAGAGGGAATCGCTTTGAACCCCGTCGGAAATTTTATCGCCCGACAACAACCCAGGTAGATCAGCCGGGTCCGCACTAAATCCGTCAGGAATCAAGACGGAGTTGACCCTGGTTCAAGTGGATTGCTTTGAGGCCCGGAAGCAGCGACAATCTGAACGAAATCCTGACGATGGTGCTCGCCCAACAAACGCGGTCGCGGCCTCCTTGCAGATCGTGCGGCTTGGACGCGACGTGTTTGACCTGTCTTGGCAGGTCCAAAACAAGAAAACAAACATGAAAAACAACTGCTTGATTCTGCTGTGTGCTGTGCTGGGCGGGCTGGTGGGATATGGCCTCTTTTTCTGGATCGTTCAGCAGGGCTTTTATGGGCTCATTTTGCCCGGCGCGCTGCTCGGAGTGGGCGCAGGCATCTTCAAGCCCCGATCAATTCCGATTCCGGTGGTGTGCGGGTTCCTGGCGCTCGCGCTCGGCCTGTTCACGGAGTGGCGTTTCGCGCCGTTCGTTGCCGATAAAGGATTTACCTATCTCCTCTTGCACGCTCACCAACTCAAGCCGATTACGTTGATTATGATTGCCGCCGGTGCCTTGATTGGTTTCTGGGTTCCCTTCCGCCGTGGCCAGGAGGCACGGAAAGCGAGTTGACGCCCCGACCATTGTAGGCGACGACGTCAGGAGTCGATTCTCAGGGGGATTATAGGCGACGACGTAAGGAGAATCTGAGCCCTACGAGAGAGCGGCATCGGCCCAACGAACTGCCTCCCTCTCCTCCGCTGGAGGAGAGGGCCGGGGAGAGGAGGCCGTATTCCCTTTACCTTGCGCCCGTTCATGGGCACTTGATTGCCTTGCAGGCGACGGTGACGAGTCGACTCCAGAGGCCTTGTAGTCGCGGCGACCGACCTATTTAACCCCAAGACGCCAAACCGCCAGCAGAGCGAACCTGAAACCAAGATTTCTTCCGGCCCTTCCGTTAACTTTCTGGCGTCTTTGCGTCCTTACGCCTCTGCGTTAAACCCTGCGTTGTTGTGCGTTGGCGGTTCCCTAGAAATTTGGCGGGCAGTCCGAAATCCACGTCGCGCTGAGTTCACCTGCGCGGCGTCCCGGGAACACCCAAAGCCATTTGCGCCCGGAAATCCTCTCGCAGTCGAGTCGTGCCCCATGAATTGAATGGCATGTCCGCCACCTTTGAGCAAAAGCCGTCGGCAGCCTGTCGAAAAGGGGAAATCATTCAGGCAATTAGTAAATGAAAAGGATGAACCTCCCCTGCCTCGCGGCTGCGCTGTTCCTTGGCTTGGTCTATGTCTCCGGTGCGGATTCCCCTGCGGATGCGAATACCAACGCGCCCGCGACCAAATTCTATTTTGTTGCCGGGGACGGAGTACTTACTCCGGGCCGATTCGTGTATCATGAAGGAATGACCCTCACGAACGCGATCCGGCTGGCTGGCGGCTTCAGCCGATGGGCCCGCAAAAGCCGCGTTGAGGTTACACGAAATGGGCAGCATACGGCCCTGCTGGTGGACATCTCAAAAATCGAGACGGGCCAGGCTACCAACGTGACAATTAACCCTGACGACCACGTTTTCGTTCGGGGAGCAACGATTATCCAGAGGCGCTGGTACGATCAGCTTAGACCGTAATGATTGAGCCCGATGCCTTCAAATGTGTTTGGAAAATGCCAAAAGCCGCCGCGTGAGGGCACGCAGCCTACAAAAAACGCCCAGCATGTCATCGACCTGTAGGCCCGGTGCCCTCACCGGGCGTATCTCCAAACACGCTCTTAGTGGCCCGGCTGATGAAACTCAAATGATGGTTCGCCTCGGCCGTGCCCCCTCAGTCTTGGGTCGGAGCGCCGAGTTGCACTCGGCTTACCATCGGCCACCGGCTCGCTTAAGTCGATTAGAAATCGGCGCTCCGACCCAAGACTGAGGCGATACCCTCGACCGGCGATCCTTCTTGATTGGGTTCGCACGCAGTGCTACAAGGGCCTCGTAATCGCCTCCACGAGCCGCTGACTCACTTCGCTCAGCCAACGACCCGCGCGCGAAACCCGTTACGACCGGGCGCGGCAGACGCATTCAATCACCGGGTTATGAAAACACGATTCGCGGAAATCGTTCGCTTCCTCTCCATTTCAGCTTCCGCTCGGACGCTGCTCTTGCTGTTCGCGCTCGGGTTTACGCTGCCTGCTGTGCTGCAAGCCCAATTCATTTACACCGTCAACAGCGGTGCCATCACCATCACGGGTTACACCGGTCCCGGCGGGTCCGTCTCTATTCCCGGCACGATCGATGGTCTGCCGGTCACCAGCATCGGCGACGGGGCGTTCGTGAACTGCACGAACCTGGCGAGCGTCGCGATGGCCGACACCGTCACCAATATCGGGGGCTCGGCGTTCGGGGGCTGCACCCGCCTCACCAGCGCGACCATTGGCAATAGCGTCGTCAGCATCGGTGGCGGGGCGTTCGCCCTAACCTGCCTCGGCAGCATCGCTATTCCCGATAGCGTCACCACCATGGGGCAGGGGGTGTTCCTTTACTGTCCATGCCTGGCCCGCGC
>DATDCV010000535.1:0-17741 GCA_036524155.1 Verrucomicrobiia bacterium
GGACCGTTGCCTTGCCCGCTGATCTCCACTGGCTGGCCATTCCGGAGAAACCGGGCCCGGCACCGCACCGTCCCATCCCGGCTCTCGGTTTCAAACCCCTGCAAATCCCAGGGAACGGTCTGGTCGATATACTCACGCCAGAACATTTCTTTCAGCTCCGCAGCGCTCACCTCGCGTCCGAGTTTGTCCACTTCGTTGTTGGCGATCGGTCCGAATTCGCGCTGCAAGTCTTTAGGCAGCTCGATTCCGAATTCGCTCTCCAGCAGGTACGCCACTCCGCCTTTGCCCGATTGGCTGTTGACGCGAATCACTTCTCGATACTCGCGCCCGATATCCGTCGGGTCGATCGTTAAGTAAGGCACATCCCAATACTGCCTGCCTCCGTTCCTGGCCCATTCCGCCAGGCCCTTCTTGATCGCGTCCTGGTGGGAACCGCTGAAGGCGGTAAACACCAACTCCCCCGCGTACGGCTGGCGGGGCGGCACGGTCATCCCGGTGCAACGTTCGTAGACCTCGCGAACCGAGTTGAGATTCGTGAAATCGAGCTTGGGATCGATCCCTTGCATGTAGAGGTTCAGCGCTACAGTAACAATATCCAGGTTCCCTGTCCTTTCCCCGTTTCCGAAGAGCGTGCCTTCGACTCGGTCGGCGCCGGCCAGCAACCCGAGTTCTGTTGCTGCCACCCCGGTGCAGCGGTCGTTGTGCGTGTGCAGGCTGATCACCACCGCTTCGCGGTGTTTTAGGTTGCGGCACATCCACTCCACCTGGTCGGCATACACATTGGGGGTCGCCACTTCGACCGTGTCCGGCAGGTTCAAGATCATCTTTCGTTCGGCGGTGGGTTGCCATACGTCCATCACCGCTTCGGAGACCTCTTTGGCAAACTCGACCTCGGTGGCGCTGAAGCTCTCGGGCGAATACTGCAGCGCGACCTCCGTGCCCTTGAGGAGCGGCAGGCGCTGGCGAATCATCTCCGCGCCCCGAACAGCCACTTCGATGATCTGGTCCTTGTTCATCGCGAAAACGATTCGCCGTTGGGCGGGGGAAGTCGAGTTGTAGAGGTGGATGATGGCGCGTTTGGCGCCTTTGAGCGACTCGAATGTGCGTTGGATCAAGTCCTCGCGCGCCTGCACCAGTACTTGCAGCCATACCTCATCCGGTGCCCGGTGTTCCTCAATCAGCCGCCGGTTGAACAGGAATTCGGTGTTCGATGCCGAGGGAAAACCGACCTCGATCTCCTTGAAACCGCATTTGACCAGGGTCTGGAACAGCTCAAGTTTCTGGCTCACGTTCATGGGCATAGCCAGCGCTTGATTCCCATCCCGCAGGTCGACGCTGCACCAGCGGGGAGCTGCGGTGACAGTCCGGTTTGGCCATTGGCGATCGGGCATCTTGACCGGCGGGAACGGCTTGTACTTTATCGATGGTTGTTTGATCATACATTTAGCATTGTTGTGCCAGCCGGCCTGGGGCCTAAAACAAAAGACCCACCGCCGACTTCGGCAGTGGGTCCAGTAAATTTCCAGGGCAACACTAGAACCCGACTGCCGCGCAGCTCAGCAGCAGCGCGCTTGATAGCAGCAGTTCCAGTTTCCTGTTCACGAGCCGAACGTAGCAGCGCTCCGGACCCAGGTCAATTCTCTTTTGCGATTTTTTCGGCACCGCCTCAGGAGGGACCTTGGCACGGCTCAATAGCGCCTCACCTGGAACGGCCGCGGCCCCATCGTTTTTCACACTGCTGATCCTAATCCTGGTCGAGTTCGGCTTCCTGAAGCCCTTCCAACGCTACTTCCCGCAGCGCCCACGCCGCGGGAACCTTTTGCTTCCCGATACTTTCCGCTTTTCACCCTCTCCGTACTTGCCTATAACCGCCGCGTGTCCGAGCGATTCACAGCCCCCATAGATGGCGCCACCCGGTATTGCGCTGTTTTCGGCCACCCTGTTCGGCATTCGGCCTCACCCGTGATGCAGAACGCGGGTCTCGCCAGCCTAGGGCTGAATTGGAGGTACCTCGCCTTTGACGTCCACCCGGACCACCTTCGCGCCGCGCTAGCCGGAGCGAAGCGGATGAATTTCATCGGGCTGAATCTGACTGTTCCGCATAAAACGCTGGCCTTCGAGATGGTGGACGCGCGCGATGCCTCGGCGGAAGCGTGGGGAACAGTCAACACCATTTGCTTCGAGGTCAGGGATAATGACGGCCAGTGGCGGGGGTTGGCCGATTTGGCCGAGCCTGCCAGCGAGATTCGCGCCCGTGGATTCAACACCGATGCTGAGGCCGTCATTCGGTCTCTACGCGAAGATCTCGGCTTCTGTCCGGAAGGCAAGCGAGTGCTCCTGCTGGGCGCTGGCGGGGCGGGCCGCACGGCGGCGCTCAAGCTCGCCGCGGAGCGTGTCGCGGAGCTGTTCCTGGTCAATCGAACGCGCTCTAAGGCCCAGGCAGTCGCGGCGGAAATCCGCGACCGCTACCCTGCAGTCACGGTGACAACGGAATATCCCGCGGGGGAAATCGATCTTCTCCTGAACGCGACTTCGCTAGGGCTGAGCGCCGGTGATCCCCTGCCTTTGGCGGTGAAGAGATTCCGGCCGGAACAGGCCAGCGCGGTCTATGACATGATTTATCGCCCCGCGGCCACCGCGCTTCTGGCGCTGGCGGAGAAAGCGGGTTGCCGAACTGCGAACGGACTGGGAATGCTGCTCTATCAAGGTGCCGCGGCGCTGGAGATTTGGACCGGCAAACCCGCGCCGGTGGCGATTATGCGCGAAGCGCTACAGAAAAGCATTTATGGGCAGTGAGATGATGGTGTCCGCGATATTCGAGCCTGAAGTCTGGGCGAGGGTCCCGTTCCATTTTTGGTCGGTGGCGTTCTTTGTGTTCGGTTCGATGGTGGGCAGTTTCCTCAACGTGTGCATCCATCGGCTGCCGCTGGGGGAGAGTGTGGTTTCGCCACCTTCGCACTGTCCGCACTGCAAGTATTCAATTCCCTGGTACCTAAACATACCGCTGTTCACGTGGTTGTATCTTCGCGGCCGCTGCCGGAACTGTGGCGCGCCGATCACCGTGCGGTATTTCCTGGTCGAGTTGCTCACCGCGGTGGTGTTCCTTTGTTGCTGGCTTGCCTTTGGGCCGCAGTCGGCCGCCCTGGCACTGGTGTACGCACTTTTCCTCGCCGGTTTGATCGCCGCGACGTTCATCGACTTCGAGCACTTCATCATTCCCGACGAGATCACGATCGGTGGCATCATTGCCGGTTTCCTGAGCGCTTTTCTGGTGCCGCAGATGCATCAGACAGTTTCGCCGTCCGATTCAATGAAAGAAAGCCTGCTCGGGATCCTGCTGGGTGCGGGACTCATTTACGCAATTCTCCGCGGGGGCAAACTGGTGTTCGGCCGGCAGCGACTCACGTTGCCGGCGCACACAAAAATACTCTTCACCGACACCGCGGTGGTGCTGCCGGACAAATCCATCCCGTACGAGGAGGTGTTTTACCGGCGTTCGGACACCATCGTGATGCAAGCGCACACGGTCGAATTGGTGGACCGCTGTTACAGAGACGTCCGTGTCAGGCTGAGCCCTTCAGTGCTCGAAATTGGCGAAGAGAAGTTGAATCCCGAGAAGGTACTTCACCTCGAGGCCGTGAGCGGCGAGATTGTGCTGCCGCGGGAGGCCATGGGCCTCGGGGACGTCAAGTTCATGGCGGCGATCGGCGCGTTTCTTGGCTGGCAAGCGGTGATCTTTTCACTGGTCGTAAGCTCTTTCATCGGGGCGGTGGTTGGGGGCACATTGGTGCTGCTCAAACGGCGGGGGCTCTCCTCGCGGTTACCCTACGGTCCTTACATCGCTTTGGCGGCCATGTTGTGGCTCTTTGCGGGGCCGCAACTCGTCGCGGCTTACCGCCTGCTGATCCTTAGAGGGTTGGGGGGCGGACAGTAGGGCGTGACGGCGCCTCAAGCCTTGCGTGCTGGGACGTTCCGTCCGCACTGGGCCTGGTGCCGGAGCGCGTGGTCCACCAGCACCAAGGCCGTCATCGCCTCCACGATCGGCACCGCTCGCGGCAAAACACATGGATCATGCCGTCCACGGCCCGTCAAGGTCGTGTTTTTCAGGTCCTCGTCAACCGTCTCCTGCTCGCTCATGACCGTGGCGACGGGCTTAAAAGCGACGCGGAAATAGATGGTCTGGCCGTTGGATATGCCCCCCTGCACGCCGCCGGAACGGTTGGAGGTCGTATAGACCTTGCCCCCTTTTGCCCGGAACGGATCGTTGTGTTCTGTGCCGGTGAGGAGAGTGCCTCCAAACCCGGAACCGATCTCGAAACCTTTGGAGGCCGGCAGACTCAGCATCGCCTTCGCGAGGTCCGCGTCCAACCGGTCGAAAACCGGCTCACCCCAGCCGGCGGGAACTCCACGCGCAATCCCTTCCACGACACCGCCCACGGTGTCCCCGGCTTTGCGCATCCGCTCGATCAATTGAATCATCTTATCCGCAGCAATTGCATCCGGGCATCGCACCACGTTCGATTCGATCTGCCCCGATGTGACGGCTTCACGATCCACGACCGCCGCGATCCGCTGTACTTGGGTTACGCAGGCGAGCACCTCGACCCCATGCCATTCCCGCAGGATCTTCTTTGCTATCGCCCCTGCCGCGACGCGCCCGATGGTTTCTCGCGCGCTGCTCCGGCCGCCTCCTTGCCAATTCCGGATTCCATATTTCGCCTGGTATGTGTAGTCGGCATGGGAAGGCCGGAATTTCCGCGCCATCTCGGCGTAGGCTTCAGGCCGAGCGTCCTCGTTCCTGACCATCAGGCAAATCGGGGTCCCGAGCGTTTTGCCTTCGAACGTCCCCGAGAGGATCTGGACCTTGTCCGCCTCTTTCCGGGGCGAGACAATCCTCGACTGCCCAGGGCGGCGGCGGTCCAGGTCGGGCTGAATATCAGCATCCGTTAGTTCGAGTCGCGGCGGGCAGCCATCGACCACGACGCCAACTCCGCCGCCGTGCGATTCGCCCCAGGTGGTAATGCGAAAAAGGTGCCCGAAGCTGTTTGCCATGGGGTACAGCTTGCTCAAGGCCGGGGGCAAAATCAAACAGATCGGAGGGATTGGCTCCATCCATCGGCTCACCAACCCTCGGGGGCGTGACGGCGGCGGCGGTGGGAGCGAACGTGACGCGACGCGGAGCCTGCTACTCCGGGGCCGCCATCAGGTCTTTGAGGTCCTTTTCCGTCAGCGCGGCCGGATGGCCCTCGTAACGCACTATACCCTTCGGATCAAGTAACAGAACTGAGGGTATGCTGGTGACGCCTGCCGCCGCGCACAACTTGCCTTTGCTGTCAGTAGCTACCGGAAAACCGGGTTTGGCAGCATCAGTTTGAGCAAGTTCGGTCTCGGAATTGGTGCTGACGCCGACTACGACCAATGTGTTGGCGAACTGCTTTTGAAGGGCGTTGAGGGCGGGGAGAGACCGGGCACAAGCCTTGCTCCAAGGCTCCCAAAAGGCCACCAGGACATATTTGCCTTCCATTTCGGGTTTCTCGCCACTCCACCCATCCACCGCCAGTGGGGGGCCGGGCCGCCCAATGAGGGACTTTTCGGAAATGGGATTCGCCAGGGTGTCGCGGGGCTCGTCTTCGGCGGCGCGTGCGGCGTTGGTTGGTGTCCCGCGGGTGGCGGTGCCGGAGGCGACTTTGCCGCCGTACAGCGCATCAGCTTCCGCCTGTTTCCGCTCCGCATCCGCCGCTTTAGCCGAGTCGTAATTGAACCGCTTTTGGAGCTCGGGGCTCAGATACTTAAGCTTGGCATTGCCGATACCCTGAGCATGGTTGAAATAGAGGTCGGTGGCATTTGCGCCTATAACCGTAACGTTGCTGTAGGTGATTGGCCCGACTTTCAGGAAGGGCAACTCAAGAGTCGCGGCATGAACGGAAATTGAGGCCGCCAAAAAAAGCCCGGGAACGACATGCCATATGATCATGAGCATCCATATGCCCGAGTCGGAACGATTTGACAAGTGCGGAGGAACGGAAGGAAGGAGTGCCAAGTTGGCCTTGCAGAGCGAAGGACGGATTTCATTGACACTTCGACGGGCAGTTCTCTAGGTTCTCCGCGCAAAGGATGACACTTTGCCCCGAAATCACATTCGGGAAATGTCCTTGAATTTATGGCCAATACAATACTCGTGGGCGCTCAATGGGGCGATGAAGGCAAAGGCAAAATCATCGACGTACTGACCGAAGACGCTGACGTCGTGGTGCGCACTCAAGGCGGGAACAACGCCGGCCACACCGTTCACATAAAGGGGCAAAAGTACATCCTGCACCTGGTCCCCTCTGGGATTCTTCGGCGGGGGAAGAAGTGCGTTATTGGCAACGGGGTGGTCGTGGATCCGGTGAGTCTGGTGGAGGAAATCGAGGGGTTGCGCCGGCTTGGAATCCGGATTGATGGGAACTTGCATCTCAGCGAGACGGCCCACGTGGTCCTGCCATACCATCGCGAGCTGGACGCTCAACGCGAAGTGTTGAAAGGGAAAAACAAAATCGGAACCACCAAGCGCGGGATAGGCCCGGCCTACGGCGACAAGGCGGCAAGAACAGGCCTGCGGGTCATTGACCTGATTAACCCCGAACGGTGGCGGGAGAAACTCCAAGCCAAAATCAAGGAGAACAACGAAATCCTGAAGGCGTTCGGGGCAGAGCCGCTCTCCTTTGCCAAAGTCCACGCCGATTACCGAAAGGCGGGGGAATATCTCAAGCCCTTCGTCACCAACACCGTGATTCTGTTGCATCAGGCGCTCCGGCGCGGGAATGATATCCTGTTCGAAGGCGCCCAGGGAACGTTTTTGGACATCGACCATGGGACGTATCCGTTCGTGACTTCGTCCAACACGACCGCCGGCGGGGCATGCACGGGTTCGGGCATCCCGCCGCACCGCGTCGATCGGGTCGTGGGCGTTATGAAGGCCTACACTACGCGAGTCGGCGAAGGCCCGCTGCCGACGGAGAACTCCGAAATTGCCGACATGCTGCACGCGATGGGACGGGAGTTCGGGGCGACTACGGGCCGGCCGCGGCGCTGCGGGTGGTTCGACTCCGTGGCGACGCGCCATGCGGGGATGGTGAACGGCATCGACCAACTGGCGGTGACGAATGTTGACGGGCTGGACTCGGTCGAAACCATCAAGGTTTGCATCGCATATCGTGACGGCAAAAGGCGCTACGATTACATCCCAAACGACATCGAAGTGTTGTCGCGTTGCGAACCTGTTTATGCGGAGTTTCCGGGGTGGCGCACGTCCACGATGAAGGCACGACAATGGAAGGAGTTGCCCGCGAAGACCCGCTCCTACCTGAAGGCGCTTGCGGAATTGACTGGCGCCAGGCTGGCTATTGCCTCGGTCGGGCCCGGTCGGGAACAGACGATTATGGTGTGAGCCGTAACGCGCACCCGGGCTTCTGCCGCTTACTTAACAGACAGTTGCTTTTTCGCGTGGCAGCACACACTGAAGACCGCGCGGGCGATTGCTCCGCGATTCGGGGAGGGGCGTTCCGAAGGAAGGCCTAACGCGACCAGCTCAAAATGTTATCCCGGTTAACCCCTTGGTCGGCTTTTTGGAGGTTACTGAGGTGGCGGTCCGGGCCGGCGGACCAAACCAGCACCCGCGCGGGTGCCTCGTAGACAGTTCTTCCTGAGACATTCCTCATCGCGATCAGTCCGTGGAGCCCGCGCCCCGGGTTCTGAGCGTCCTCGGCCACCACCCCTTGGCGGTACATCACATCGCGCGCCCGGCCATCGCCGTTGAGGTCGAGCGTAACGATATACGGACTACCCCAAGGGTCGCGGTAAAGCCCGTCCGCACCTACCCCCGGCGCCGCGTTAGTGCCTCCGTGCATACTGGCGTCCAGGAACTTGGTCCGTTGCGGGTTCTGCACATGGCCGGAGTTGACGGTCGGCGTCCCGTCGCCGAAATAATCCAGGTCGAGCAGACCCGCCATGAGTTCGGAATTGTCGGTCATGTAACAGGGCCCTGCCAGCCACGTATGCGTCTCCTGGATGATGCCGCCATACGTCATGTCTTCTTCCATTAACGCCGCTGAGTCCGCAACCTCAGCCGAAACGGGGAACTGGCCGTAAACTGTCTCGTACGCGGTGAGGGCGGATATAATCTGTGCCATCTCGAGCCGCGCTCGCTGCTTTTTAGCCTGCGTTTTTTCCCGGGCCAGGGCGGGCAGTATTAGAGCTGCGAGCAATCCAATAAGTGCAGTGACAGTCAGCAACTCGATTAGCGAAAATGCCTCCCCGGAAAACACCGCCTGCTCGGACGGAGACTTTGAGGATTGCCCGCTCATGGTTGCTTCCTGTTTGCCAGCGGCGGATTCGATTTGGTGGGGGCCGGGCTCGCGGACCTCTGTGCCGGCATCCACGGAGCGTTGCCGACATAGAGAGCGGGTTGCATTTGCGGCTGAGAGGGCTGGCGCCAATTTCTCCGGTGGCTGGAGAGGGGATAAGAAACCGGCTGCAGGCGCGGCGCAATGGTGAAAGTAGTCCGAGGCAATGGATAAGCGGCCGGGTACGGCGCCGGCCACATGGCTGGCGTAGTTGCCGCGCTCGGCGCGGCAGGCGCGGCCGCGGCGCCAGCGCGGGTCGGACCTGACGGCTGGGCCGTGGCGGGCTCGGCTTTGGCAACTGCGGACGGCGGGGTTGGGACGTTCGTGGCCGGCGTGGGTGTCGCAAGCGCAGATGGTTCCGGCCGGGTTGGAGGCTGGCCGGCAGGGGGTGACGCGGCGGCGAGCGCGGGCGCGGCCTCTGCGGGCAGCGGAGCAGGCTTCGGCAGCCGCAGAGCCGTCACCGACCGTGGCCTGAGAACGATTCTGGTTTCGAAACTGAAAGCCGACGGGTCCTCCCGAGTCGGCCAAGGCCAATAGTGCACCGTCAGGCTCACGACAAGTGCCACCAGGCCCAAGACCGCCGCCTTGGCCAGCACCGCACCCACTGCGGGCCAGACGGACTCTCGAACTGCCGATTGCAGCAACGCGAACACCGCCGTGGAAAGGGCCGCCTCGCCCAAAGCCGCTGCCGCGACCGCGCCCCCGAGGCCTGGCGGTGGGACTTGTGCGCCGCGGGCCATCAACAGGCCGGGGATGATCACCACCGGCAGGGCAACGTGGCGTTTGAGCAGCAGTCGGCGCAGCTTGTCGATTGCGCGCGCTATCCGCTTCTCGGCGGCATCCTCACTCAGGCCGAGTGTGCGGCCGACGTCCCGGAGGCGCTTGTGTTGAAAGTAATGGAGCAACACGGCGTTGCGCTCGACCTCGCCGAGTTGGGCCAGCGCTTCGTCGAGCCCGGGGGCGACTTGCTGCCAGATGTCATCAGTTTGAGCGGCTTGCATTTGGAGTGCCTCCAACTCGCGGCGCCGGCGGCGTTGTTCGCTCCGCACGGCTTTGGCGGCGGTGTGACGGGTCGTTCGGAAGAGCCAGCCCGCCAGACAGGTCGCGCTGGAAAGCAAGGTGGCTTTGCGCGCCAGGATGATGAAGACAACTTGGGTGACGTCCTCCGCCAGATCCGCGTTACCTGCCTGCCGCAGGGCGGCGGAATAAACCATGGGCAAGTGCCGTTCGACCAGCGCACGAAATACTGCTTCCGACTTGCTGCTCGCGTATTCCTGCAACAGCTCGGCATCATTCATAAGCTGTACCTTGCCAGTCTATAGTAGAATCCCCGCCAAAGGCAAATTCCGACAAAAAAACTGAAAGGAACCTGCTTTTGTCGGGCCGGCGGTTACTGAGCGCTTCGGAGGTGGGGGCGGGCTAGTCTTCTGCCTGAAGCGTCGCGTAATATTGAAACACCTCTACCGCGATGTCGGCGAGCAGCTCTTCCCCGTCTAAGAGCCGGCTTGGATGCGGGCAAAACCGCCTGAGGTTTGCCTAGGGCGGCTCCGTGCGGTGCTTAGGCGCGACATACAGTTCCCCGCCTTCGAGGTGCTTGACGATCATCTCGACGGTTCGGTCGATCGCTCCGAGGTTTTCATGGACGACCTCCAGGGCGCGCCGCCCTAACTCCTCACGCGCCCGCGGATCGGCCAGCAGGTCCCCCAGGACCCGTTCCAATTCCGCCACGTCGTTGACTTGAGCGGCGGCACTGTTCGCGAGAAAACTCCGGACGATGTCGGCAAAGTTCTGCATGTTGGGGCCGAAGACAATCGGTTTGCCGAGTGCGCCGGGCTCGATCGGGTTTTGGCCGCCCTCCGCGGTGAGACTCTTGCCGACGAAAATGACCGCCGCATGCTCGTAGAAGTATTTGAGCTCGCCGGTGGTGTTGACGAGGAGGCATTGGACTTCGCCCGGGCGGTGTTGGGTTGAGTTGGTAATCTCGTTGCGGTAGGCGAATCTGACTCCCCGGTCCTCTAATTCACGGCCGACTTCACGGCTTCGTTCGAAATGCCGCGGGACAAGCACAAGGAACAGGCTGGGAAACCGTTCGCGGAGGCGGAGGAAGATCTCGGCCAACAGGGCCTCTTCACCGGCATGCGTGCTGCCGCAGACCAGCACCGGGGCGTCGGGAGCCACTCCCAACTGGTGGAACATGCCGGGGACATCCAGCAGGCGGCGCTCGTCCAGTTTCGCGGCGTCGAATTTCAGACTGCCCACCACCTGGATGGCCTCAGGCCGGCAGCCCAGGGAACGCAGCTTCGCGGCATCGGCTTCGTTTTGAGCTCCCACACCGGTGAAGGCGGCGAACAGAGGCCGGAATAAGAATCCAAACGCTTTGTAGCGCGGGTAGGACCGGTCCGACAGGCGTGCGTTTACCAGGAAGAGGGGCGTTCCCATATCGCTCGCCCGCCAGATGAAATTGGGCCAGATTTCCGATTCGACCAGCACGATCGCCTCTGGTCGGACGGTGTGCAACGCACGTGAAGCAAACCGCCGGTAGTCGATCGGATAATAGATCTTGCTGATATGGCTGGGGAGTTTGCGGTGCAGGTCCGCCATCCCGGTGGTGGTTGTGGTGGACACCACGATCTTCAGATTGGGTAGACGCGGCTCCAACGCGCGGATGAGGTGAGTGCAGATATTGACCTCCCCGACGCTGACCGCGTGCATCCAAAGCGTGTGCCGGTTGGTGATTGCCTGCTTGAACTTCGCATCATATCTGGCAAACCTCTGGCCGAAGCCGGCCTGCCAGCTCCCCCGCCGGCGCATCCGAAGGAAGTAGTAGGGCGAGGATAAGACAAAGAAAATCGCAAAGAGAATGTTGTACAGGGTCCGCACGGTCCTGTCTGATACTCGGGGAATGTGCGCTATTACGCAAAGAAAAAGTTAGCCACTGTGATGGGTCAGGGAATTGTTTTGAATTGCGCCGCTGAAGTGGGATACTGCGGACCAGGCTGAGCCGGCAATCACGTTGAATGAACTCGCACCTCGAATCTCCCGCCGGGAATTTGCTCTCCGGAATCCCTGCCTCCGATGTACTGAACTCACTTGCCGATGGCGTTTATATAACCGATGTCGATCGGAAGATCGTTTTTTGGAACCAGGCCGCCGAACGGATGACGGGGTGGCGTGCCGCGGACGTGGTTGGGCGCAACTGCGCCGACAACATCCTGGTCCACATGGATAAAGACGGGCATGCGCTCTGCGGCCAGGAGTTCTGCCCGTTGCACCGGAGCATCGTGACCGGGCAGCCCAGCGCGGATTCGGTGCTGGTGCTGGCACAGTGCAAGTCCCAGTTACGAATGCCGGTCGAGGTTTCCGTCTCCCCGATTCGCAACGGGGCGGGACAGGTGATCGGAGGCATTGAAGTGTTCCGTGACCTGCGGGAGTTCATGCACGACCTGCTGCGCGCCAAAGGCATTCAGGAGCTGTCGATGAACAACCCCCTGCCCAAGGACCCGCGAGTGGAGTTCGAGGTCCGTTACCAGGCTCGCGAACTGGTCGGCGGTGATTTCTATCGGATTGAACGCCAGGGCGCCGACCGGTACGCGCTGCTGGTGGCAGACGCGATGGGACACGGTGTCGCCGCGGCGCTTTACACGATGCAATTGCGGACGCTGTGGGATGATCACCGCGAGGAACTGCAATCTCCGGCGCGGTTCCTTTCCCTGCTGAGCCATCGGCTCCACACCCTCGTGCGCGATGCCGGCTATTTTGCTACTGCGGCCTGTGCGACCTTCGATGCGGCCACTGGAGCACTTAGGTGCGTCCGCGCGGGTCACCCGGCGCCGTTGTTGTCGCGATGCGATGGGTCGAGCGAGGCGGTCGGACAATCCCAACCCGCCCTGGGCATGGTGCCGAACCACATTTACACCGAGAGCGCCGTGAGCCTGGCGCCAGGGGATGCGTTCCTGATGTTCACCGACGGGGCGATCGAATTGTTCGACAGCCAGGAGCGCGAGATGGGCATCGCGGGACTGGAACAGATCTTGCGCAAGTTGGATCACAACGAGGTCAACAGCTTCCATTTGGTCAACGTGGAGGAGGAGTTGCTGCGGTTCACAGACGAAATCCATCTCCCGGATGATCTGACGTTGCTAAAACTCTGGCGCCGGAGCTGACAGAGGTTTCGACCGCAACGCCCACAGGCCCGGTTCCAGCCTGAGCCAGGTAAGCAACCAGCTCTGCGGGAAAGGGGCAGTTAAACCGCTACAAGTTGGCGGCGGCATCCCGCCGCGCCCAGGCATCCGCTTCCAGGATTTCCTCGAGCGTCGGGTGCGCGACGTGCCGATGACGTTCCAGGGTCCGGCGGACCGTGTCGGAGATCCCCGGAAAACTAAGCCGCCGGCTTACAAATGCGTCAACGGCGGCTTCATTGGCGGCGTTCAGCACGGCAGGCATGGTTCCCCCGGCCTCGCCTGCGCGGCGCGCCAACGACAGGGCCGGAAAACGGGCCGGATCCGGCTCCTCAAACGTCAGGGAACGCAGCCTGGCGAGATTGGTTTGAACACGGTCGCTTCGGGCGCGCTCGGGATAAGTCAAGGCGTACTGGATCGGCAGGCACATGTCGGGGGTCGATAGCTGCGCCAGCATCGAGCCATCGACAAACTCCACCATCGAGTGCACGACGCTTTGGGGGTGAACCACTACCGCCACGCGCGCCATCTCGATGTCGAATAGCCAGCGGGCTTCAATCATTTCCAGTCCCTTGTTGAATAGCGTCGCTGAATCGATGGTGATCTTACGCCCCATCACCCATGACGGGTGCTTCAACGCGCGCTCAACAGTGATCGCGGGAAATTCCTCCTTCGGCGTCGTCCGAAACGGGCCGCCGGAAGCCGTCAGCCACAACCGGCGCACTGAACCCGGCGGTTTTCCGTCCAGGCATTGAAAAATCGCCGAATGCTCGCTGTCCACTGCCAACACCCGCACACCGTGCTTCTTGGCTTCCGCCATCACGATCTCGCCCGCCATTACCAGGATCTCCTTCGAAGCGACCGCGATGTCCTTGCCCGCGCGAATGGCCGCCAGAGCCGGCTGCAAACCTGCCGTTCCGACGATCGCGATGAGCACGATGTCCGCGCCCGGCATGGTTGCCAGCTTCAGCAGCCCTTCATTGCCGGTGAACACCTCGGGGCTCTCGCCTAACGCATCTCGCAATTGCTGCGCTCGGCCCGGATCCGTGATGGAGATCGCCAGCGGCCGATGCTTGCGGGTCTGTTCGAGCAGCAGCTTGACATTATTGCCTGCCGCCAGCCCAATCAACTGGATGCGGTCCGGCAAATCCTCAGCCACTTTGATGGTGCTGGTGCCGATCGAACCCGTGCTGCCAAGCAAAACAACCTTTTTCAATTTACGAGAATCGGAGGGCATCGCGAGAGCACATGGCGGAGATACAAATACATCAGGGGTGCATTAAACAACAGGCTGTCCAACAAGTCGAGAATTCCGCCAATGCCGGGGAAAAAGCGGCCGGAGTCTTTCACGCCGGCTTCGCGCTTGAAAATCGATTCGATGAGGTCGCCGACGACCGCGCTCAGGCCAAGCAGGAAACCAAGAATGATCGCGTGCGGCAGGCGCAGGCCGCGCAAGTGCGCCTGGAGCAAGTGAGCGCACAGCACGCTCCCCCCGGTTGACGCGACAATCGCGCCGGCAAACCCTTCCCACGTCTTGCCGGGGCTGACCCGCGGGATCATTTTGTGCCGTCCGATCAATGATCCGACCACATACGCGCCGGTGTCACTCAGTTTCGTGACCAGAATGAAATAGAGCAAATAGAACCGGCCCTCTACTCCCGGGAAGAAATTGATCTTCTGGATGAAGTTCAGGAGCCACGGGACATACATTAGTCCGAACAGCGTGGTGGAAATCGCGAGGATTCCCGTCGTGTTGCTGCGCGAGAAGAACTGCCGCAAGCAAAGTCCCAGCACAAACAGTATGAGGAAGCTGGTCTCGAAATCGTTGACCCGCGCAGGCGAACCTGAAGTTCCAATCCGGCCGGTAAGATTCAGGAACGTGCCCGCCATCAGCAACACACCGCCAAGCACGCCCCAGGATTTGAAACAGGCAAAATCACGCTTCTCGACCAGCCCGTAAAACTCCGCCAACCCGGCCACGGCCAGGAACAACATCACCAGCAGGAAGACGTAGTCGGAGAGCAACCGGTTGCTGGAGAACAGCGCCGTCAGCACCACCGTCCACAGCGCAACGAAACTGGCCAGGCGGCGGAAGAATATCTTCAGCTTGGAAGGGGCGGCGGCTGCGGGCGGCATTGGCATGACCATCACACCGCTCCAAACCTCCGATGCCGCAGGTGGTATTCCTCGAGCGCGCCATAAAGCTGCGGCTTGCGAAAATCAGGCCACAGCGTCTGCGTGACCACCAGTTCTGTATAGGAGATTTGCCAGAGCAGAAAGTTGCTGACTCGCATCTCGCCGCTGGTCCGGATCAGCAAATCCGGGTCCGGCAGATTGCGGGTGTAAAGATGCTGGGAAAAGACTTGCTCGGTGATGTCGGGCGGATCCAGTTCCCCGGCCTTCACCTTCGCCGCAATGCTGCGCACCGCTTCGACGATTTCCGTTCGGCCGCCGTAACTGAGCGCCATCACCAGCGTCAGGCCGTTGTTCTTGGAGAGCGTGGCGATCGTTTTCCTGAGGTGCTCCTGCACATTCTCCGGGAGCCGGTAGATTTGGCCGATAACCTCCAGCCGGACATTGCTCTTGTTGAGCTCCGGGGTCTCGGTTTTGAGGTAATGCACCAGATACTTCATCAGCGCGTCCACCTCCTCTTTAGGCCGATTCCAGTTCTCGACCGAAAACGCGTAAAGCGTCAGATACTTAATCCCTAGTTCCCCCGCCGCCCGGATGATCGCCCGCGCCGACTCCGCTCCGGCCCGATGACCTTCGATGCGGGGCAACTGCCGTTGCCGCGCCCAACGCCCGTTTCCATCCATGATGATTGCGACGTGCCGCGGCAGCGAGGCTTTGGCCTCAGGGCTGAGATGGGCGATCGTTGAACTCAAGTCCGGCTAGCTTACAAAGGGCCGGTGGCAGGTCAATCCGGTTAATCCGGCTACAGCCCAGACGCCGATCGGAAGGGATTCGGGTGGTATGGCGGAGTTTTCAGACTTGAAGAGGCGTTTGTCCGCCTAACTCCCAAACCCAAACGGGGGTTCGGCGGACAAGCTGTCAGGTCGTGAGGGCTTGAAATATGACGTGAAAAGGGGGATTATCCCACTATGAACGTTACGGCCGATGCAAAGAAGCGAGTGGTCCTTCCTATGGCGAAGCCTGGTGACGCTTTCCGGGTGATGTGCGAGCCCGGGCGAATCCTTCTGGTCAAGCTGGAATCCGTGGAACCACAGCCGGCCAAGGTCCGCTTCGAGAAGCGCGGGCGTTTCACGGTTGGCGTTGTGGACCGTCCCATTGACGAGCAGGCCCTCAGGGAGGCCTTGGAGGAATTTCCTTGAAACATCTGCTCGATGTGAACGTCCTGCTGGCGGCGATCTGGGCACATCACCCGCGCCATTCTGAGGCCTTTGCCTGGCTCGAGGGCAAGAAAGTTGTCCTGTGCCCGCTGTCCGAGCTCGGATTCCTGCGAATCTCAGCTCACAAGAAAGCGATGGGCATTCCTATGGAGAAAGCGCGGAGAGGTTTGGCCACGTTCCGGAAGGAGCGCGATGCAACCTGGATAGCGGCCGATCTGCCGGCGTTGGACTCAGCGGCCGAGAGTTCAGAGCAGGTAACCGACCACTATCTGGCTGACCTGGCCGCGAAGCACGGACACAAGCTAGCGACGCTGGATGAGGGCATTAATCACGCATCGGTGGAGATTATCCGTTGAAAGGCTTTTCCGGATACCTCCCGTCCACTAAGCCGATTCCAGCGCACAAGACTTCCCAGGGGCAACTATCCTGTTTTGTGGCTCACCAACAAAGCAGACAGGGCTGCGCTGGCTCGACTCTTTATTGTTAACCCCAGGTCGTCGAGCAGCGAATAGACTACGGGCGTGACCACCAGCGTCAGCAGCAGGCACAGCGCCTGGCCGCCGATGACCACGACCGCGACCGCGCGACGTTCCTCGGCGCCAGGGCCTGTCCCCCACGCGAGAGGGAGCATGCCGGCGATGAGGGTCATCGTGGTCATGAGAATCGGGCGCAGGCGTTCGCGGTTACCCTGCAGGATGGCCTCGAACCGCTCCTTGCCGGCGGCGCGGAGCTTGTTCATGTGGTCGATTTGGAGGATGGCGTTCTTCTTGACGACGCCGAACAGCACAAGCAGGCCGAGCGCGGAATAGAGGTTGATGGTTTGGCCGGCGGCGAGCAGAGAAATAAAGGCGAACGGGACCGACAACGGCAGCGACAACAGGATGGTGAAAGGATGGATCAGGCTCTCGAATTGCGAAGCGAGAATAATGTACATGAGAACCACAGAAAGTGCGAAGGCAAACAGAAACTCGCGGAAGGTCGTCTCCAACTCACGGGCGCGGCCGGAGACTTGAGTCGAATAGCCGGTCGGCAGACCCATTTTAGCGACTTCGCTTCTTAAAGCCGCAATGCGGTCAGCCTGGGCATACCCCGGAGCGACCGAGGCGCGGAGGCTGACCTGGCGCTGGCGGTCGAGGCGGTCAATTCGCGAAGCGGTTTGAGTGGGGACCAGGTTGACGACGTTGTCGAGTCGCACGAGGCCGCCCTGCTCGCTGGGCACAAACAGGCGCGCCACCGTTTCGACCTCGTTCCGGTCGGCTTCCTTGAGCCGCACCTGGACGTCGTAGTCCTCATTCATGGACTCGTCACGAAAACGCGTGACACGCTCGTCGCCCCCCACCATGGTGCGGAGGGCATCGGCGATGTCGGACGTCCTGACGCCCAGATTGGCGGCGCGGTCGCGGGCGATCTGCACGCGCAGCTCGGGCTTGTCCAGCTTCAGGGTCGTGTCGGCGTCCATCAGCCCGAGAGCGGTCGCGTTGGTGCGCAAACGCTCCGCGTAGGCATTCAGGGTATCGAGGTCAGGGCCCAGCAGGGCAAAGTCGATATCCCAGTTCCCGCCGCCGCCGACGAAGGTCTGAGGGTTCCGAATAGCTGAGCGGATTTCCGGGAAGGCGCGCAAGCGCTGGCGGATCTGCTGCTGGATGTCCCGTTGCGAGAAATTGCCTTGAAAGGCCCTCCAGGGCGGCCATTTCAACAAGCGCCCCCAGCGAAACGTTCGTGCTTCATGCGGCACGAGCTGGACGAAAAAATTGGCGGAGTTAACTCCGCCGAAAAATCCGCTGCCGGCTGAAGCCAGCACCGTGCGGATACCCGGAACCAAACGCAAC
>DATDCV010000536.1:0-19402 GCA_036524155.1 Verrucomicrobiia bacterium
TATTGGCGACCAACACCTCGACGGTAAGCCGTTTGGTCTTCGGCCAGAGCTGTGATCGGAGCGTTTCCACTGCCCGACGACCGATTCCCTTCCGACGACGATGGCGCACCACGAAAAGTTGCCGCAGATAAATCTCATCCGCGCCCTCACGGTAGAGCGCGTACGCAACGACTTCGCCGTATTCCTCAAAAATGATAGCCCGATATTCACCTTCGATAAAACCCTGCATTCGCTGCTCAAGTTGCGGAACGGTCATGGGATTTCGATGCCCTTCATCGCGTATGAGTTGGTGGTTCAGCTCCGCCAGGAGGGTGCAATCGTCGAGGGTCGCCGGCCTAAATGTGATTCCGCGTGCCATGTGAATTCCCCCCAAGAGAAGCTTGGCGTCAATCGCGGTCTAGTCCGTAATCGGGATGGCGGCGGTGGTGCCGGACGACCAGGACGCGCACGTGGTCGCCCACCACTCGATAGAGGAAATGATAGGGGAAGCGTTCGAGGTTCGCGCGCCGCAGGTCCGCTTTGAAGAAATGGTATCGTTGAGGGCGTCGGACCGCGTCCAGAATCAAACCCCGCAACTCGCGATAGAAATCCTGAGCCAGCTCTGGGTGCTCGGCGCTTTCGTAATAATCCATGATCTCATCCACATCGGAACGGATACGCCGATGCAGGACAAGCTTCATGGTTTTCGACGCTGCTGTACATGCGAATCCAAGTCTCGCAAGGCCATCGCCTGAGTCGGATCGGCGTCCAGTTCTGCGTCGCGACGCAAGGCCTCGGCCACACCTTCATCCTCGTCGTAAGCGACTCGCGGCAGGGACCGGAGTAGGCGCGAGGCCAGACCGGCACGCTCCTTCTCTGGCAGCCGGAGTGCTTCGGCCACGATTTGATCCACGCTCATACAAATCCGAGGCTAATGCCGGACCGGTGACCTGTCAATTGGCTGGCGCGGGCGGGCGGAAGCGCGCGTTCAAGGCTTGGATTGAATCTCGAACGTTTTGGCGCGCCCGCTGCTCGTATTTGGCCCCACTGTGAGCGGATCAAAGCTGCCGGCGTAAACACCCGACTTCTGTTGCCGGGGTTGCTCTCGCATGGCCGGAGAGTAGCGGTACGGCCCTGAGCTGTCACAGGGCGTCTGACGTTCCAAACGTTGGCGCGACGGCTCGGACTCGCGGCACGGAGTTGGTGGATTGGCGCAGGCGTTGGCCTTTTCGGATCTGCATATCCTCTCCCGAGAGAACGTCCTTCAGGTGGCGAACGTAGGTGTGCCATTCCACCTGCACCTGGTCCACTGGCCCGAGCGTTTGTTCAAAGGCATCAAGGCTGCCGCCGCGGCGCACCATTTCCAGAGCGTGCGCGCGACAGCGTGGACTTTCGAAGAGAAAATGCGTCAGGGTCCACCAGTGCAGGTAATACCGGTTGAAATGGCTGTCCAGGCTCGGCCCTCCCCGGTTAGTAATGATGGCCCGCAACGGAATGACGCTACCGTTTCGGATATTGTCGTGCAGATCGGGGGCGGTGGCCAGTTCGTCGATCCACCAGACCGGGTAAGTGTTGGGATCGATCTCGCCCAGAGCGAGACCATTCGACGTCAGACGGCTCGTTGAAAAATACTCCGCCAACCCTTCTTCGAGCCACTTCTCCAATTTCAGGTGCGCGACTTCACGGTTCAGTTGATGGACCGATTCGTGGAGCATCCAGTGGAAGGGATTGATTTCTGGAGCCGAAAAATAGGCCCGGCAGTACGGTTCACGGTAGAAGGCCTCGGCCCAACCCAGATTGGGGTTGATCCAGCGAAACTCAGCCCGGTCTTTGAAGAGTTTGACCTTCAGCTTCGGTTGCACAATGTGAAACGTCTCCAGGCTGCCCACCCGATTTGAGTATGCCTGGTAAAGCAGTTCCAGCGTGTGCGCCGTTTCCTCCGTCTGCTGCCGGGTGGCCGTGGAATAAATGAGGTGATGCTGGGTTTCGAGCGTAATGGAAGGATGCCAGGGGCGCGGAATGAACTTCCAGGCGGCGACCGCGCCCAGGATTGCCAGATAGATGAGCATCCGGGTTTCCCTTGCCTTCCATCTGAATCGGCCGCGGAGCATATAGCGCTGTAACTCTGGTAATTGGACAACCCGGCGGGTGATTCGTCCCGAAGGTCCCTGGCAGGGCCGAGGGGTCAATTACTGGCGACCCGCCCTGGATTCCGCGGGCGGTGGCGGAACAATGTGCTGCGATTCCCAAGACCGGAAATCGTCGTCAGACTCGACAATGATGATGTGGCCGTTGGCCATGGCGTATGTCCTTGCCCACTTCCCCGCCGGCGTTGGCCATGGCTGCCGTTCCCGGAGCATTGCCACGGCCTCCTCAGGCACATTGACTAAATCCTGGCGTGATCCCTGATAAACCAGGTCGAATTCGTCGGCTCCTGCCATCGGGTCGCGCTCTTTCAGTGTTCCGGCCAGGATATTCTGCCCTTTGTAGGTATAGGGCGCGACCTCGTCCAAGGCGGTGGGGAATTGACCTTGATGTGCGACAGTGTATTGCCAAATCGCGTACTTGAGATTGAAAGCGTCCCGGAGGGCTGGATTATTGGTGCTCGACCAAGCCGTTTTGTACAAATCGTCATTGTAGTCTCCCGCGCCCGAATCTGAAACCACGCCAATGCTCCCGCCACGGAGGCTGTGATCCGGCACCGAGCAGGCCTGATGCAAGCTCATGGACAGCTTCCCCGCACGCACCTTTTCAAGCTCCTCTATCTGCTTCCGAAACGCCATCGCTTGAGTGCGAAGTCTGCTCAGTTCGGCCGAGTTCATCCTAGCGTCAAGGTTGGACGCTTGAGCCACCGAACCCGATAGATGCTGTTGTTCAGCGGTCAACTCTGCGACTCGATTTGCCTGTTGCTGGATGAGGGTGCTATAAGTGCGCCGTTTGGCTTGCGCCTGCTGCTGGACCATTAACGACGCCAGCACTCCAATTAGGAGAACCAGGCTGAGGATGATGATCGTGAGCTTGTTCACGGATTCAGGATTTAGCGGGCGCGTAACCACTCACCCATTGGCCTGGAAGGAAATGCAACAACCTTGGCAAGTCCACAGACCGTAAGGCCGTCAAGCGCTGCGTTCGCCGGCGCCTTGGGTCCGATCGCCCAAGCTTCCTCCGGTCCAAGCGCCTTCTGCACACCGCTGGCCAAAACGCTCGTCGGCGCAATTTCCCAGCGTTGCAGGATTTCATTCTCAACGACTGTTTCGAAATACGGGTGAAGTTGACCTAGGTCGCCCGGGAGCTGCCCCGCATTTTCTTTGGCAAACTGTTGAAGGGCCGGGTGCAAAAGATCGTTCACAAAGCGGTTTTGCGCCAACGCTCGTGCCCCGCTGGCCGCATGGCTAAAACCTCCCGCAGTGTCGAGGGCAGATCTGCTGGCCAGGGAAAGCCAGTCGCTGTCCGTCAGAAATCGAAGCTCGGGGATTTTCTCAGCGGGCGCGGCTTCCAGTTGTTTAATGAATTGGCTGACCCGTTGGGAATGAAGCCTCGCCGGAAAAGCCAACATTTCACTCCGCGTTTTTGGGATGGCAGGCTGATAATGCCTCAGGTCCTCCACGTCCTTCTCGAGCCGACCAATCTCTCCCCGAAGTTTCAGCAGTTCGGTCTTGTCAGCGCTTGGGAGTGTCTGGGCATTGTCAAGCAACCTTCCGAGGCGCTGGTTTTCTGCCGTTAACTGAGCGATCTCACCTTCCTGCTGCCGCATCATTTGGTTCTGCTCGCTTAACCCCGCTTTGACTCGGTGTTGCAGCAAAAGGGGTGCGGCTATACTTGCGGCCAGCATCGTTATAGCGGCGGCGGCTTGGAGTTTGGTCGCGGCGAAAAGCTTCAAAAAGCCAGGCGCTGCAAGACAACGGGCGGATATACCGAGAAAGGAAGCGTGGGCCAAGGTTGCCGCCAAACCGGCGGGCGCTGCACGGACGGCACTGTCCGCGAGTAGAGCGCCGAGTGCACCCGCTGAGAGCGTAACACCTCGACGCGAGAGGATGGCTCGAAGCTTATGGACGGCGCGTTCGACGCGTTTCTGGGCTGCGGCCTCGCTTATACCCAGAGCCGCCCCGACTGTGTTTAAGTCATTTCGTCTGAAAAAGCGCAGGAGCACCGCGTCTCTATCTGCGGTGCGCAGTTCGCCCATCGCTGCATCTAATAACGGGCTTAGTTCCTCCCAAGGTATGCTCGGTTCAGGCGTCGATTCAGGCATAGTTGTGGCCTCTTGTTCACGGGCGCGGCGTCGCTGCTCCTGACGAACGGCCTTGGCTGCGGCAAAGCGCGCCGCTTCATAAAGCCAGCCTTCCAGGATCACACCCTTACGGATCGAACGAGCTTTGCGAGCGAGGTCAATAAAGACCGTCTGCACTACGTCTTGAGCCAGATGTACGTCCCCACGGAGGACCCGCAGGGCTGTTGAATAGACGAGGTCGAGGTGGCGCACGACCAATTCGCTAAACGCGGCCTCCGAGCCGTCGTTGGCAAGTTGTCGCAGAAGTTCGACATCGTCGCTCATGTCCGCTCATTCATTAGCACCCGCCGAACGCAAAACCAGACAAGAATTCGTTGAACGCTCGTTTAGCAGAGCAAGTTTTGGATTGATGCAGAAGGTCGTGGTGAGGGTTTGGAGTGTCCCAAGATTCGCCTAAGGCAGGTCTATTGCGCGAAAAGTCGGAAGAACTTCTGGTCCGAATCGGCAGCGACGGTTTGAGGGCTAACTGCTCCCGGAGCATCGGTCCAGGGACCAGTGGGACTTCCAGAGTCTTGGAGCGTCGCTTGCCCAGCCCACTCCAGCACTACGGATAAACCGTCGCGGCGAATGGAGCGGAAGAAGGGAGTAACGCGTCGACGAGCATAGATCCCCGGCTCGGCCATTAAATGCACCCAGTTGTCGTCCGCGACGATCCCGTCAGGAACACCGCCTCCGTAAGAGCTGATGGCAATTTCCGGCGCGGCCCACGTTGCGCCGTAGTCGGGCGAGAAGATGTAGCCCATTGGTGTGGAGGGATCTCCCGGAGGGCCGTGCGCCCAGGCGATGTGCAGTCCGCCGCCTGGAGTCACCCAGATCTGATGATGGTCACGAATGACGTTGGTATCGGTGCTGAGGATCTGATCGCCGGGGAGGAGTTGCAGGCCTTGCCAACTGGAGCCCGAATCGGTTGAGCGGTTGTATCCGAGTCGAGCCGTCGGAAGCGCGCCGCCCGTTGACGGGCGTTCGCGTTGCCACATAGAGAATACTCGGCCATCGGCGGCGGCAATTTGCTGGCGGGCCTGAACGTCGCTTTCGGGCGTGTTCTCGCCGATGCTTACGGGTGGGCCCCATGTGGCGCCGTTGTCGATGGAACGCATATAGGTGGTCCTGCCGCCGAACGAGTTGGTGGTAACCTTTGCGCCGAAAGCGATGTGCACATTGGGCCCATCTACGGCCATTCTCGCGCTGGCATCTGCTTCCGCGAACAGCCGAATCCCGAGATCCCAGTTCACCCCGCTGTTGGTGGACCGGAAGTAGAAAACGCCGGTGCCGTAGCCGTTGGCGTCCGACTGGCCCCCAAACGCATGAACGGTTTCCCCGCGGGCGATGATAATCGCGCGACGGATTTCCTGGCCGGGTAGCGTGATCCGGACGGGGTTGCTCCAGGTGGCGCCGTTGTTGGTGGATTTGCGAAAATCCAACGGTTGACTGACTGCACCCATATCGCCGGCGGCAGTGAGGAGATAGACGGTGTCACCCAGGGAATAAAGACCGCCGTATTGCATTGGATAGTTAGCCAAAGCCGGGGCGACGATGTACGGAGTGCTCCACGTTGCGCCATTATCCTGAGATGAACGGTAGACGAGGTTGCCGCCGGTGTGTCCGACCACATGAACGCGGTTGCCGAGAGCGATGCGCCCATACGCGGAGACCAACGTAACTGGAGCTGACCAGAGCGGTTGAGGCGGTGGCGGGACACCAGCGAGCTCAGCTACCTCGGCCGGGCTGAGCGCGCGCGCATACACACGCACGTCATCGATGAGGCCGTTGAAGAAGACTTCATCGCCGGTTTGGTCACGCGCGCCGATGCGAAATTGGACCGTGTTGTCCACGGATTGGCTGGCGACGGAAGCAAGACTGTACTGGGTCCCGCTGGCGGCCCCATCCACATAGCGAACCAGGTTCGCTGTCCGGTTGAATACCACTGCAATGTGGTGCCATTGGCCGTCATTCACGATCTTCCCGTCTCCCGAGAAGATATTGACGGTGCCGACATTTGATTTGTGAAGAGCTGCTCCTAGAGTTCCGTTGCCTGAGACGCTCATGCCCCAGCCATCCGGGTTGCTACCGCCGATCCAGCCCATTTTGGTGACCACCATCCCCGAACCGGCCGTCTTGATCCAAGCCGCCACCGTCCAGTCGCGAGTGCCGGCATCCAGTCCAGACCCGTTCGTGCCGCCCACGAGGCCATCAGAAGCGAACACGAAAGCGCTGGACCCGTTGAATGCTAGAGCATAGTTCGAAATGCCGGGAACGTAAGATGCGCCCTGGATGGTTCCGACGTGGCTATTGGTGGAAGAGTCCAAGGCATTGGTTCCGTCGCCTTCATCAAACTTCCAGTAGCCCACTGTATCCATAGGCACTTGCGCCAGGGCTGCACCCATGGCCAGCAAAATGCAACCCATTACCGCAGTACTCAGCGTCAGAAAGCGCGACCTGCGCCTCCGAAGAACCGCGGGGCCTTCGGCAAGTTTGCGCGAAGAATCCGGCTTTGCCATAGGCCTGTCATTCTCGCCTCATTTGCCACTGAATCCCAGCAGGTTTTTCGCTTGCGGAATCGGTCCGGCAAGGAAGTGATGCGCAAGGCGGCGGAACTGGAAGCGGCACCGTTCGATAATAGTGGACGAACTGAGGCACAAGGGGAGGAAGGGTCTCTTGACCGTATCCTCGGACAACTCAGCAGTGCCAAAGTCTGCCGCTATCGCGCCTCGCCTTTTCCCTGGGCATTACCATCTTGCTCCCTCGGAACGTTCACAACTGAGTTCACGCCGCCGAATGGATTGGTTATCGTTGCCTGCGCCAGCGGATCTGCCAACCATCGTCCGTCCACAACGAACAAGTACTCATACCTGCCAGGCGGCAGGACCAACTCTTTCAGCCAGCGGCCCTCACCCATAGCGACCATTGGGGTAGCCTCAGGACGCCAGTCGTTGAAGGTGCCTGCGATCGCAACGGCGGTCGCTGTCGGGTGACTGAATTCCACACGCACAGGGTGTCGGCCGTTGCCCTTGCTGCGCCCGTTTGCCTTTTGGTTGTTTTTCTTTGTCATAGGTTAACTCCTTGCGCTGACCAAACCAGAGGATGTCCGCGCCGGATTCAGCCCGAGGCGGACGTTTGTCTTCCATTTGTCGGCCCGACGGTTCTTTCGGGAACGAATTTGCTTTTCCAGGCTTCTAACGACCTTGACCAGAGCGGCCGGAAGCGTGTGATCGCTGGCTTCGGCGTGGAAGTCAGGACCGGGCACCTCCAACTCGGTCAGGACCCGGAAAGCGGGCTTGATGCCGCGCTGCCACTCAAGCGTCACCCGAGCGGTGGCAATTGCCGCGAGGTTCTGCAGCTTCTTGAGATTTGTGTCGACTAGTTCTTCCCAAACGGCCCGTTTCGTCAGGCCACAATACCGCACAATGATGTTCATATTTCCTTTCGTCAGCTTCTTGTAATTGGATTTCGTTAAAGTTCAGATCCCAACCGCAACAGGCGGTTTGGATGAGGGCTAGCGCACCTGTGAATTCTCCGTGCCGGACTGGGCAAACTGAGAAAACTCAGGGGCAGATTTACGAGACCGACGAAGGAGCGCGCGGCTCCAGGGCCGTGCGCCAAAGGAACTGCCAGGACTGGATCAGCTCCAGGCTGGTTAATGGAGGAACAAAAGAAGAAATCGCTTGCTCGGCCTGAATTCGTGGTTGGGCCAGAGCGACAGGCGTGCCAAATTCATCGGTCCCAGGCTGGACATTCACCCGCCGGCTCCAGCGCTGAACCGTGGAGGCGAATGAACCGTCTGCCGACGGGGACTTGTGTTTGCCGCCCCCGTCTGCCGAGAACAAGCAACGGAGGTTATCGCACCCGCAGCCGGTCGTTGAATCGCCAATGCAGTCCGCGGATACCAGCACAAACAATGCTGGCATCACCACGACTAAAATGACTCTCACCCGACTCATCTTCAGTTGGACGCGACTCGTGTTCGAGCGTTCAATCAAAGACCTTTGCCGCGTTCTCGTTGCAGCAAACGCCTGAGCACATGGACGCGCGTGAGAGAACCTATCCCCGATAAGCGACCAGTGCCCATTACAAAACAGAGCGGTGGTTATAACATAGGTCAGGATTTACGTATCTCGACTATGCACCCTTGCCGCCCGATTACTATCTGAAGCGCACTGCTTACTGGGTCGGGGAACTGCTAAATTGCGCTACAGTAGCTTCTCCACGGTAAAGCCATGCTTCAGGCCGATCTTTGCGGACGTGGAAAAGTCGATGAAGTCGTCGGCGTGTTTGAACAGGCGCAAGTTCAGTACTTCGGCCACTACTTTGAAAGGCTTTACCCCAAGAAGTTCGGCCAGCTCTCGGATTTCGATGTAGTCCGGCACGAATATCCGCTTTCCTGGTTTACCAGGTTCCAAAAGATCCCGGGCCGTGGTTTTGGGAGGCCTGGGTGGCGGCTGTGGCGGACCGCCCGCAAAAGCCGATTGGGTTTCCGGGGCTTTGTCGGGTGGCGGTGCGAATTCATAGCCACTGTCCATCATTCAAGGAAACTCCAACGCCGATTGGAACTACGCATAAATCAACGATCACGTTCATTTTCGCTATACGTGGGCCACTTTCCGGCGAGTGTCCAGTCCCCATTCGGTCCGGAGGCCTCAATACGGTGGAGCGAGCCGTCTGAACCCGTGAGCCAAAACAACTAATAAAAATGCCAGGTTTCTTGGAACCAGCCCGGGCCAAAAGTAATTGATGGGATCTAAAGTGCGGTCTCCAAGCTTTTGGTGTGCCAGACGCTCTGCTGCTTGGCCCAGGACCTTGAGCGACCGGGGCCATTCACAAATCCGGCTGAGCCACTCAGAAGGAATCCCGCGGGTTCCGACAGACGTACCGGCCAGAGCACCAACAATTGCACCTATGGTATCGGTATCACCGCCGCAATTGAGAGCTGACGTCAGGGCCTCCCGGAAATCGTTGGGGGAATGCAACCAGGCGTAGAGGGCGACGGGTACGGAATGGTACGAATAACCGGAAACGCCATTCCGAAGCCCCAGTGCGTCGGCAAAGCCTAACACGGAGTTCCCCTCCGCCAGTCCCTGCTCCAGCTTTCTGCAAATCGCGGACCATTCATTGCCGCCGCCCAAGTCCGACAGTTTAGATGCCCATTGCTCGATTGGCTCCTGCTGGAGTACGGCCCAAGCGGCTGCTTCGGCTACGGCCATTGCGGCCACTTCCGCTTTCCGATCCGTATGTGTCAGCCGTGTCGCTGCCGAGACGAACTCTTTGCGTTTTGCCGCATCGTCAAAGAAATACGCACCAATGATCGCGCTTCGCATCGCCGGACCATTCCCAGCGGAATAAACGCCACTCCTAGATGCCGGAAAACCCAGCCAAAGTCTGAGAATGGCTCGCAAGGTTGC
This sequence comes from Verrucomicrobiia bacterium, assembly GCA_036524155.1. Lineage (GTDB taxonomy): Bacteria > Verrucomicrobiota > Verrucomicrobiia > Limisphaerales > UBA8199 > DATDCV01. Next base: position 9,664 of record DATDCV010000536.1, read on the forward strand.
CAACCCAATCCCCGCAGGCACTCCAAGAAGCCAAAGCCGCAACTTCCAAGCCAGGCAGCGTTGGAACGCGACCGGGTCGTTCGGATGCGAAAGCAGCGCTTGGGCGACGAAGAAGGTGTGCTCGGTATCGTCGCTGTACATCCCGTGGCCGAAAACAAACCGATGCTGCCATGCTCCTCGCCAACGGCGTTCAATACGACTCCGAGACAAACCTTCCGCCGGCAACCCGAGCGCATCTCCTGCAGCGGTGCCGAGCAACAGACCGCTGAAGCGCTGGCGCAGATCTGATTGCATCTTCGCTGGACTTGGGCTCACTTCCGGCTCTTCAGGGCGCATGAATACAAGATGCGTTTGCCGCGATCTGGATAGTCTCGTTCAACTCGACGAACTCAACTGGCACGTGGTCCACCAACCAAACACCGTTGGCTGACCGGTAGAACACATGCCCTTGGCGGTGCATCTCCCCACTTCGGATTGTAAGCACGACCGGGCGGCCTCGGCGTTGGCCTACCTTGGCTGCCGTCTGAGCATCAGGCGAAAGATGCACGTGATGCCGCTGGCCTTTATTCAAACCAGTCGCGCGAATCGATTCCAGAAAGCGCTCGGGCGTGCCGTGGTACACGATGAATTCTTTGTCCGTCACTTGATCTGGCCGTTCTGAAATGAGGGTCGTTTGGTTCTCAGGATTTCGAAAAGATTCGAAAACGTATTCCAGTTGCGAGTCGTAACGGAGCCGCCGAGATGCTTCTCGATTTGGCCCAGGAATCGGATGGTTTGCATATCTCGGCGGTAAAGGCCGAAAGCAAACCTCCCTCGAACGGCGACAAGCCGAACCAGCCAATTTTCGCCAGCCGGCAGGTTAATCGGGAATGCAACTGGCACGCGAGCTCGCTTGGGTAGAACGCTCACAAAACGGACGATGTCCGTGCCGGAAGGTTCGTTCACAAAGGGCTCGGCTGGCGCTAATTTGAGGACCTCAGAGGCCGAGCAGACCATCACTTCGGTTTCGAACGGGAGCCGGCGAAGGAATTCCCGGCGCAGCTCGGACTCGGTGGTCGACTTCCAAACGACGAAAGTCCCCGCGGCCCCGACATTCATCACGCCCAGTTCGGCCATCTCACTTGCGAGGCGGCTGGGCCGGAAAGTTCTGTGCCCGCCAACGTTCACACCTTTTAAAAAGACGACTGAGGCCATGGTGAAAATATAGTGAGGTTTGAGTCAGTGAATGAGTGAATTGCGGTCTGGCTCCTGCTTTTGCGAAATCACAGCCTCACCTGGGAAGTTTGCCTGGCGACACCGGCTCTCGATTTAAAACGGGCACTCAACGCCATACTCCACTGCCTTTTTGGCGGCCTTTTTCGCCGTGCTTCAATCCAGGGCCGCAGCTTTTGAGGAATGAATAGTTTCACGAGGGTGTTCGCTTTCGCCGCGGCCGGAAACCCGTCGCCCGCTTCAATTGTTTCAACACCTCGAACACAGCCGGGCACACGTCAAGACGGCCAATCATCGACAGGGTGCGCGAGGTGAAATCCGGTTTGTCCAGGTAAGGATAATCGCGACAGTTGCCAGGACGATGTTCGTACACAGTGCAGCGATTGTCTTTCAGGAACGGACAGGGGCGCTCGCGCATGGTCCACGGTGCCTCCTGACCACTTTCGCTTGTCTTCAGGAACCTGGACGCAAACTCCGGGTGGGTCATCTTCTGATGGCAGGCCAGTCGCTCGAGCTCAACCTCATTGACCAAAGGTGAAACTTCCCGGCAGCAGTTGCCGCAAGTGGTGCAATCAAACGCCTTCCAGACCTTCTCCGATATTCCAAATACCAGCCGATCCACTTCCGCCGAACTGGGTTCCCGATGGTGCTTTAAGAATTGGCGAAATTCATAGTTTTCATCCGCCTCCTCGTTGGCCAAGTGCCTCAACTGGATCGGATTCGAAATCACGCGCTCAGTCTGCTACGGAAGACTCAGATTGTGAAGGGTTCTTTGGCGTTGAGCCAATCCGGAGGAATTCCTTCGCTTCCCACGCCGTTGGCGGCGATTTCGCAGGACCTGACCGTTGAAGGAGATTCTGAACTTGATGAAAATAGCGCTTGCTTGTGTTAGCGGCTTAGCTAATTGTAAAAGCACTATATGACCTCGGCCGCTCAAACCGAGTACAAAGCCAAAGCGAGAATCATTAAGGCGCTGGCCCATCCCTCGCGTTTGTTCATCGTGGATGAACTGTCGCGGGGCGAGCGGTGCGTTGCCGAGCTTACCGAGATGATTGGTGTGGAGATGCCGACGGTGTCCCGGCATTTGAGCCAACTCAAGCATGTCGGGATTGTTGAAGACGAGAAGCGGGGGGCCCAGGTCTTTTACCGGCTGCGCGTGCCCTGCGTGCTCAATTTCTTCCGCTGTGTCGAGGCGGTTCAAAAAAATGAGAGAGGCAGAGGATAGACTTCGTTTTTTTTGCCAATAACTTAGCGGGTTTGCTAATTGACGCCGAACTGCGTCAAAATCCTATGAAAAAGCTGCAAATACTCGGAATGGGCTGCGCCAAATGCACAAATTTGGCGGCAGCGACTGAACAGGCCGCCAGGACCCTGGGCATTGAGTATCAGATGGAAAAGGTGAGCGATCTAAACCAGATCATGTCATTCGGGGTGATGATGACGCCCGCTCTGGTAGTCGACGGCAAGGTGAAGGTCGCAGGGCGCGTGCCTTCGGTGGAAGACATCAAAAAGATGCTCGTTTAGGGATTATGCCCGAATACCTCGAAACGACGGCGGACAAGTTCACCTTCCGCGTTGCCACCGACCGGATGTATACGCCTCAGGGCGTCTGGGTGAAGCCGGACCCTGCCACAAAGCGCGTTCGGCTCGGCCTGGCCGACTACCCTCAGCAACACAACGGAGATGTAGCCTTCGCCAACGTGAAGCCGGTGGGTACTCAAGTGATCGCCGGGGCGCTAGTCGCCGAGATTGAGACGATTAAAGCGATGGTGGAAGTGGCCTCGCCGATAAGCGGGAAGGTGATCGAAGTCAACGCCGCGCTGACTGCTACCGCGGAGGCCATCAATCAATCACCTTACGAGGCAGGCTGGCTGGCCATCATGGAACCGTCGGCCTGGGAAGCAGAACACTCCACGCTGCTGGACGCGCCGCGCTATTTCGCCGTTATGCAGGCCCAGGCGCAGGAAGATCTGAAATACTCATGAATCCATCTGGCGACATCGTGCTCGTCGTGCCATGCAGCGGCATCGGCAAGCCGTTTGGGAGTGTCAGTCGGGAGGCAGCTTATGATCTATGCGAAGACTTGCGACCGGACAGCACTCGACTGGTTGCTTTGGCCAGGCTGGTGCTTGGTGAGACTGCGGCTCGCGACCTGGTCGCCAAGCATCCGGCTGTAACCATTGACGGCTGTAAGCAAATGTGTGCTGCCAAAATGGTGAAGGAGAGTGGCGGAAATGTGACCCACGAGGTGGCGGTGCTCGAGGTTTTCCGTCGACACAAGGACCTCAAGCCCGAAGGCATTGCGGAATTGAATGAAGCAGGCAGAAAGCTTGCCCGCGTGCTTGCCGATGAAGTGGCCGAGAGCCTCGCAAACACCAGCCCAACGCCGGAAGGAGCCAGCAATGGCTGAATTGCTTGAACGCAAAGTCGGCATCGTGTCCTGCAGCGGCGAGGAACTGCCGGAGGGCACGGTCGCGCGACTGGCCGCTCTGAAGGTGTTGAACGAGTTGCGTTTGCGGGAGACCGTCACCATTTGCCTGCCATTGTTTCTCGCGGGCGGAGCCGGCGACCGTGCGTTTGCCCGGCTGCATCCCACCATTACTGTCGACGGCTGCGAGCTGCGTTGCGCGGCACGAGCCACGGAAAAGTACTCCAACAAACCGGCAGCCAGCCTCGTCGTCAACGAAATCGTCTCCCAGACTGGATTGGCCAAGCCGGAAGGTCGCCGTCGGTTGAATGCAGCAGGCCAAGAGGCTGTTTCGATTACTGCCGAACGTATGGCTTCCCTGGTGGATCAGGTCCTGGGCAAGGAGGCCGCGCGATCGCCCCAGGATCAGCCTGAGGCGCGCGCCGGAGGAGAAGCGCGTGAAGCGACTTGCTCATGCGGGTCTGGCGTTCCTGTCACAAAGCTTGTGATTAATGGCCGGGTTGTGGAGGTGGTTGCCTTGCCGCTGATTTTCCGCCAGTTCCAACAAAGCGGCCGGGGCCAGGACGAAGAGTCCAAACGCGACTTGTTTGAGACGGTGAAGATTTATAACCCGGTGCCTTTGGAGGTCGAGGAGGCTTATCGTGACGCCGTCCTGCGGGAATACGCGGTCTTCCGCCAGAAGGAGAGACCATGAGCCGAACAGCGACCTATAACACGACGGTCCGTTGGGAAGGCGAGCATTGGGGCCATCTGACCTTGGGGAATGGCCCGGAGATGAAGTTCTCCGCGCCGCCAGATGCACATGGTCATGCCGGGGTGCTGACGCCTGAGGATGCCTTCGTCGCCGCTGCCAATACGTGTATCATGATGATGTTCATCTGGGCAGCCGAGCGGTTCAAACTTAAGCTCCTGTCTTACGAGTGCCGGACGGAGGGAACCAAGCTCATCGAATTGGACCGCACGGAAATATTCAGCCGGTTGCGATTTCAGCCACGCATTCGCATCGCTGCCGCGGGGGAGCCACGAGCCACCATTGAGGCCCGGGCAAGACGTGCTTTGCAGGCTGCTCAAAAATACAGCCTGGTCGCCAATTCAGTGAAATCGGAAATCGTCATGGAGCCAGAACTTGTGATTGAGGAGTGAAACGGGAAACGCGAGGGCGTGAAACACGTTGAAGCGTGGAAGCGTGGAAGCGTGACATGGGGAATGAGTTGAGGCGGGGTGGCGGGTGGAAGAGAAAGGAAAAAGTATGAGCGAGCGGAGTATTGGATTTGTTGGCGGCGGTCGAATCGTGCGGGTCTTTTTGGAGGGCTGGAAACGGGCTGAGAAGCTGCCAGAGAAGATCGTGGTGAGCGACTGCAATGCGGACGCCCTGGCCAAGTTAAAGGCACAATTCCCGGGAATTGAAACCGTATCGGGCAAAGCCACCACCGCTGCCGTTCAGGATCTTGTGTTCCTCGCCGTGCATCCACCGGTCATGGCGGAGACGACGTCGAGCATCAAGGGCAGCATCAAGCCTGAGGCCATCGTGGTGTCTCTGGCTCCGAAATTCACGATTGCCAAACTCACCAGCTTGCTAGGCGGGTTCGCACGGGTGGTCCGGGTCATCCCGAATGCGCCTTCCATCGTGAACTTCGGCTACAATCCTGTGACCTTTGGCCCCGCATTGAGCAGCCAGGAGAAAGCGGAGATCGCAGAACTCTTTGCTCCATTGGGAGAGTTTCCAGAGGTAGCGGAGGAGAAACTCGAAGCCTACGCCTTGCTCTCGGCCATGGGCCCGACCTACCTATGGTTCCAGTTGCAGGCCCTGCGGGAGGTCGCCAGCTCCTTTGGGTTGGCTGATGCCGAAATCGCGCCTGCCCTGAAGCGAATGGTTTGCGGCGGCGCGAGGACCCTGCTCGAATCCGGGTTGACGCCCGCGGAAGTGATGGACTTGATTCCAGTGAAGCCGCTGGCGGACATGGAGGCGCAGGTAAACGAGATCTACTGGACGCGGTTGCCGGCAATTTATCAGAAAATCAAGCCGTGAGACGTGATGCGTGAAACGTGAAGTCAAGAACCTTCAACCAATGCTGAGTATGAGAAGTATATATAAGAATAGCCTGATAATCGTTGCTGTCCTCTGGGCCGCGGGGCTCTGGGCGGCGGAATCCGCAAAGCTGCCGAGGCTGGTGGATTTGGGCGCGGACAAATGCATTCCATGCAAGATGATGGCCCCTGTCCTCAAAGAACTTAAAACCGAGTATGCCGGCCGGATGGACGTGGAGTTCATCGATGTCTGGAAGAATCCCGATGCGGGCAAGCCGTATAAGATCAAGCTAATCCCCACGCAGATCTTCTTCGACGCATCCGGAAAGGAACGCTTCCGGCACGAAGGCTTCTTTGGCAAAGAGGACATTCTGGCCAAATGGAAGGAGCTCGGCGTCGACCTTGGCGCTCAAAAAACCAAGGTGGAGAGCCCTAAGGGCGGAGGGAAGTCCGGGAAGTGAAATGTGGGGCGTGAAGCGTGAAACGTGAAGCGTGAAGCGTGAGCTGTGAAACGTGACGGCACTGTAAGAAACACGTTATGAACTACTCAGAGTGGTTGAAGACGATTTCCGCGACCCTGACGGAGGACTCACTCTGGAGGATCGAAGCATATCGACTGGCGCTTTTTGCCGCGGATTTGGCCTGGCGGGATGTGACTAAGCTGATGGCGGACAAGCGGACACTCGAACTGGCAAACCAGTTGTACGGGGCGATGGGTTCAATCGGGGCCAACTTGTCGGAAGGCTATTCTCGTGCCAGCGCCAAGGACCGCGCGCGTTTTTATGAATACTCGCTCGGCTCCGCCCGTGAATGCCGGACTTGGTATTTCGATGGGCGCCATGTGCTTGGAGAACCGGTGGCTCAGCATCGCATGGGGTTCCTGACCCAAATCATCAGGCTGTTACTGACGATGATCCCCGACCAACGCGGCACTTACTTGCGCGAAGCAAACACACCCTGTGTCGCCGTTGACCGTTCGTTCGGCGCGTTCACGCCCGACCTACTAACTAATGTTCCCATGCCATAAACCGTCGGTTCACATTTCACGCCTCACGCCTCACGCCTCACGCCTCACGTATCACCCCTCACGTATCACGCATGGAACAACTCTTCACTACCCTCAGCCATGCTGTCGAAGGCTCAGCCGTCATCGCTTTGGCGGCTTCGTTCGTCTGGGGCATCCTCAGCATCATTCTGAGCCCCTGCCACCTGGCGAGCCTGCCGCTCATTGTGGGCTTCATCAGTGGTCAAGGCAGGGTCGGCACGGCTCGCGCGGGGGGAATCGCGACGCTTTTTGCGGTGGGCATACTCATCACTATTGCGGTGATTGGAGCCATTACGGCGGCCGTGGGGCGCATGATGGGGGACATCGGACGCTGGGGTAATTACTTCGTGGCAGGCATCTTCTTCCTGGTGGGGCTTTATCTCTTGGGCGTCATTCCGATGCCCTGGTCCGGGCCCGGCCAGGTCAACATGAAGCGCAAAGGCCTGCTCGCCGCCTTCGTTCTTGGTTTGGTTTTCGGAATTGCACTCGGGCCGTGCACTTTCGCCTTTATGGCCCCAATGCTGGGGGTCAGTTTCAACCTCTCCAGGACGGCGCCGGTTTACGGCGCCTCGTTGCTCCTGGCCTACGGCCTTGGCCATTGCTCCGTGATCGTGCTGGCCGGAACGTTTACCGAAGTAGTTCAGCGGTTCCTCAATTGGAACGAGCAATCCAAGGGCGTGACAGTTTTGAAATACATTTGCGGCGTGCTGGTGCTGCTGGGTGGCGTCTGGCTCATTTACAGCGCCCCTTAGACTCCGTCGATTATGAATCCAGATGAGAGTACCTGGGGACTGCCAAGGGAGTTAATCCCGTGGGGACCCACCGTTGACTCCACCCGATGCCGCGGATCTGGGGAATGTGTGCGGTTCTGCCCCAACAACGTCTACGAGTTTGAGGAGCCGACCCGCCGGGCGCGCGTCGTGAACTACCATCAGTGCACGGTCATGTGCAGCAACTGCGTGGCCGTGTGTCCGAATGGCACGATTTCGTTTCCCGAAACGGACCAGTTCCTGGATGCGGTCCAAGCCATTAAACGCACCCGCACGGTCTCCGCTTAAAACCTGCTATGAAACGCCGCCACCTTTCGCGAACCCAAAAGCACCAAGAGGAGACCGGCAAATTTCTGGACGCAGCTCAATAATCAGGAAACCCTCGGAATTTCCTAGTTGAGTCTAACTGTTGTATCGATTCAACTTTTCTCATGAAGAGTCTGAATCTGTGGCATGTGCACCTTTCAGTAATTCGTCATGCGCCGAGACGGCCCGTCACCAGCTTTGATTCGATCGGCGTCGCGTTCGGCGGTCCAGGCGCTCGCCCGAGCGACGAGACCATTCCGCCGCCTGCAAGCGTCCGGTAAGAGCGCCGGTCTCGCGGGCCGCTTTGCCCAGGACTTGGTGGAGGAGGGACCTGCCTTTGCCTAGAACAACGATTCTCCTTGTGGATGACGCTCCGGAAAATCTGGAGAGTTTTCTTCACGACCTCAGGACTTTGCCGCAGGTCGAGATTGTGGTTGAAGATCAGGGCCCTCGGGCCGCTGAACGCCTCGAAAAGGAAATGCCTGACGTCCTGATTGCTGACCTCCAGATGCCAGAGTTGAGTGGCCTCGAGTTGTTACGACTGGGCCGCCAGCGCGATCCTAATCTTATTGCGGTCATCATTACGGCAAACCCCACCGTCAAAGCCGCCGTCGAGTGCATGAAATTGGGAGCCGCCGAATTCATTACCAAGCCCTTCCCGTCGGGCGAGTTGCTCCGCATCGTCCAAAAACTTCTGGATTCGAAGAAAGGCCCTGATGCGCAAGCCGTGGTGCGCGAGGAACACTTGCGTGATAGTTCTTTCGGTGAAATTCTAGGCGGGAGCCCGGCCATGAAGAAGGTCTTCGATGGTATTCAGCGGGCTGCAGAGGCTCCTTTCGATGTGCTGGTCACTGGCGAAACCGGGACTGGCAAGGAGTTGGTGGCTCAAGCGATTCACCAGCGAAGCCGGCGTCAGCAGGGCCCCTTTGTAGCTGTGGATTGCGGCGCGATTCCGCACGACCTGCTGGAGAGTGAGTTTTTCGGCCACGAGCGCGGCGCCTTCACCGGAGCCCAAGTGCGGAAGGTGGGACTCTTGGAGTCAGCAAACCACGGAACCTTCTTCCTCGATGAACTTGCGCAACTTCCCTTGCATCTCCAGGCCAAACTTCTCCGGGTTCTGCAGGAACGCAGAGTTCGCCGGGTGGGCGGCACCTCAGAGACGAGCTTGGATGTGCGATTCATCGCCGCGTCGTCGGCTGATCTTGAACAGCAGGTGCGGGAAGGCCGCTTCCGCCTAGACCTTTTTCACCGAATCCGTGTCCTGGGCATCCGGCTCCCGCCGCTGCGCGAGCGAATCGAGGACATCCCTTTGTTGGTCGATCACTTCTTGGATCGATGTTCGCGCGATTTGCAGCGAGAGAACGTTCAATTCAGCCCTGAGGCCATGCAAATCCTCACCCACTACTGCTGGCCAGGGAATGTGCGCGAATTGCAGAACGTTTTGAGAGAGACACTCGTTATGGCCAGCGGCCCGGTTATTACGCCTAACGACCTCCCGCAGTATGTTGTCACCGATTCCGCGTCTTGTTGCTCCAAAGGTGATACCAACTTCTTCACCGAACGAGCGAGCCGCATCGCGGCATTTGAAACGCAATATATCCACACTCTGCTGAGTGCTTTCGCCGGCGATGTTTCTGCCGCCGCTCGCGAAATGCAGGTCCCGCGCTGTACTTTCTACCGATTGCTGAAAAAACATGACGTGAATCCCGCCCATTTCCGAAGAGCGGCATCCACGGCGTGACCTGACCAGTAGAATTATCGCCGCACTGCCGCGCCTCCGGGGTTCGGCATGTGCTCCTCTCGCTTTCTCCTGCCTTTTGTTTTTAAGAGAGATCCGTATTATTGTTTGTTGTCTTTGAGTGTCATTTTAACTGTGTACAATAAAATATTTTAAATGTAGTTAAATAAATCTGCGAGGTTTATGTTTAAAACAAGGGTTGTGAAACTCAG
>DATDCV010000537.1:0-25695 GCA_036524155.1 Verrucomicrobiia bacterium
GCGGACGGTTCGGTGGCGACCTGCTCCTGGTATCGCTTTGTGGACCAGCCCTCTTTCCAGCAGTACAACTGGAGCGCCGAAAAGAAAGCGAAGCTACAGTCCTTTGTGGAAAAGCTTCACGCAAACTGGCGCACGGACCGCGACTACATGGCTCCGCCCACGCGAGGCAAGCTGCTGGCGCTCGATCCCGCTCTGCTGGTGACTCCGCCCCCCGGCCTCGAAGTTGGCTACGTTCCCATCGTGACACGACAAATCCGGGAGTGATTGAGGGAGTACACCGCGACGAATAGGAGTTGGCTTCTTCAACACCAGGCTGGCAAATTCCCGACATGAAATCCTCCGCGCTGTTGTTGCTAACCATGTTCGCCATGGGTTGTCACACCTTCGACCGCGCGGCACCCGCTGACGCTTTCGAATCGATTTTCGACGGTCGCACGCTGAATGGATGGCAAGGACAGGACATGTCGTTTTGGTCCGTCGAAGACGGGGCGATCACTGGAACGATTTCGCCCGCGCACGCGCCCAAGCTTAACCAGTATCTCATCTGGCAGGGCGGCATGCTGGATGACTTCGAACTGAAGCTGACGTTTCGCATGCGCAGCACCAATTCCCCCGCGGTCAACGGCGGCTTCCAGTTCCGCAGCCGCCGCCTGCCGACCGGGGACGTGGCAGGATATCAGGTGGACAACAACTACCTTCAGCCTTGGAAGGCCCGGCTCTATGACGAATTCGGCCGCCACGATCTCGCCCTGCAAGGCGAGCGCACAGTGTTCGACCGCGAGGGAGCTAAACATACGGAGAAGATGATCCTGGAAGCTGGCGCGGACGATTTCAGGCTCGACGAGTGGCACGAGTACCACCTCATTGCCCGAGGCCACCAACTCTCACTGCGTGTCAACGGCAAGCTCATCGCCGAGGTCACGGACAACGACGAGGACAGCTATGAGGCGCTGGGTTTGCTGGCGATGCAACTCCACACCGGCCCGCCGATGAAAGCCCAGTTCAAGGATATCCGGTTGAAACGGCTTCAGCCGGCGGAGAAGCCGGCCGCTCGCGACACTTTGGTGGCCGAGGCCTCGCTCGCCTGGCAATTCGGGGAGCGACTCGACGCGCATCAACCACCGCTCAAAGCCGTGGGCCACATCACGGCGCAGGTCGCGGCGGTGGGGCCGGGGGCGCGACCCCATTCCATGGTCGCCCGATTTGAGGACGCTTACTTCGACCTGGAGCGTGACCTGAACCAGCCAAAATTGTGGAACATCCCGGGCGAGGCCCTGACGGTTTATATGCGCGCCCGGGTGCCGGACGGGAACTGGAAGGCGGGTTTGCTTGCCAAACGCGGCAATCACGAGGTAATGAACTTCTGCCTGTTCGGCGCGGATTTGGCCGGGACGCCGGGACCAGACATCGGCTTCGAGGTGCACACGGACCAGGGCTTTGTCATGGTCAGCTTTCCGGTCTCGCGCATCGACGCCACGGGCTGGCTCGACCTGATCGGGCGCTACGATGGCCAGAAGGTCTCGCTGCTCTGCAATGGGCGCTTGATGGACGAGAAAGCCTGGTCGGGGAAGCTCACCGAGAACAACGAGCCTATTCTCATCGGTGCGGCCTCGTTCGATGGAATCCCCAAGATGTCTTTCACCGGCGAAATGGAAGGGGCGGCCATCTGGTCGCGCGCACTGAGCGAGGTCGAGATCTCCACACTGCTCCGTGGGCCGGCGAAGCATTTTCCAAAGTGAAGAACACATTCTATTACTCCATTCGGTTCTGTGCCTCCCTGCTCTTGGTCGAGTGTCCGTCCTTGCCGGAAAGTCGATCGCGAGTGTAGAACCGTGGGGGCGCGTTAAAATCGACACGGACGCGCCTTCGGCTCCCTACAGCCGCCTGCTCTTCGGGGGTTGACGGTGGCGAGACCGAGGCTGACAACCTCGGCCAAGCCTTGTTTCTCAGCTCGCTGGTGTCCGACAAAGCCCATCCGCTGGTCTCGCGAGTGCTCGCCGAAGTTCCGAAGTTTGAGCACCGGGAAGACGGAGCGAAATTCATTGCAGGCCGGTCGGATTTCTCGGAGCACCCGGCTTATCAAACCAAGTGGCTCAAGCTCGGACTCAGGGAGTTGGGCTTGCCAGATAATTACACCGTCCCAAGAATGCCGGACAGTTACTCCGCGCTGTTCTGGATGGGCTTCAAGGAGACGTACCAACCGGGCAAAGACGCCGATGACCGGCAGGATTATCCTTACCTCGGCTGGGCGTGCGACCATTTTCATACTGCGAAGCAAAGTCCGATCAGCGACCGCGACTACCCTTTGACTTGGGAAATCCGCGCCAGCCAGGCGAACTATGCCGGCATGAAGGTGATCGATCCCGTTTTCGTGGAGCAAAAAACCGCGGTGCCCCATACCTGGCACGCCGCAGAGATCTTCCTGTATTTGCTCGACCCTGTCGTAAGGAACGTCTCTAAACATTCGGACCTCAACAAACCGTGAACAGCACACTATCTCTCACCCGTCTGCTGGCGCTCGTGGGTGTCCTGGCCGGATTTGGGCCAACTCCAAATGCGCGCGCCGCAGATCTCTCCGGCCACAAGCTACTCGTCACCTCGGTCCGGACCGGCGACACGGAGGTGTTCATCGCGGACCCGACCACGGGCGACATGTTCAACGTCACCCGCTCACCGGGCTCAGAGGACCGTTATCCCTGCTGGTCGCCGGATGCCAGACAGACCTGCTTCATGTCCGACCGGGAAGGCACAACCAACCTGTGGATCTGCGATGCGGATGGCTCGCACGTGCGTCGGCTCAACCGCACGCCCGCTGTGTGCTATATGCCAAGCTGGCAGCAAACACCGCAGGGCGAGCGGATTGTCTTTGGCAAGCATGGCGAGAAGCCGGAGATGGCCAGCATCAAGCCTGATGGCACGGACGAACAGAACCTCGGAGAAGGGCATGACCCGACACTTTCACCCGATGGGCTTCGCATCACTTACACCGGGCACGCCGGAGGAGGGGTAACCGTTTTCGTCATGAATTACGACGGTACGGGGAAGCGCCAGTTCGTGCCGGAGATCAGTCAGGTGGGCGCGGCCTTTCCCAATTGGTCACCCGACTCCAAGCAGGTCGTCTATTCGTTCCCGGTCGGCGATGCCCTGGAGTTGTTCGTGGTCAGTGCTGACGGGACCGGCAAACATCAGCTCACCCATTTTGGCGGCCAGAGCATTTGCACCCCGAGTGCGTGGTCCCCGGATGGCAAATGGATCTCCTTCCGCAGGACGGAGGAGCGTTACTGGAGCAATCCGGTCCGCATGCGCCAGGTTTATAGAGAGAAACCGGCTGGCAAGCGCCCGGTCTGGGTCATTCGTCCCGATGGAAGTGAAGCCACATTGATTGAGCCGCTGCACTATCAGATGGCCATCGACGGCAGCCGCGCCAGTTGGAAACCCAGGCGCTGAACGCTTTTTCAGGATTCCAGTAACATTCGAGCGCTTGCATCAGTGTGGGCACGGCCTAGAATGCCCCAAAATTCGTCAGACTGATCTATGAGCAACGATTCCAATCCTCAAAACGTCACTCGCCGCGATTTCCTTAAGAGCTCCGCCGCAGCCGCCGGCACTGTCGCCGCGTTGGGCACAGGAGCCGGACACGTCTTTGCAGCCGGTTCAGACAAAATCCGTGTAGGCCTTATCGGTTGCGGCTCGCGCGGAACTGGCGCGGCCATGAATTGTGTTCTCTCCACGCCGGGAGTCGAGGTTGTCGCCTTGGCTGACGTCTTTGGCGACCGGGTGGAGGAGGCGCTCAAAAGGCTCAAAGATGATAACGCCGGCAAAGAATGGAGCTGCTCCCGCGAGTGGAAGCACTCCAACCAAGTTAAAGCCACGAAAGAGACCTGCTTCAGTGGATTTGACGCCTACAAGAAGGTACTGGCCTGCGACCTCGACCTGGTCATTCTCGCTACACCTCCTGGCTTCCGGCCGATGCACCTCAAAGCAGCCATCGAAGCCGGCAAGCACGTCTTCATGGAAAAGCCCGTGGCCGTGGATCCAGTTGGGATTCGCTCGATTATCGCTTCCTCGGAGGCAGCGAAGCAAAAGGGACTGGCCGTCGTGGCGGGTACCCAGCGACGGCACCAGGCCAGCTACCTGGAAGTCATGAAACGCGTGCACGACGGTGCCATTGGGGAACTGCACGCGGGCGAAGCTTACTGGAACGGAGGGTGCGTGCGACACTACGGCTTCTACCATGAACGTCAGCCTGGTTGGTCCGACATGGAATACGTCCTGCGCAACTGGTACTTCTACAATTGGCTTTCCGGCGACCACATTGTCGAGCAGCACGTCCATAACCTCGACGTGATCAACTGGGCGATGGGCACTCCGCCGGCCGAAGCGCTGGCGGTCGGCGGTCGGCAATGGCGGGTCGAACCCCAGTTCGGCAACATTTATGACCATTTCTCGGTTCGTTACCGCTATCCCAATGGGGCGGTGGTCGTGAGCATGTGCCGGCAGATTGACAATACCCAACCTCTGGTGACTGAAGGGGTCATCGGCACCAAAGGCAGAGCCATGGCCGGGAAGATCGAAGGCGCCACACCTTTCACCTTCTCTGGACGCGAGACCAATCCTTACGAGCAGGAACACGCGGATTTGATCCAGAGCATCCGCGACGGCAAGCCTCTCAACGAAGGCCGTGCGGTAGCCGAGGCCACGCTTACCGCCATTATGGGCAGGATGAGCGCTTACACCGGCCTGCCGGTGAGCTGGAAATTCGCACTTCAGGACTCTCAACTCGATCTGACGCCCGAGATGTTCAAGAGTGGCGAGTTCAAGCTCGGCCCGGCGCCCGCGGTTTTGGTGCCGATGCCGGGAGTGACGGAACTCATATAGCCACGAGTTATCTGGTTACATTTGGCTGGTTTTTCCGTGCGGATTCCCGACCATCGCTCGCATGCCGAAACTGCCATGCTGTGGATTTGAGCGCCGTGGTTGCTTCGGGTTGCTGGTTGCGGTTGGCTTGTCCCTACCGTCTGGCGACATTTTGGCTGCCGAGCGCGAGACGGTGCGTCCGGCTGACACGGGCGTGGCCTTGGTCAACCCGGATATGGGTTGGGTTCTCCACTTCTACGATAATTCGCTCTCGAATTACGGCAGCAAGCTCGCTCCCTTGGATACGGTCGATGATTTCCCCGGATTGAGTGTCGTTTATTTACGACTGGCCTGGTCATACCTCGAACCCGACGAAGGCCGGTTTGACTGGTCGATAGTCGATGGCCCGGCGCAGCGCTGGATCGCCAAAGACAAGAAGGTGGCCTTTCGCTTCACTGCCTCGGAAGGTTCTCCCGCCTACGCCACCCCCGAATGGGTCGCCAAAGCCGGCGCGAAGGGTCATCGGTTTCGCGGCGGCAAGGGCATCGATGAAACCGGGGTCGCCTGGGAGCCGGATTTCGAGGACCCGGTCTTTCTCGAAAAGCTCGACCATTTCCTGGCGGCCGCGGCGGCCCGCTACGACGGCGACCCGAGCGTCGCTTTTATCGATGTGGGCTCGTTTGGCATCTGGGGCGAAGGCCACACTTACTGGAGCACGAAGCTACCATACAGCTCCGCGACCATTCGCAAGCACGTGGACCTGCACCAAAAACACTTTCATCACACCCTGCTCGCGGCCAACGACGACTTTGCGTCGCATGGCCGTGGAAGTGAAGCGGTGCTGTATGCGCTTGAACACGGGCTGACGTTGCGCGACGACAGCATCATGGTCGAGGCGGGGGAGGCCGCCTATCACAGCGCCACCCTGGCGCAGGGCGTGTGGCAGAAGCGGCCGGTCATTCTCGAGTCGGAACACTATGGCCCCTCTAAACAGCGAGGCTGCTGGGGTGATGGCGGCAAGTATCTGGAAGCGGTGGAAGCTTACCACGCCAGCTACGCTTCTATCCATTGGTGGCCACGCGAGTTCCTGGCTGAGAACCGCGAGTTGGTGGACCGCATTAACCGCCGCCTGGGCTACCGGCTGCAAATCACTGAGGCCTCCTGGCCCAAACAAATCACCGTTGGACAAAGCGCCGACCTCAGCTGCTCCGTGCGCAACGCCGGGGTGGCCCCCTGTTATCCTGGCGGCCACCTCGCATTCACACTCAAGGGCACGAATGGCGGCATCTGTGCTGTTTTCACCGATGAGCAATTCGACGTGCGCGCGCTGGCTCCGGCGGCTCCGGATCAGGCCAAATCGACGGAGCGCCCGTTGAGCGTGCTCATTCCTGCAAATCTGAAACCTGGTGATTACGGCCTCTTCGTTTCCGTGGGTAGCTGCGTGGGAACGCCCGGCGTGGCCTTGCCACTGGAATCGGATGATGGCCAGCATCGGTACCGTTTAGGCCAGGTGCGTCTGCTTGAGCCATGAAATCAGTCGCTCTTTATATCTGCTTTCTGGTTTCCATCAGCATCCGTGCTGAGAACTGGCCCCAGTTCCGCGGTCCGGATTCTCAAGGTCTTTCGCCGGAAAGGGACGTTCCCTTCAAATGGAGCACAACTGAGAACATCGCCTGGAAGACACCGATTCCCGGCGAGGGTTGGTCCTCGCCGATCGTGTGGCAGGACACCATATTCCTGACGGCGGCAACCGATGAGGGCAAGTCATGCCATGTGCTCAGCTTGGATCGCAAAACGGGCAGCGTCCGTTGGGACCTGGAAGTGTTTCAGCAGTCGCCCGGCCACAAAGAAGGGCGGAATGGTTACGCGACTCCGACCCCAGCCACCGATGGTCAGCGGGTCTATGCCTGCTTTTTCGACGGCAGCTTTGCCGCCCTGGATTTCAGTGGCAAGCTCGTCTGGACCAACCGCAGCTATCCGTTTTATAGCCAGCACGGCCTGGGCACCTCGCCGATCCTTTACGACGGCCTGCTCATCATGGCCCGCGACGGGAGCAGCCAGGGCGAGGACAAGGGGTTGGGCTGGCAGAGGCCCTGGGACCAAGCCTTCATTGCCGCCCTGGACACCGGCACTGGAAAAGAACGCTGGAAAGCCCAACGCGGTCTCTCGCGCATCTCCCATGGCGTGCCTACGATATGGTCCGCACCCGATGGGCACGCCGAATTGGTGAGTGAAGCGGGTGACGTGGTCCAGGGGTTTAATCCAAAAAGCGGTCAGCGGCTCTGGTCCAGCCAGGTAATCGGCGAGGGTAAGGTCCCTTCCACCGTGATTGGCGGCGGGCTGGTTTATACGGCTGGAGGCTGGGGTGGTCGGGAATCCGTTAAGGCCTTCAAACTCGGTGGTCAGGGTGAACTCGGGACGAACAACCTCGTCTGGGAGCAAAAGGGGATCATGCCCAAGGTTCCTTCGATGCTCTATCTGGAAGGGCGGCTGTTCGCGGTGACCGACAACGGCATGGCCACTTGTTTGAAAGCCGATACGGGCGAGATTCTCTGGAAGGAGCGATTAGGCGGCAATTTCTCGGCGTCGCCAGTGGCGGCGTGGGGCCGCACCTATTTTACGAGCGATAACGGCGAAACCACCGTGATCGAGGCCGCGTCCCAATTCCGTGTGCTCGCAAAAAGTCCACTTGGTGAGAAGGTTCAGGCCTCCTTGGCGATTTCACACGGGCAGATTTTCATTCGCACCGAAAAGCACCTGTTCGGCATCGGAAAAGAAGGAATGTGAGTTCTCCAGCAATGAAGAACCAACGCCTGTTCAGCTCTGCACGACCAAATGCCATTCCCTTGGTAGAGCCATATGACTCCATCCAGCGGCTCCTCTTGCTCTGGACTGCCTCCGTCTTGGCGATGGGGTTACAGCTCTCTTCCGTAGCGGCTGACGCTGAATCTGCCCGCTCTGCCGATGCGTTCGTCGACTTTGTCGGCGTGAACACGCATGTGGGTTACTCAGACACCACTTACGGGGATTACGACGGCATCCTGAAACCTCGTTTGCTCGAGCTGGGAGTTCGACACATCCGCGACGGCACATTCAACAACGACGTGCTCCGAAAGTACCTCGACCTGGGCAATCATGGGATCCGGCTGCTCCTCATCACGGATTCCAAGCGAGCTGTGGACAAGGCGAGAAGCCTCGGGTCGATGCTCTTTGCGATCGAAGGAGTCAACGAACCGGATGCGCGCAAGGGTGACTGGATCTTGCGCACCCAGGAAGAGCAGCGCAGGCTCTATGCGACCCTCAAAGGCGACGCGAGCACCAAAGACCTGCCGGTCGTGGTGTCCTCCCTGGCCAACCTGCGCGACAGCCCGGGCAAGCTGGGGGATCTCTCGCCGTATCTAGATTTCGGCAACATGCATCCTTACGCGGCCAGCCAACCGGCCAGCCGGCATTGGGGCTGGGGCTTGTCTATGGAGCGTGCCATCGCCGAGGCGCGGAAGGTCAGTGGTGACAAGCCGATCCTGGCGACGGAGTGCGGCTATCACAATCAAGTGGACCACCAGGGTCACCCTGGGGTGACGGAGGCCGCCGAAGCCAGGTATCTGCCACGCCTGCTCTTTGTCTATTTCAACCGCGGCATGGTCAAAGCCTACAAGTATGAGCTGCTGGACCTCAAACCGGACCCTGGTTTTACCGACATGGAAAGGCACTTTGGCCTGGTCCGAACCAACGGCACGCCCAAGCCCTCCTTTTACGCGCTGAAAAACCTCCTGCACCTTTTGAGTGACCCCGGTCCGGCGGTTCAAACTGGTTCCCTGGCCTTCCAACTTACCGGACCTGCCACCAATCTCCAGCACGCACTTTTGCAAAAGCGGGATGGCACGTTCTGGCTGGCGCTGTTCCAGGAAGCCGTTTCCTATGATTCCAAGGCGCACCGGGACCTGGAGGTGCCGCCCCAGCCAGTCACTTTGAAGCTGCCCTGGAGAGCGCCCGAGGTGCGACTCTATCGGCCCAACTCGTCAATCAAGCCCACCGAAAAGCGCGAGGAAGTCGATGAAGTCAAGCTGGAGGTTCCGGATGAAGTCTTGCTAGTGGAAATCAAACGGCCAAACGATCCGCTCCCCTAAAGGCGCAATAGTGCGCGCATCCGTTCTGCTTCGAGTTTGGTTCGTCGTGGGCTGCCTGGTGCTGATCCGGAGTTTTTCAGCCGCCGGGCAAGGCTCCAAAAATGGCCGCCCGGAAAACTGGCCATCTATGACCGACATTTAGATCGCCTCAAGGACCTCGCGGAAGACTACAGCGCTGGGGCAGCGAACGGCCTGGAGCGATCGTCTCACGTTGAGCTCCCTGCGAGCTCAAGCAGGGGCGAGCTTTCCTCAAACGCCCGCTATTGCTCATCCAAAACGGCATCCGCACACACCTATTCTGCGCGACAGCAGAAGGACCGTGGGAGATTTCAAAGATGCCACTCGGATCCGGAACATTGTGTTTCCGATCTTCAGTTAGGGAATCGATACACCCTGCCGACCAAAATGCGAGGCTTGGGACCGAGGTTCACCCGATACCAGGCTTCGTCCCCATTGAGACGGCGGCCAGGCACCAACTCACAACCGGCAATCGCCGGGGGCGCTTTGGCGGACGCGGATGACTTTTCCCCGGACGACGGCAGCAACTCGTCGATCGACAACCATGCCGTATTGCCAGGTTTGTCGCGGCGTGACGGGAAGCGGATGCTGTAGTTTACGCCAGCCATTACGAACGTGTCGGGCGCGAGCGCGATGACAATACCGGCGCCGGCCTTGCCTCCCTCCTCGGACCGATACTCGATATCGGCCCGGAAATCACCGATGTCGAACTCCGTTCGCTTTTCGTCCTGGTACTGCCAAAAACCCTGCAGCGCCGGCGTGCCCTGTTTCGAGGCGATTAGCGGGTGCAGGCTCTTCAGCACCGCGTAGTGCTCGCGCAGCACGTTAGTTTCGGCCAGGGAGTCGATCCCGAACGGCGCAAAGCCAAGCGCGTGGTGATGCCCAATCGCATAATAGGCGCGCAAGCCGGCTCGCTCGTCACGGCTTGCCTCGGGGATGAAGAGCGGATTGCCATTCTGGCTGTATTCGGCGCACACCGCCTTGAAATCGTCCAGGTAGATGTCCGGCGCCAGCAGGTCGATGCTGGGCGCCGCCGCCCGCCACACGTCCATCCTCTTCGCCACCGGTCCTCCACTGGGATACTTGCCCGGCTCCTGCCCCTTATTTTGAACCAGCCAGGCATTGGCATACATCGGGAGGCGGTACTCCGCTTTGCCCGCTTCTGCTACGCGCCCAATGTACCGGGCGATGTGCCAGGCCTGAAACACCTCGTCCGCGAGGGGGCCTTCACCGAACACCTCGCTCCAGGTGCCGCTCTGGCGGAAATTCGTTCGAGCCCAAACCTCCTTCAGGTCAGGAATCAGCTCCTCCTTGTGACCGAGCAAATAACTCATCAGTTCGGCCGGCACAGGCTGAGCGAAGGCGGCCTCAGCCGGCGGACAATGATCGCGCGAAGTGGGCATCACTCCCGCCTCGTTTTGCACCTGCATCATCACGACGGTATGTTTGCGGCCATCGACTTCTTTGATATGCCGCATGACGGCGGCAAACGCCTTGGCGTCGGCCTTCACGTTCTCCTCGGACATGGCGGTAAGCTGGGTGGTGTTGATGCCCGGCCGGTGGTGACAGCGCGGGTAGCGTGTCCAATTCGTCTTCACCCATGCCGGCACGTAAGCGGCATCCCCGTTCTTCCAAGTGCCAAACCAGATGAACACCAGCTTCAGTTGATGCTCTCGTGCACCCTGGATCAGTCCATCCACCAGCCTGAAGTCGAACTTCCCTTCCTCCGACTCCACCAGTTCCCACGAGATACTGGCAATTACCGTATTGAGGTTGAGCCCCGCCAGCCTTGACCAGATAGGCTTCATGTATGCCAGGCTGGAGGAACTGGAGTTGTGCAACTCCCCGGCTAGCATGACCAGCGGTTGCCCATCGACCATGAGCCGCGTGCTGGAGCCGGATTTCTCGATGGTGGGGATGCCAGGAGTCTGAATCCCGCCAAGCGCCGACAATACACCTGCAACGGTCCACACTGCCAAAAAGGCTTCAACCATTACGGCACGCTGCGCTCTTACCAAAGCGCCTGACTGAGCAATTAAAGCTGCAAGCATAGACGAAGCATGCCGCCCCAGTGGCCCCAGTTGTTCGGCACTTCATTGCGGATCGCGACCGGGGTGTTCTCGACCGTCAGGTCCTCGATACCTACGGCATTCGCGCACACGACGACTCCATTTGAACGGCAGTTGCGGATCGTGATGCGCGAGAGCGTTTGGCCCCAGATCCATTGTGATAGGATGCCGGTCTCGAAGCCTTCGATGACAGCATCCTGGACCAGGTTCGGCCCGCTCTGGTCGAGGAAGCCGGAGTTAATGCCGATTTTGCCACGGCCGATAACCCTAATGTTCTTGAGGATGCTCGTGTTGTTGCCATACCAGCGAATGCCATCGACGCCCGGGTTGTTCCCCACATCAATGGTGAGATTGCGGAAGTTGCGCATGAACCAATCAGCTGACGTTTTGCCCTTCTCCAAAGGATGCGTCCGCAGCACGGCCGTGACGTTGGTGTCAGTGATGCCGTCGGTCAACCGGATAACCACGTCGTCGCGCGACTCGCCATAGACCCAAGGGCCGACACTGGGTTTCACCACCAATGTCCGGGAAACACGATACAAGCCATTCGGAATAAAGAGCACTTTGGATTGCTTGCCCTTGGACCGGCAACTCGCCTCCAGCGCCCTCTGCAGCGCCTCGGTGTCATCCGCGACCCCATCTCCTTTTGCCGCAAAGTCACGCCGGAGGTCCAACACCGAGTCGTCCTTCGGAAAGGCGATGCTCTCCTTTGCTGGTTTATCGGAGATGGCACCCAGCATGGGGCAGAGGCTTGCACAGCCCAGCAGGAGCACTCCGACGGCTTTAACACACAGACTGTTCATGCGGGTTGGAGGTTGCCTACACAAGCTGCCCCGGGTAAAGCTCAATACGCGCGTGTGAAAACGTCCAACCTAATAAAATGTGGAGACCCGCGGTGCCGCGCCTGAATGCAAGTGAGTTTTTCTTTACCGTAGCGCCGGGTTTCTCTATTGAAGGCCCATGAAATCAGCACTGCTCCTGGTTGGCCTGGTCGCCCCGATGTTGGTGCGGTCGGATTCTATTTTTCCCCTGAAGGTTAGCGAGAATCGGTGTTATTTCGTCACTCAGCAGGGCAAGCTTTTCTCTACCACGCCGACACCGGCTGGCAGATCTTCTCACAACTGACCACCGAGGAGGCGCTCGAGTATCTCACGTTCCGCAAAGAGCAAGGGTTTAACACCATCCAGGTGCAAATCGCGATGGCGCCGGAGCAGACGAATCGCTACGGCCATCTTCCTTTCGAGGGGAACGTCGATTTCTCCCGCCCGGATGAGGCCTATCACGAGCACGTGCTGGAACTCATCAGGAAGACGGAATCGATGCAGCTTTTGGTCGTGACGGAAGTTCGCCTCGGCCAAAAACCTGTTCTGGATAATGGGCGGGGACAACGACCCCAAGGGCGACCGGGAGTGCTTGTTCGCGCTTTTTGAAGGGCTCCGGGAAACGGCGCCGGCGCACCAACTCATGACGTATCACGCCTCGCCCCGCACTCCAGCACCGACCTCCTCCAATATGCGCCGTGGCTGGGGTTCAGCTTTATCTCGACCTATTGGCGGGAGAAACCGAACGCCTGGACTGTCGGCGACCTGATGCCTCATGTCTACGAAGCTGCGTTCCGCGAGTACCCGTCACTCGCTGGAACGGCGAGGAGATGAGGTGTGCTTCAGCAGGTGGTGTTGGGCAGCAATCTTTGCCAGCACGCAAAAGCGATATTCCCGACGTCGGTAAATCATGGCAGTTCAAGAGGACGATTCTGACATGCAATGGGATTTGTACTGTGCGGAGTCGATTGCTTGAGGCTATACCTAAGCCGTTTGGACCGTATTGCCTGCGTCAAAGGTGAGGGTTCAGCTCCCTTTGTGCTCAGACTTGAGCCGCGGGTTCAGGAGAGCAGCGCGCTGTGGTCGCGTCTCTGCCTGCTTGCAGGTTCGCCCCCGAGTCCTAGAAGTATGCAATCCCCGGATTAGCGAGCGGTCAGAGTTTAGGCACGGCTAGGCTGGTCTGCAGAATAAAAACCAGGTCGTTCGCGTCGCGGGGCTCGGGGGTGACCCAACGCGGGCCGAAAACGAGTTTGGGGATGGCGTTGCTACCGGTGCCGCCATAGACCCGGATAGAGGCTTGCAGATGCCGATCGATCCAGGAGTTGGTCAGGGAAGCATCGAAGCTCTCCGTGCCAACCAATTCGATGGCTTTGGCCTTGGCCGCGTCGAGGCTTCGCGGTTGCCAGCGGTCGCCCGACTCAAACGAGAACATCCAATGGTCGAAGGCAGTAAATGCTTCGCGCTTCGCCACCCAGACGGCCAGACCAACCTTGGCCAGTTCGCAGGAGTCCTTGAATTCCTCCTCGTCTCGAGGGACGTAGGAATTGCACTGGCGGTTCAATGGTGTCGGGCAAAGAGCAAAGGCCAGCTTGCCGTTGTAGCGGCGGATCGCCTCGTTCAGCACAAAGTGGAGTTGCTGGCAATGGGGGCATTTATAATCGAAGAGCAGGCTTACGACGTACGGGGCCTCTGGCGAACCGAGTAACGGTACGGAGTGGGGATCGAGGGAAGGCGAAGTATTCTGCGACTGACCGCGTACGTAGGGAGCAGGGGGAGCAAAGAAGATTTGGCAGCTCACCAGGATCCCGGCCAATCCAAGACCACCCAGAAAAAAGCCAATGGCAGGCCTAAATCGGATCACGGAACCAGCGGTGGCCCGTGACACACGTTCCAGCGCCACGGTAGACCTGAGGCGCGCCGAGGCCAAAGGACTCGCCGAAGCCCCGAGTATCGGAGCGTCATCCAAGCTCATAGGGGCTCTCCACACTATCAAAGCCGCCAGCAGCAGGCCGCTGATGTGCGTGGTCATGCAATACGGACAAAATGCCCCGATGACCCATTTCTGAACGATTATGAACCACACTGCGCTTCCTGCGGCAGCCCCGATAAGAACCAGCATGGTGCGCCAGGCGAGCCGTCTTACGGAAGCCCCACGGGAGGGACCAATGCTCAGGCTCGCCACCAGCATGGCCAAATATGCTCCCGCCGCCAGGCTACTGACGGGCAATACTCCCCCTATCGAGGACCATCGGCTGCTCAGGACCTTGTTGCACGGACTCCCACCACCGCAGCCAATCACCGGCCCACCGACCACTGAATGCCAAGCCAGGTAAACGCTTGAGGCCAGTGCCAGTGCGCTCAAGCCCGTCACGGCTAAGCGCCACCATGGCCAGGACGGGCCCGGGCGAGTCGCTTCTCCATCAACGCCTAGAGTCTGATCCGTTTGGCTGGTAACTCCCCGAGGGCACAGAAAGCTCGGCGGCATCTCGCCCGATCGCGGCGCCGAGCCTGTGCTGGTCTTGCCCGGAACGGCCTCAGCTATCGCCATGCAATGCAGGTTCAAGGGCGTTCTGACGGATTTCTCCTGGCATACTGGTTGGGCGCACCCGGTGTGGGAAGATTACCAGCAATTTGCACCCCGTTGGCGTGTGACCGAGTCAGCCCAGCGCTCAGCGTAATGCCGCTGCCGGAGACCTGAGCATCCAGAGCGTGAGCTTTAGTGAGCGGCGTCGCAACCGTGATTGAGGCGGCAGGGGCTCCTCTGCCAGGGCCAAATCCCCGGGAGCCTGCGTTAACCGAGGCGACCACCGCAGTCTCACGGTCTGCACCGCTATCAATGGTGATCGTCTGGCCAGCACTGAAACCAAACGCGTTGGCGACAGGTATTACGGTCACCCCCGCGTCCGTATTGGTGCGCACCGTGGTGGAACCTGCCGTGCCGACACTCGCAATAACCGCTGTCTCGCGCTTCACGCCGGCATCGATAATTATCGTCTGGCCCACGGTAAAATCCGCCACGCTGGTGACTTTGATGTTGTTTGCTTCGGCGGCAGAATCCGCCGCCAGAGTGCTGGCAACCTGCAAAAGGAAATCGCGGCAATTGCTGTCGGTGTCGGCCCCATCGGGGAAGCGGCCCGCACTCCTGTTGGGCATGCTGGCGGCCGGACCACCACGCCCGCCGAATCCGCCGAAAGCGCCGAAGCCACCCCGGACCCCACCGGGCGCAGGAGCACTACAGCCACTCCGACCAGCCCCCGATTCAGCCTGATAGCCTTCGGCAGCCCATGGGTCGACCAGGCCGCCATAGTTCAAGCTGTCCACGACCAGGCCGGCCGCGTCGCGCAGGACCATGTTGCCAGCGTTCGCGAGGGCCGGCCCGCCAAACCATTGGTTGGGTGCCGGAGGCCCCTGGTACCCTGCGGTTGTGACGGCGGCATCGCGCACAACCGCGTTGATCTCATGGTCGTTTGCCAGCGCTTGATCCAGTGTGATGCCCGTGCCGAGGGGTTGTATCGGCTCGTTGCTCGAGTGGGCAAAAGCCGTCGCAGGTTCGAAGCTAATGCCCGTCCCGCGGACACTGAACGGGACATTGGCGGAGTGGTTGAATTTCAGGGGTTCTGCCAGGTCCAGCCCCGTCCCGGTGTCCCCCGTACGAACGTTGTTCGGGTTGAATCGCGATTGCGTGCCGACTTTTGTGACCGTGACAGTCTCGATGCCGTGTCCGACCGTGTCGATGTCCAATCGGATTTTGTCACCGACCGAGATGTTTGCGACGGATGAAACCTTGATGTTAGTGTCGCCGGCTTTAGCGTCTGCCGCCAGCCAGGCCTGCGTGCCCGGCTTGCCAACTTCAGTGACTGTAACCACCTCGTATTTTTCAACGGCTTTGGCGACCGTCGGGTAGGTGGCACCATAGCCGATGCCTATTCTCTGACCGGCTTCGAACGTGAAACCGCTGGGATTGCCGAAACCACCGGCGCCCGTGTAAGGCACGTTGGTCGAACCGGCGGGGATCGTGATAACCGGACCGTCGGGGAGGGGTTGCCACAGCATTGTGTTGTTCCCAGCGGCCGTCCCGAGGCTGGCTATCTTGCGGGTTTCGATGGCGGAGCCGGTGTCGATCTCAATCGCATCCCCCACGTTCATTCCAGCCGTGCTCCTAACGTACACAGTGGTATCTCCTTTGTGCGCCGGGACCACCAGGCCAGAGTTGGCAAGGCCGAGCAGGTAGAAGCCTTTCGCGGCAAGTTTCGTCCCGGCTGGGATGTCCAGCGAAGAGAAAATGGGTTGCTGTGTTGGGTGTTGGGTCAGGGTCCACTTCGAAATGTCAACCTCCTTATCGCCGGCGTTGTAGAGTTCGATAAACGCGTCCGTCGCGTTGGTGGAAGAACCCGCACTGATCCGGAACTCGTTAATTTTAATGGGGCTGACGTTCCGGACCTTTTCGGCCGTGGTCTCCGTCTGGGCCTGGTCGTTCGCCGTCCAGGATGCGTTGGCGACGAGGTCGCCGTTGAAAGCTACCGGCCCGGAAGTGACCTTAAAGGTCGCGCTCACGGTGGCGCCCACTGCGACGGGTTCAGCAACAGTTTTTGAATTCGCGGTACCTCCCGAAACGAGGGACGTCCAACCCGAGGGGACGGAGATGCTCAGCTTGAGGCCCGTCGCTGGCGTAGTAGAGGTATTCTTGAATGTTACGGTAATCTCCTGCGAGGAGCCGGGGGAGAAAGTCTGGATTCCGGGCGGAGCGACGATGGCGTTCGCCGGTGCGAGACTGAGTCGCTGCACGTCATACTTCGCCGCCACTACGTTCGCCTGCACCTTCTGGTTCAACTGTTCTGTCGGGAAAGTGCCGGCGGCGGTCATCGCGCCTTCATAGAAGGTGCCCTGCGAACCGTTGCTGTTGTCACCGCCGTTGCCCAGAAGGATGGCGCCCTGTTTGCGCATCGGGTCGTATGTAGCGTCGACGCGTCGTCCGTCGAACATGACCTTCAGGTCGCCCTGCTGGGCGTCGCCGCCCATCGACCTCCAGTGGTGCGGTTCGCCATCGGCCGTGGCGGTCACGAAGCGCCAGTCGATGCTTGGCAGGTTCGTGCAGAATTTGGACCCATCCGGGTTGACGCAACCCACCAGGTTGTTCTCCTGGTCGGTCATGATCCAAGGGCCGGGGGGTTGACCGCGGTACCAGGCGTTGGCATTGCCGTAATAGGTGGTTTCCATGGTGCCGTTCCCATCGTCACGGCTGTCGGTCTCAGCATTGCCGTAATCGAAACAGCAGCCGGAGTTGTAATGGTGCCCGCTGATTACCCAGTACTGCCCTTCGGCCTGATCATCGACGGCGGTGCCTTTCGCATCATTCCAGCGCAGGCCCATACCGGGCTCAATGAAGACGCCGTAGACCTTGTGGCCCATCAAAGTGACCGGCGCCATGTCGGCAAGCGGGATGTTGTTGAACCCGCCCATGGCGGGGCCGCTAAAAGCCCCACGGGGCGCCTGGACCAGATGATTACCATGGCCGGATTGGTCGTAGATTTTGGTAATCCAGGCGTACGTGTTGGCGCAGAAAGCGTCTTGCGCGGTTGCGTCTGCGTATCCGCCCGGATCAGTCGCGGAGGGTTGAACGACACCAATGTCCAGGGTCTTGCCATCGGACTGGCGCATAACCTGGTACAAGGGGCCATTGTAGGAGGCGTAGAGCGCGCGCGTGGTGCTGTGGGCAGCCACGAGGGGACACCCGGCAGCCGCGTAGATGTCACCCGGGCCTTGCGGCCTGGGCTGAGCGGCTCTGTTTATTCCCAGCTGGGCTTGGATCTTGATCGTAGCGACTGGAACCGTAAGCGCCAGCGCGAGGATAACCGCCAGAGTGATTCGTGTTTTCATGTTCGTTCTTTGTAGACCTATGCCGGCGTGATCTTCAAGGCATACGCATGTCAAAACTCTTGATGCTCAGAAGCTCCCCGAACGAAACTGTCTCGCCGTCCACTTTGCCTTCCTAGGTTTCATGGTGCATGGTTGATTGGAAGCATCCTGCAAACTTATTTGATTGGAATCAGCATTTGAGTAAGGGAACGCGCGGGAAAGCTATAGCGGATGGTGTTGCCCTGGAACTGGATTTCCTTCGACGCGATCACTGCCTCCTGGACCCTCCCAGTGCTTGAACTGCCCGCTTGCGCGCTGATCTCTTTGACCGTGGCGGCGCCCGTGAATGCCCCGCTTTGCAGAAGAATGTCAGCAGGCAACGCATTTTCTTCATGACGGCTAACCACATTCACCACCAACAGTTTGGCCGACTCGCTCAACACGGCCGTGACATCGAGATAAGGGATGCCGTTGAAAGCTCGATTGCTGTATTTTTCACCATCGGCATACACATTCAGTGCGGTTCCGCGGGCGTTATTCGAATAGAGGTAAAATGCCTGGTACAACCCATTCTTGAAATCGCCTTCCGGCGAGTTTCCCACCAGGCTCGAAAGCATGGTGATATTCGCCATCTTGACGATGTCCGCGTGTCTGATAAAAGAGTTCAGGTGCTGCGCGGCCACGAGTGAAGCCGTCAGCGGGTCCCGCCCGGCGGACCATTCATCAAAAGAAATGTAAACGGGCCTCGCAGCGCCGGACTTGGCGGTGGCTTTCTTGATCAGCGCATGGACGACCTCAATCTTCTGATCGATATCCAATGGCGCGGACATCATCCCGGAGAAGTTGGTTTCCGCCCCCACCACCTCTCGGACGTAGCGGTGAACGGAGAGATAATCAATTTTGCCGATTAGGTGCTCCAACACGTAATCGTTCCAATCAATCCAGGCGTTGTTAGTGCCGCGGCCATAATTGGAAGCCCCGCAGGCGACGAGCTTGATGTCCCGGTCCACCCACTGCATGAGCTTGGCCGCCTCGAGGGCAAATTTGCAGTAGTCTTCCGCGCTTTTCTGCCCCATTTGCCAAGGCCCGTCAATTTCGTTCCCCAGAGCCCAGTACTTGACCTTGAAAGGCTTCTCGTTGCCGTATTTCCTCCGGAGGTCCGAGTAATAGGTTCCACTCGGATAGTTGCAGTACTCAACCCAATGCCTCGCCTGGTCCAGCGTTCCCGATCCGGCGTTGATACAGATGAAATTCTCGGCTCCAATGAGGCTGCACAATTTGACGTACTCATCCGTTCCCATCTGGTTGGTTTCTATCTGGTGCCAAGCAAGGTCGAGCCTGGCCGGACGCTGCTCTTTGGGACCAATACCATCTTCCCAGTTATACCCGGAAACAAAATTGCCACCCGGCCACCTGACTACCGGGATTTTGAGATCCTTCCCCAACTGGACGAAATCCTTTCGGAATCCGTTCTCATCAGCGAGGGAAGACTTGGGGTCATAAATGCTGCCGTACACCACAGTGCGGATGGGCTCCACGAATGCCCCGTAAATGTTTGGATCGATCTTCGAGATCTTTCGATCGAGATCGATTTTGATGACCGTCGACGACTGTGCCCTGAGGTTCGTAGTCATCAAACCGCATAAAACCGTAACGCCGATGAGGAGTTTCACTCTGTTCATGATCAGGGTTCGTACGAAATGGTTTGATTGCGCGCTCAGGTCACTGTTTTTCCCTCATCTTTCGAATCCAGACATTGCGAAATCTCAGCGGGTTGTTGTGATACTGCAGTTCGACGAATACTTCCGGCGGGTGGGGTTGGCCATATTTCGACAGCGTTTTCCAGGGCACTTCACGAGTGATGCCTTCCGTGATACCGGCGAACTCATAGTGATTCTGCACCAGAATGCCATTGTGCAGGACCGTAATGATCGCTTTCTTCTCCAACTCGCCCTTCTCGTTCCACCGCGGAGACTCGAAAAGGATATCGTAGGTCTGCCATTCCCCGGGAGGCCTGCTGGCATTGACCAACGGCGGAGATTGGCCATAGATCGCGGCGCATTGACCGTCCGGATAGGTCTTGGCCTGATAAGAATCCAGGATCTGCACCTCGTACATCCCGTTGATCAGAATGCCGCTGTTACCGCGGCCTTGGCCGGTGCCTTTGGGCGGCGTAGGAGTGGCGAACTCGACGTGCAACTGAAAATCGGCCCACTTTCCCCGTGTGCGGATGCCTTGTTGAGCGGCGGTCTCCACATAACCGTCCTTGATGACCCACGGCGCATCCTGGCCGCGCGCGGTCTGCCACTTGGAAAGGTCCTTGCCGTCGAAAAGCACTTCAGCGTCTGATGGCGCAGGCGCGCCTTGGCTGAACGTCGCGCCCGGATTGACTACAGGGGGCTGCGGGCGGTCCGGATCGTGCAAGTGCCACTTGGTGCCTGGCAGCATCGGCGTATCCCGAAAGCCGTCAATCGGTTCGCTTTCGGCAGCGAAAGTACGGGTAGCGGTTGCGGTGATAGTCAACAGCGCGAGGCAAATCCCGCGTTGGTTCAACAAATGGGCGGTGTTCACAGGTGAGTTGTTATTGCTGGATCAGTTTGCTGCGCGTGTTGATTGTTATGACAATAGTTGAGACTCGAAATTCCAATCCTTACTTCTTGTCCTGCGCCCTCGCCGGCGGTTGCAGGGAAAGCAATTTGAATAACTCAGGGTCGTACTCCTCTATTCCGACGATGCCGTAGAGGTGGTTTGCCGAAACCCAGGGCAGCCAGAAGCGATGGCCGCTGGTGCCCCGTCCGGAACCCCCTGGCCCCATGCGCCAACCCTCCTGTTGCCAGCCGATACCTCGGCAGTCGTATTGGCGGCCTGGAAGCGCGACCATCTGTTTGGTGTCGTGCAAGAGAACGCGAGCAACATCCAGGTAATGTCGGTCTTGCGTGAGCTTGTACAGCTTGGCATAGGAAGGCACGGCCCAATCGAGGTATTCGTCCACGCTGCCCGCCACCGCCGCGGTGATTCCCTGAAACCCAAGGGCCGGCACGCCCTTTTTCCAATGGAGTTGCGTGTCGTCCGCATCCAACGGCATGGGAACCTTCCAGATCCAAATCCAACTTTCCGCGAAATCCGCAGCGGCCTTGGCGCGTTCCAGCCACTTGGGTTCGTGGGTCGAGTCAAAAAGACTCAGGTAAGCTTCCATGCTGAGCATCCCAGCCTCCTTGTCCGTGATGTTCGGATTATCGATTGCGCCCCCGATGAAAACGCCCCGCGTGCCCCAGTTGGTCCAGACATAGTCTGCCGCGCGGATCGCTGCTTGCTGGTACTTGGGATCCCCCGTCTCCTCGGTCATTAAAACGAGCAGTGGCACGGGATTGTAACTCGTGGTTCCAGAGGGCTCTTCGACCTCGTTACTTCCGGGTTTCCATCGGCGAGGGAATGAGCCGTCCGGCCGTTGCTGCAGGATGAGCCAATCCACGTATGTCTTTACCCAGGTAAACCATTCCGGATAATGGCGGCCAAGCGAGCGCTCGCGACGGTAGGCGCGCATGAGCACGCGCATGTCTTCGGTGGCATTGCGCAACCAGGGTGCGACCCACTCCTGTCGCTGGCCGGTCCAAGGTTTCCCGGTGGCAAGGTCATAACCAGTCCCCTGAAGCGGCACGGTCGGGAGAGCCTGAATCAGCGAGGAGATAATCGCCAAGCCGGTCTGGCGCATCTTCTGCCCGCGCTCGGTTCTGTCGCGCTCGCCCTCGCGCAACAACTGGTCGGCGCACTCGATGTTCTTGCCCACGAACCCCATGGCTACCATCGTGTAGTTCCATTGGACCTGGTTGGTGGGAAGCGTCGAGATGACAAATGGAATCGCGGTGCGTCCGTCAATGGTAGCGGCCTGGGCCGCCAAGTGGTCGATCAACACCCGGCGCATCTGCTCGACATCAACCGGGATGATCGGAGGGTTCAAAGTGCTCCAGGCCCAGCGCCACGTGTTTCGCGTCACGTCGCGAAACGATTCGCTTTCGCCGAAGCGGAACGACACCTGGTAGCTATGGGCCATCCCGTTGGTAATCGGGTGATAGCGCCGAATCTGTCTCGGCCCCGCGGGCGCCCCACGGCCGCCCGCGTAACCGCTCGTCGTCCCGGGAAACCAGAAACCGAACTCGATGGGAGATCCGTCCATTTGCCAAGCCCCCAGCGCGCCAAACTGCAGGCGCGCGTCGGTTATCACCGGTTTGGCCAGCCTTGTTTCCTCCAAGGTCGTATCCCCACACGGCGCCGGATCCAGCACAGCCACCGAGGCGCCGTTGGTGAAGGACAGCGCAAACAAAGGCGCCGAAAGGATGTCTTCCCGCATTTGGAAGCGGCGCGCGGCATAGTTCAATGTGCCGCCAGGAGAGCGCTCGCCGTTGTAGGTAGGGTCGCCGTACAGCGCGCCGGGAGCAAAGCAGTTCACGTTGCTCCAATTCACCCATGGGTCAACGGTGAACACGACCGACGAAAGAAAACCGCCCGCGGCGTTCCCCACAACTTCTACCCGCCTGCGCACTGAAAGCACCGCTCCATTCAGGCTCCAATGGTCCCGCGCTCGAAAGACAACATCTTCGCAGGCAATTTCGGCCCCAGCATTGATTCCATTCCCCGATTTCTCAACTGTCCGGTACCCGGCCGCAAGCTGGCGGATGTCATCTTCGGTCCGACAGACTTCCAGCCTTGCCGGCTTTGGTTGTCGGATCACTGGCGCCGTCGCCCCTCCTATTTCGACGCCCCATTCGCCGCCCGCGTCGCGGACAAACCAGACGGTTGCACCGGTGTCGAGGCGCCCGACGTCAATTCGATCCTTATCCTGCGCAAACAACACCGCCGCTTGGAGCCACAGCCCAATCGCTATGCTTTTGGCGAGCAATATGGCCCTGTTCATCTTGTTTTTGTCGGTTAGCCGTGACGGCGAGGATAATGGATCGAACAATCAGGGCCTATTTGAAAAGGCCTTGGGCAAACAGATACAGATTGCTCGACCATTCGGGGTCGTCGTGTGCGTGTGAA
Organism: Verrucomicrobiia bacterium; assembly: GCA_036524155.1. Taxonomy (GTDB): domain Bacteria; phylum Verrucomicrobiota; class Verrucomicrobiia; order Limisphaerales; family UBA8199; genus DATDCV01. The sequence continues at coordinate 22,786 of DATDCV010000537.1, forward strand.
TCTACGTTCCAGACGTGGGCCACACTGTTCTCTTTGAGCACCCTATGCACCCCCTGGCTGACGCGGATCAGCACATCCCGGTTCCCGCAAGCAATCCAGATCAGCTTCAACTTCTTTGCAGCTTCTGGATCAGGCAACAGCTTGCTGTCGGAGGACATCCCGCCCACTTCACGGGTATTCGGCGCTGAAGAAAACCCGCCGAGGTACGCGAACGTTTCCGGGTGAGCCAGACCTATGTTCAAGGTCTGGCCACCGCCCATGGAAAGTCCCGCCAAGGCGCGGTGCTCGCTGTCCGCATACACAGAAACGTGGGACTCAATGAAAGGGATGATGTCTTTAAGCAAGTCGTTCTCAAAAGGCGCTCCGTAACCTTCAAAGTTGCCACGCCTGCCACCCGGTTCTATGCGCGTGGTGGCCTCGGCGTTTGTCGCGGTGACATTCGCGTCACAACTGGGAAAGACCATGATCATGGGCTCAGTCTTTCCGTCCGCCAGGAGGTTGTCTATGACGTTGGCCGCCCGGCAGCCTCCCAACCACTGGCCATTATTGGAATTAAGACCATGCAGCAGGTAGAGCACCGGGTATTTCCGATCCGTCGAATAACCGGGCGGCGTATAAACACGCAATTGGCGGCGCGTTCCAAGCGTCCTGGAGTCGTACTCAATGGCCTTGACCTCACCGTGAGGAACATTGTCTCGTCTCACATTGAACCCGGTCGGCGGTTCCGGGAACGCTGGTTTGTCATCCGGACCGAGTTCAATCGGACCGCCAAATCCGCCTCTGCGGGCGCCGGGTCTGCCGTTTGGATTGGCGGCGGCGGCAGATTCCGACTCCTGGAACAGCAGCGGAGCGAATTCATGCAAGCTGCGCCGCCAGGTCTGCCACTCGTGCGCGGTGTTCGGCGAAATGTATACGGTGTTTTTGATGCCGGCCTGATCAAGCGCCTCGTGGTTGGTCTGGATGTTGCCGGGTCGCTCTTTGCTTCCGCAGCTAATGAACAGCACTTTCACCTTATCTTTGAAGCCCGGTATCTTGTTGACGTCAGCCGGAGTGATGATGCCGCCGCTGAAAATGCCTATATGCGAAAACATGTCCAAGTGGGCCAAGCTAATTTGTCGCGTCTGCATGCCACCCATAGACAGGCCCGCTATCGCCCGGTGCCGCTGATCCGCGATGGTTCGGAAGTTGGCATCAATAAAAGGGATTACGTCTTCATGGAGAACGCGCTCGAATGCCGCGCCCATCCCGCCGAAAGCACCCCGGCCACCGGGGCTTGAGGTTGTGTTCGTGCCGCCTGCACCGGCCGGGGCGTTCGTCAAGCCAGCAGGTCCGCCAGACCTCGGGCCACGACCTCCGGGGACCGCCGGAATGCCGCCGTTTTCCATAACGATAATGAAGGGCTTGGCTTTTCCCGCCGCGAGCAGGTTATCCATGATCAGACCCGCCTTTCCTTGGGCGCCCCAGCCGCTTTCACCCTCACTGTATCCGTGAAGCAGATAGAGCACGGGAAAGCGCCGACTCGCGTCCTTGTCATAATCCGGCGGAGTATAGACGAAAGCGTGGCGAATCGAGTTCGTGGTTTTGGCGGAGTAAAGCACCTCCCGCAACTGACCGTGCGGCACGTTCTTGAGTGCATAAAAGTCTTGATCCTTGGCAGGGATTTCGATGTCGTTACGCCAACTGCCCGAACCGAAAATAAACGTGCTGCCAGGGTCTGGCACCTGGGCGCCATCAATTAGGAGGCCGTAATAGTGGTTGCCTTCATCCAGCGGCGCCGAATCACCGATCCAGGCGCCATCGGCGCCCTTTTTCATCGGATACTTCACGCCACTGATATCAAGCAGGACGCTCTGGGCTTTCGGCGCAACAATGCGAGCCCGAACGCGCCCTTCTGAGTTGACCTGCGGATACTCGCTGCCGCGCTGGTTAGTGGATGCGGGTTTGAAATCCTCGACCGCAGGGGCTTGGGTACCCGAGCCGGATTTCTCGGGGGTCTGAGCGCTAGCCGTCAGAGCAAACAGCGCAGGACCAAAAGCAAAACTCAGAATTCTTTTCATAACGCGCAAGAGCTAAATCTGAAAGAACTGCCCACATCTGCTTGAAACAGCGACGGTATGCCGTGGGGCAACGCTTTTGGCGTCGAGCGAACGCATCGAACCTGCCAGCATTGGTTCATCAGGAGTTGACATAGATACTTCCGGCAAGCCGCAGATTTTGGACATCCAACTGCTGACAAGGCCCTTGGGCTTCAGAGCTGGAGCGTGGCTACGGTGAGGCTTCGAATTGCACCACAGCCCCGCCGCAACGGGCCAGATGCAGATTAAGCACGTTACGACTACTGACAGTCCGCTCTTCCGTAACCAAATGTTCCGCGGCGGTGTCGGAGTCGTCCGCGTCTTTCCAAATTCGCGCCTTCCAGGAGCCGTGGCCGAGGAAATCCAGTTTCACCGCAAAGTCACGCGAATTGCGGGCGGTCAGCGCGCCGAGAAACCACCGGTCGCCGTTGCGCCGGGCCATCAGCAAGCGCTCGCCCACGGCCGCGTCGAGCACACGCGTATCGTCCCAAACGGTCGGAACGAGCTTCAGAAAATCCGCACCGGGCTGGTTACGATAATGGCTCGGATGGTCGCAAACGCAGCAAATCGGGCTGTCATACACAACAAACAGCGCGAGTTCAGCGCAACGCGTGCCCTGGACCTGGGCGGCCTTTCCGTCAGGCCTGAACTGTTCGGGCTGGCGATTCAGGAATCCCCCCGGCGTGAAGTCGGCCGGTCCGGCGAGAAACCTTGTAAAGGGCAAGGTCAATTTGTGCTCGGGGGTCACGCGCGCGCTCCAGCGGTTGTATTCGTTGCCAAGGACCCCTTCGCGGGTCACCTGGTTCGGATAGGTCCGAATCATGCCCGTGGGTTT
>DATDCV010000538.1:0-4204 GCA_036524155.1 Verrucomicrobiia bacterium
CGCGGTGCTCCGCGTGCATTTCCGGGCGCAGTGGAAAGAATTCCCCCTGCCGAAAATATCGATGACCTTGCCGTTAGTGGACGAGTTGCCGGTGCTGAAGGCTTCGATCCAGATCAGCGTCGCTAACGATTCTCCCTTCCATTTTGTGTTCGAGAATATTTCCGCCCCGGATCCGGAGATCAAAAGGACAACCTACAGCACAAGTTATGGCTGGGTGCTGGAGAATATTCCGGCCCACCGAAACGAGGTTCTCTCCGCTCCCGGGCAGAACCCCCGTCTGCTGATTTCCACGTTCACCGACTGGAAGGCCTTTGCCGAGTGGTACGGGCGCATCAGTCGGCTGACCGACGAAGTCACTCCGGAGCTCGCGGCGAAAGCAAAGGAGTTAACAACAGGAGCCACCACCGATCGGGACAAGGTTTCCGCACTCTACAATTTTGTCACGACGCTGCGGTATGTCGCCGTCCCCCTGGGGGTCAATTCCGTGCGGCCGCACTCGGCCGCCAACGTGCTCCAGAACCAGTTTGGGGACTGCAAGGACAAAGCCAACCTGCTGAACGCCCTGCTGCACGCGCTGGACATCGACGCCCACCTGGTCCTGGTGCCACGTTTCAGCCAGGCCCATGAAGCGGTGCCCGGGCTCGCGTTTAACCATGCCATTTCCCGGGTAACACTCGGGGGCGAAACGCTGTGGCTGGATACCACGGATGATGTCTGCCGGTTCGGCATGTTGCCTCCCGGAGATCCTGGCCGCAAGGTGCTGCCGATCGACGGGCAGATGACGACCCTCGTCCAAATGCCTTTGCCGAGCCCTGACGACCATCGCCTGACGATCTCCGGTCGAATTGGCTGGCCGGAAAAGCAGGAGGGATTCCCCGCCGAGCTGACCGTGACCGCCAAAGGCTACCCGGACTACGAACTGCGCACGATTGTGCGGCAGGCCAAGGATCGCCACGCTTCGGCGCCCTTGCTGGCGGCCCGCTACCGTCCAGTGGCCGGTTCGTTCGCGCTGAAGACGCAAACCGCCACCGCCGCCTCGGCGCTCGGGGACGACTACGTTTGGCAGGCACAGGGCGCCTGCATCGGGCTGGCGGCCGGCCCGGCCAACACTACGCGGCTGCGGTCACCGTTTTGGGTTCCACGCGAATGGGACCTCGCGTTGCACCAGCGTCAGAGCGCGTTGTTCCTGAACCAGGGCTACCCGTTGACGCTCGAAGAGGAGTTTGATTTCAAGCTTCCGCCAGGTGCCAAGCCTGGTGTCTTGCCGCCGCCTATCGGGAACGATCGGCCGCCGTTGCGCTGGCGCGTTGAATGGGCGAGTTTGGGGCATGAAAAAATCAGCGCCCGCTTTTCCGCGCAAATGCCTTCGGGCGAACTTACGGAGGCGGCGACAGTGCTGGCGCAAGAGCAGCTCCGGACTCTGCTGATGGCGCTCGCCTCGGAAGCCGGCGTGACCTTGTCCGAATAACGCGCCCATGTTTTCCAAGCATCGACATACAACTCCCAACCGAACATGATTCCGAACATCACCCTGCCACCTGTTGAGCCAAGGCCGCCGGTTATTGTGCCCGACGGTGATCCCGCTGCCGTGCTCGATCGACTCGCCCCGAAAATCGAGCAACTCCAAGCCGAAATCGGCAAGGTGATCATCGGGCAGGAGGACATTGTCGCGTCCGCGCTCTATGCGCTGTTCGCGCGCGGGCACTGCCTGCTGGTGGGTGTGCCGGGCCTCGCCAAGACACTGCTGGTGCACACGCTGGCGCGCTCGCTCGAACTGAGTTTTTCGCGCATCCAGTTCACACCCGATTTGATGCCGTCCGATATCACCGGCACCGAGATCCTCCAGGAGGATAGCTCCACAAGGCATCGGCAGTTCGTTTTTGTCCACGGCCCGGTCTTCACCCAGGTGTTGCTGGCCGATGAGATCAACCGCACCCCGCCCAAGACCCAGGCGGCGCTCCTCGAAGCGATGCAGGAAAAGACGGTGACCGTCGCGGGCAAAATGTACCGTCTCGACGAGCCTTTTATCGTGCTCGCGACGCAAAACCCGATCGAGCAGGAAGGAACCTACCCCTTGCCGGAGGCGCAACTGGATCGATTCCTGTTCGAGTTGGTTGTGGATTATCCGAGCCTCGAGCAGGAAAAACGTGTGGTGGCGGAACACTCGTATGCGCCGCTCGAACGGATCCAGCCGGTGCTGACCCGGGATGAGGTGCTGCAGTTCAGGGACGCCATCGCCCAAATCCCGGCGGCACCGAACGTGGTTGATTATGCGGTGCGCCTGGTGCGGGCGACGCGTCCTGGCCGCAACGGCCAGGCCCTCGATTATATTAATCACTGGATACGCTGGGGGGCGAGTCCGCGCGCCAGCCAGCATCTGATTGTGGCGGGGCGCGCTCGCGCCGCCTGCCTGGGCCGCTATAATGTCGCCTGCGAGGACGTCGCCGCTCTGGCCCCGCTGGTCCTGCGCCACCGCCTTATTCGGACATTCCAGGCGGATGCGGAGGGAAAGACCACCGACGATATCATCACCCAATTGCTGGCTGATGTGCCGAGGGAAGCAGAATGAAAATCCGAATCCCGAAATTCGAAACCCGAAAGAAGCCCGAAGTCCGAAGGCCGAGGCGGCCGCGAACAGGCGCAACGGGCTTAAGCCCAGCCGAGCCCTTCCTCCCTGGACTCTTTGCGCTCCTTTGCGGCTATTTTTACGGTCGGCTTTTGGCTTTCGGCTTTCGGCCTTCGGATTTCGTTCGGATTTCGGATTTCGGATTTCGGATTTGAATCAGATGATCACCGCTACCCAAACCCTGACCGAGCGCTTCGACCCCAAAATGCTGGCCGCTTTGGAAGGACTCGACTTCAAGGCGCGGTATGTCATGGAGGGATTTCTGGCGGGCCTGCATAACAGCCCGTTCCACGGGTTCAGCGTCGAGTTCAGTGATTACCGCAATTACCAGCCCGGCGATGACCTCCGCCACCTCGATTGGCGCCTCTATGCCCGGAGCGACCGCCTCTGCATCAAACGGTACATGCAGGAAACCAATGTCCGCTTTTACGTCGTTTGCGACACCAGCGCGTCGATGGAATACCGCGGCGCGGGCGCCTGGGGCTCGAAGCTCGAATGCGCCAAAGTGCTGGCCGCGGCCCTGACCTGGTTTCTCCTGAAACAAAACGATGCTGCCGGCATGGTGACCCTTAGCGGCAAATCCAACGTGCCGGAATTCATCCGCCCTTCGCAAAGACCAACGCAATTCGGGCTCATGTTGAAGCATCTCGAACACTTGAGTCCGTCCGGCGGCGCCTGCCTTTCCACGCTATTGCAGCACACTGCCCGCCTCGTGCATCGCCGCAGCATCATCCTGTTCTTCTCGGACCTGCTCGAACCCTCCGAGGACGTCGCGCTTGGCTTCAAGCAACTTCGGTTCCAGGGCCACGAGGTGATCGTCTTTCAGATCCTGGACCGGGATGAATCGGAGTTTCCGTTTGCCGAGGCGCGGGTCTTTGAGGACCTGGAGACCGGGACGCGGCGCGTGATTTCCCCCGCGGCGGTCCGCGAGAAGTACCTTGAGCGTTTCAACGCGTTCATGGCGCCGCATTATGAAATGTTCCAGCGCCTCGAGGTACCCCACTGCGTCGTCCGAACCGACGAAAATCCCTGGCGGGCACTCGCGCTGTTCCTGGCGCAGCGGAAACGGCTGAACTAAGCGTTTATGCCTTTTTCGTTCCTCTATCCGTGGCTGTGGCTGGGCGCGCTGGCGCTCGCGGCCCCTCTTTGGCTGCACTTGAGACGCAAGGAGCAAACCAACCTGCTCCGGTTTTCTGCCGTCCGCTTTCTCGATGACCAGCCTGCGCCGCGTCGCAGCCCGATGCGCCTTCGCGACGTGCTGCTATTTCTCCTGCGCTTGCTCGCGCTGCTGCTCATCGTTTCCGCCTTCGCCTGGCCGTATCTCAAAGGACTCGATACCGCTCCGATCAGGGAGAGCCGCGTTTACATTCTGGATAATACCTTGAGCCACCAGGCCAATAACGGGTTCGACGTGGATCGCGCGCGGATCGCCACCGAAATCGCCAAAGCCGGCACGGACATCCAGGCCGCCGTGGTGGAGTTGACCTCGGTGCCGAGAGTCGTCGTCGCCTTTGGTGACAGCCGGGCCGAAGCCGCGCGAAAAATCCACGCCCTCCAGCCCTCGTGCCAACGTGGTTC
>DATDCV010000539.1:0-2204 GCA_036524155.1 Verrucomicrobiia bacterium
TGGGCAACACCCCGGCCGAAGGCGGCCTACAAATGGACATCCGCGCCGTACCCAGAAGTTTCTGAGCAGCGCCCTCAGAATAGTCATACGCTGTTGACTCCCACTCGTTTCCCTACACGGCAGAGGCGGATGGGTGCAAGTGACCCATCAGTCCTCCGTTCGTGGTGATAACCAGCGACCCGCCCGCTTGCGGGCTTAGTCGAATGGCTAGTAGTTCCATCAGCTTGTCGAACCATGAATGGAGGACCAAGCCAACTCAGTGAGTTGACAACAAATGCCCTTCGACAGGCTCAGGGCGAACGGACTCTAATTCCTTCCGGAAAAGAATTTTGCACGCTAGCAGCCCCGCCCCAATTCCAGTAAAGTCATCTCCCGCCCCCACACCGGAACATTCCCATGAACACAGAAGAGCTAAGCAAAGAACAACAGATCCTGCGCCTGATGCGCAAGACCCTCGGCAACGTCGTCAAGGACGTCACCCCGCTCGGCGGACGCCCCAACCCGCTGACGGCCAACACCATCCAGGACATCAAGGATTGTTTTGCTTTGATCTCGGAGCGGGAAAAAGAACTGGCCGAGAAACTCAACTTCGACCAGGCCAGACCCTATTACGGGAACGACGAACCGCCGAATGCGAAGGTCATCAGCTTCGTCAAACCGTCCAAAGAGTAGTTCAGGGCCAGTAGCGCACGAACGTAAAAACAATACCGAAGCTGGCCCGTTCAGTTCTTCGGTTTAGTTGTTCCCCGTCGGCACCGCTGCCGAATTCCGGGAAAATGGGCGAAGCAGTATGGTGCGAGAAGGAAATCCTCGCGCTCGACCACCTGAAATAGAGACTGTCCAGGTTACCAACCGAACTGACTTCGGATGCGTGGCCTGGCATGGAGGGTTAGGTGATGAGAAGACCAACGTCAAACCGTAACCAGTCCCTGATTTTCCCCCTGGCCTGTCTGGCCTCATTCCTTCTCATGCTGGGCGGTTGTGCCACGTCGGGGAAACCCGATCCGGCCTACTATCACATGGAACAAGGCAACCTTCCTCCTGCCGACGTCAGCCTGAACATTCCCGGCCTGGGGCCCTGCACGGACAATCCGGACCGCACCCTGCGCCTGAATTCCAGCCAGCCGATCAACGTGCTGACACATGGCTGCTTTGGCTCATCCGGTGAATTCCGCGGTCTGGCGCAGGTGCTTGCATTCCAGGGACAACAGACTGCCTGCTTTACCTACGATGACCGCGACGCGCTCGACAAAAGCGCCACCGCATTGCGCGATGCAGTCAACCGCCTCGCCGAACAAACCCGTACGCCGCAAATCATCGTGATCGGCCACAGCCAGGGCGCACTCATTGCCCGCCGCTCGCTCACCGGCCTGCCCGTGGTACCGCCCAGCCGGCAGCCCAACCTGCGGCTGGTCACCATCTCAGGCCCGTTCAACGGCATCGCTTCCGCCGAAACCTGCGGCCGGAAATGGCTGAGTTGGGTCACGGTCGGCTTTGTGCCGCTGAGCTGCTACATCGTGACTGGCGCAAAGTGGATGGACATCACCTACTCTTCCGACTTCATCCGCAAACCAGGCACGCTGATCCCCGAGGTAGGCAACTACCTGAAGATAGACACCGACGAAAGAGGAACTTGCCGGCGTGAACAGGATGGCCGCTGCCTGGAAAGCGACGACGTATTCTCGCTGGCCGAGCAGCACAATCCCGAGGTGGAAAACGACACGCGCGCACGAAGAATCGAAGTGGGCGCCGGACACGTGGAGATCGTCGGCGACAAACGTGTGGCCCCGCGCAAACTGATTTCCGTCCTGCAGCAGCAGGGTGTGCTGCGTCCGACCGCCCCCGGCCGCACAGCGGAATTCAACCGGATGCTGGCCCGCGTGTACCGGGACAACTCGCTGTTGGAGACCGCCGAACTTCCGTGATCGAGGACGCGAACAATGGTGACAGGTGCCCGACAGCCCGCTAATGGACAATGCGGACTCAAAACAGCCCTTACGTCGCATTGACATAGCCCGTCAAAGTCCAATACAGTTCGACCCACTTGCAGAACTGCCCAACGCACATCGCACCGCACGCACGGCGCGAGGCTCAGGACAGAATCCCCAGAACAGCGAGGCTGGCGCAAGACAATAAACCCGCAACGACGGGTAGCATTGCCAGCAGTACTACTTGCTCGATAAAGGGGAAGCATTTGTCTTATC
>DATDCV010000540.1:0-2704 GCA_036524155.1 Verrucomicrobiia bacterium
AGCCCCCGCCGCCAAAGGCGCCGAGAAGGCAGCACCGGGCGCAAAAGCCGCACCGGGCGCCGAGGCAAAACCGGCGGCTGGCGCCGAAAAGAAGCCTGCTCCGGCGGAAAAGAAGAAGAAGTAGCGATTTTGATCGCCACGTGGGCCTGGCGTGCGCCTCGCTCCACCTTCGGGCATGGAGAACCTTTATCTCATCGTGGGATTGGGCAACCCTGGCTCGGAGTACGCGAAAACGCGGCACAACGCCGGCTTTGCGGTCGCCGAACGCCTGGTTGAGCGCTGGAGAGGCGGGTGGGTGTACGAAAAGAAATTCAATGCCCGCCTGGCCCAGGCCCAGCTGGCCGGTCGGCGCGCACTGGTGTGCCAGCCGCAGACCTATATGAACGCCAGCGGCGAGGCGGTTCAGAAGGTAGTCGGCTTTTATCAGATTCCGATGGGCAGGTTGCTGGTGGTAGTAGATGACGCCGACTTGCCGCTCGGCCAGGTGCGACTGAGGCCCGGCGGCAGCAGCGGCGGGCACCACGGGCTGGAGTCGATCGAGCAGCATCTGGGAACACGCGAGTACGCCCGCTTGCGCGTCGGCATCGGCCGGCGAGACGGCGCGCGTGAAATTACCGGGCATGTGCTGGGCCGATTTGGATCGACGGAGTCCGCCTTGGCAGATAAAGTTTTTAGAGTGGCTGCCGACCAGGCTGAGACCTGGCTGATGGCCGGAATACAAAAGGCAATGAGTCAGTTTAACGGAAACGTTGACGAATCCGTAAACGAAGGAAAAGAGCAGTGAAACGATACGAAGGCTTGTTCATACTGGATACGGCGGGCAAAGAAGAAACGGTCAAAGACACCATCGACAAGATTTCCGCCGAGATCACCGCGGCCGGCGGCAAGGTCGAAACTGTGCAGAAGATGGATAAACGCGCCTTTGCGCGGGTGCCGGACAAGAAATACAATGCCGGCTTCTACGTGAATGTCATCTTCGAAGGCCAACCCGCCATTCTGGACCAACTGAAACACCGGTTCGCGATGAACGGCGATGTGTTCCGCGTCCTCTTCAGCAAAGCCGCCGCACCCAAAGCCTCCGCCACGCCCGCCGCTTAAAATTCAACATAAGGAAACCACTATGGCCAGCTTCAATAAAGTCATTCTCGCCGGCAATCTCACCCGCGACCCGGAAATGCGCTACACGCCCAAGGGCACGGCGATCGTCCGCATCACCCTGGCGGTGAACCGCAACTACACGACGGAAGGCGGCGAAAGAAAAGAAGAAGTGAGTTTTATTGATGTGGAAGCCTGGGGTAAACAGGCGGAGGTGATCTCACAGTACATGAAGAAGGGCCGCCCGTTTCTCGTTGAAGGCCGCCTCAAGCTGGACACCTGGGAGGACAAGAACACGCATCAGAAGCAGAGCAAGTTGAAAGTCGTCCTCGAAGGTTTTTCCTTCATCGATTCCAGAGGCCCGGACACCGGTTCGGGAGAAGCCGCCCGCCCGCGGGCCGCCAGCGCCCCAACCACTGCGCCATCCACTGCCGCTCCGGCCGCTCCTCCCCCGGAAACCGAAGCCCAACCACCCGAAGAAGACGACGTCCCGTTCTAAACCCGAACCTCGATCCCGACTCTCGACGCTCACTTAGTTCTAGTTCTTATGGCAAAGACCGAAGTCATCCTCACTCACAACATCGTCGGCCTCGGCGGAGAATCCGACCAGGTAAAAGTTGCCGCCGGTTACGCGCGCAACTATTTGTTCCCGCAGGGGCTGGCCATTCCCGTCACGTCCGCCAACAAACGCCGGCTCGAAGTTCTCAAGCAACGCCGGGCTGAACGCGAGGCGCACGAATTCAACACCATGACCGAACTGGGCAAGGCCGTCTCCAAGCTCACCTGCCTCATCACGATCAAAACCGGCGAGGACGGCAAGATGTTCGGCACGGTCACTTCGGGAATGATCGCCGACCAGCTCAAGACGCAATTCGACATCTCGCTCGACAAACGGAAAATCCATCTGGAACAGCCGATTCGCACGCTGGGCGACCACGAGGTGGAGCTGCGCCTGCACGCTGAAGTCACCAGCAGCCTCAAGGTGCACGTCGAAAGCACCACGCCCCTGCCCGAACAACCCGCGGCTGCCCCGGCTCCCGAGGCGAAGGAAGGTGCCAGGACGGAGAAGCGCGGCCGGCGTGCCGAACCCGCGCCGGAGAAAGGCGCCAAGCCGGAAACCGCAGATCGCAAACAGCGCCCGCCTAAGGGCGAACGCCCGGCTCGAACCGAGCTCGCCCCCCGCTCTGAGAAAGCCGCCAAACCCGAAAAGGCCGTCAAGGCGCCTAAGGCCGAGTAAGGTCAACCCAACCTCCGCAGGGACAGATCCGAATCTCGAAGGCAGGCCAGGTTGCCTGCCTTCTTTTTTGCCTGGCTTTGTCCAGGTACCGGCAGTAGGGCGAATACAACACGGACAGGCGCTCTGTACTCTTCACGGGGTATGCTCAACCGCATGCTCCGAGTGGCGCGTACTGCGCTGTCGCGGAACGAATCAGTCTTGATCATCTCGGAGGATGCCGAGCCTACTTTACACCGGCCATCAGGGCTCTAACGGGTTTCGACAACGCCAACAGCAAAAGGCCAGTCCCGGCGGTTGTCAGCACAATCTGGAAATAACGACCGGTCATTTGCTCGACCGCCTGGGCGGTGAACTCACCGGCGAGCAGGCCGG
>DATDCV010000541.1:0-30882 GCA_036524155.1 Verrucomicrobiia bacterium
AACTTCGTCTTCAACGCTTCGACCTGCTGGTGGGCGGATGGATTGAGTGAGCCACCAGGATACGTTCGCCCTTCGGTTTACACCACGCCGCGAGGTCCTGATCCCCGTGTCCAGCGGATTACCCAAAACATCCTCGAACGCATCAAGCGCTCAGAGTTCCCGCGCCTCGCGTGAATTCGAATCTTCCGCCTTCAACGTCATCTGCGCCGGAGGACCTGCCTCAACGGGGGGCGTTTGTCACGACGCATTGGTCCCAGGTAATCATGGCGGCGCGCCAGGACACGACGCGGGCCCAAGGGGCGTTGGAAAAGTTGTGCCAGACCTACTGGCACCCCTTGTATGCCTATGTACGGCGCCGCGGCTATGGGGTGGAGGACGCGCAGGATTTGACCCAGGCCTTTTTCGCGAAGCTGCTCGAGCGCCAGTGGCTGGCTGACGCAGCGCAGGAGAAAGGAAAGTTCCGCACCTTCCTGCTGACCGCGATGGAACGCTTTCTCGCCAATGAGTGGGACAAGGTGCGGACGCAAAAGCGCGGTGGCGGCCGGACCAACGTGCCCATCCAGCTTGACACCGCTGAGACCCGCTACGGCATCGACCCGCAGGACACCCGGACGCCGGAACAAGCGTTCGAATACCGCTGGGCCGTTACGTTGCTGGACGAAGTGCTCAAACGGCTCCAGGCCGAGTACCAGAGGCGAGGACAACAAGCGCTGTTTACGGCGCTGAAATCGTGCCTGGTGGGAGAAGGCAACACACAGCCGTATGCCGATCTGGCGGCGCAACTCGGCATGGGCATCGCCGCCGTGAAGGTGGCCGTGCACCGGCTCCGGCAACGATACCGGGAATTGCTGCGGGCTGAGGTTGCCGAAACGCTGGCCTCGCCGGAAGAGGTTGACGCGGAGATGCGATATTTATTCGGGGTATTGACGGAAAGAATTTAGGACTGACCACCCCATGTTATCTTCCATCGCAGCACATCACAAGTTGCTCGGCTAGCCAGCGACGCTTCACGGTCGTGTTCTCGTGCAACCACCGCGCTAAGACTTGCTTCTCCATTCTTGAGTTGGCGCAAAAACGAGGCAGAAAGAGTGCAGTTTTGCCAGAGGCGCAAGGCTAGTCGATGGTCTTCACGCTTGACGGTTTTCTAACACATTTCCGCCAGCCAATTTGACCGCTCAACTTGTAACGCTCTTGAGACGTTCTCCTGGTACAGAATCGGAGAAAATTGAACGAAGATTTTTGGGGTTTTGGGTCGCATGTGTGTAAGTCCTTGTGGTTTCAGTGTTCCTCTGTCCCCAGAACTGGTGACTGGCTGGGGACGGGAGGTCTGTTAAGGTAATGGCGTGTTAGCGATGCAAAAACGCAGTAATCAGACCGTGTGTGGCTGATAGGCGTAAATCTGCGGCGCCGCATCGAATGACAATTTGAAAAGTTCTCGTTTGTGGAATGTGCTTTAAGGCCGGGTGAAGACCCGGCCTTCTTGCTGTACGAAGAGATGGCAGCGGGCAGACCAACCGACGGAGCCGCTTGAAGGTTCCTGGGTTTGGTGGCGACCAGGCCTCGCAACCCCGAGCCATGAGACCTGGCGGCGGGGCCAGGTTTCTCCTTGGTATGCTTCCCCAGTGTTGTCATTTGCGCCGCTTCCTCTTTTAATGGTTTGGTCCCGGGCAGGGGAACTGTTATGGCAGCGGATGCACGCATGAGACAGCCAGCATTAACGGACGGGTCGCCGCTGGTCGATAGCTTGCGCCAGTGCCTCGTTCCTGCATTGGTGGTGGTCAACGCAGACGGCACAGCGGTTCTGTCGCCCGAAGCCAGTCGAATGCTCCGGGCCGCCGTGCCGCGCGCGGCGGCTGACGAGGGTGCCGGTTTCCCGCCGATGTTATTGGCGGTGACCGACGAGGCCATCCGGTCGGAAACCGGGACCTGCAGCCGGACTCTTGATTTCCCGGCGGGCGGCGAGCCCTTGCTGAGTTTGCAGGCCAGCGCCGTGCGCCTGGCGGGCGCCGCAAATGCGGGCGCGATTCTTATCCTGAATGACCTGACGGGATTCCGGAAGATCGAGCAGCTTATGCTCCAGGCCGATCGCCTGGCCAACATCGGGACAATCTCCGCCGGCATGGCCCACGAAGTCCGGAATGCGCTGGTGGCGTGCCGGACGTTTGTCGAATTGCTGCTGGAAAAACACCAGGATTCCGAGCTGGCGGGCGTCGTGAGCCGGGAACTGAGGCGCATCGATGATATCGTCAGCCGGATGTTGCGACATTCCTCCACCGTCGTGGGAAAACGCGCCCCTCTGCAAGTGGGCGGGGTGCTGGACAACGCGCTGCGCCTTCTGCAACCGCGGATCGCAGAAAAACACATCCGCGTCGAGCGCTCGTTTAATGCCGTTCCGGATCGGCTGGACGGCGACGAAAACCAGCTCCAGCAGGCATTCCTGAACCTGCTGCTCAACTCGCTCGAGGCCCTGCCCAGTGAGGGACTGCTGCGGGTCGAGACTGGCTTCACCTCCCCTCGGGAAAGTCCGCCGGCGGGCATCTGGGTTACCATCGGCGACACTGGCAGCGGCATACCGCCTGAACATCTGGCGCGCATCTTCGAGCCGTTCTTTACGACGAAACCGGACGGAACGGGACTCGGACTGGCTGTCACTCAGCGGATCGTCAAGGATCATGGCGGCACGATCTCAGTCGAAAGCCGGGTGGGTGAGGGGACGAGCTTTCGGGTATGCCTGCCGGCTTGAGTCCGCCAGGCTCAATCTCTGGCGGCGCCTCCGGCAGCTCTCCGCCCGGCAGCGCCGGCGCGGTCCGGATCGGGATCATCAGCGATATTCATTACGCCGCCGCGGCCGAAATGGCTCGCGGCTGCGACTACGAGGCGTCCTGCCTGTCCAGCCCGTTGGCACGGCTTTTCATCCGGTGCTACCGGCGGTTCTTCTGGCTGCATCAACCGCTCCAAAAAGGATACCTGCTGGATCGGTTTCTCGAGTTGGCGCCGCCGCTCGACTACCTGGTGGGCAACGGCGACTACTCTTGCGACTCGGCTTATTTGGGCGTGTGTGATGAAGCCGCTTGCGAGAGTGCGCGCGAGTGCGTGGGAAAACTGCGGCGCGTTTATGGCAGCCGGTTGCGGCTCAATTTCGGCGATCACGAACTCGGCAAGCTAAGTCTCTTCGGCGACCGGGGCGGGATGCGGTTGGCGAGCTGGGAGCGCGCTCGCGAGCAATTGGGCCTCGAGCCCTTCTGGCGGCTCGAAGCAGGCAATTACGTCTTGCTCGGCTTTGTGTCCTCGCTGGTCGCCCTGCCGTTGTTCGAGCCCGATATCCTCCCCGAGGAACGCGCGCGCTGGGAGGAATTGCGGGCGGAACATTTGGCGTCGCTGAGGGCGGCCTTTGATGGACTGCGTCCGGAGCAGCGGGTGCTGGTGTTCTGCCATGATCCGACCGCCCTGCCGTTTCTGTGGCGAGAGCCCTCGGTGCAGGCTCGGGTCGGCCAGATCGAGCAAACGATCATCGGCCATTTGCACTCGAATCTGGTGCTGTGGAAGAGCCGTTTGCTGGCTGGTCTCCCGCGGATCACGTTCCTGGGCCATACGGTGACGCGTCTCAGCACGGCGCTGGGCGAAGCGCGCTGCTGGCGGGCTTTCCGTGTTCGTCTCTGTCCCGCATTGGCCGGCATCGAGTTGTTGAAGGACGGCGGTTTTCTCACCGCGGACATCGATCCTGAGGCGCGTCGGCCGACGGTCTTTCGGTTCCATCCGGTCCCGAGGTGAGGAGCAAAGCTTTCGGTTTTTCTTTGCGCGCCGGCCGCGGGAAAGCTACTTTTGGGGCGGCTTTGTCCGGTGGTGTAATGGTAGCACAAGAGTCTTTGGAGCTCTTTGTCATGGTTCGAATCCATGCCGGACAGCCAATAATCGCTCGACCTGGGTCAGTGCTGTTTCGGCGGTTCCTCGCCGTGTTCTTTAAACCAGTAGCGTAGGAACACCAGGTCACCGGCATCCTTTTCTCGGTGCGTGATGACCTTCATTGAGTTCGCGACAAAGTGCAACCAGATCAGCCTCCAGAGGCGGGCGTGACTCTAGGTCTTTTGGGTCTGGCTTCGTGCCAGCATTCGGTTCATCCATTCATCCGCCTCTTCATGAGTTTTAAAACGGTAATGAAGTTTACCTTTCGCGATTTGACTGGCCTCGTCCCGCCGGGAAAGAGAACATAGACAGCACGAGAAATGAACCGCCGAAGATTCCTCCAAACAAGCGGCCTCGGGTGTGCCGCCGTCGCCCTCACAAAATTGCCGGCGTTTGCCGCTGAACTGGCCGACCAGAAGAAAAGGGTCGGCCTGATTGGCAGCGGCTGGTATGGCAAAGTGGACTTGCTGCGTCTGCTGCAGGTCGCCCCGGCCGAGGTGGTCTCGCTCTGCGACGTGGACAAACGGATGTTGGCTGAGGCCGCTGATATCGTGGCCGAGCGCCAGGTTTCGAAAAAGAAACCGCGCACCTACGGCGATTACCGTGAGATGCTCAAGGAAAAAGACCTGGACGTGGTGCTGATCGCCACTCCCGACCATTGGCACGCGCTGCCGATGATCGCGGCGGCGCAGGCAGGCGCCGACATCTATGTGCAGAAACCGATTGGCGTGGACGTGGTCGAGTGCCAAGCCATGGTTGCCGCCGCGCGCAAGCATGGCCGAGTGGTCCAGGTAGGCACCCAGCGTCGCAGCACACCGCATTTGTTCGAGGCGCGCGAGTTGATTAAGGAAGGCCGCCTGGGTCGGATCGGGCTCGTCGAGACGTATTGTTACGGCCGGCGCGGCATCAGCAACCCGCCCGATGAAGCGCCTCCGGAATATCTCGACTACGAGATGTGGACCGGCCCGGCGCCGATGCGGCCGTTCAACCGGGGCATCCACCCCAGGAGTTGGCGCAATTTCATGGAGTACGGCAACGGCACGATTGGGGATATGGGCATTCACATGGTGGACATGGTGCGCTGGATGATGGACCTGGGCTGGCCCAAGCGGATTTCCTCCACCGGCGGCAACTATTTCCACAAAGAGGGCAAACCCAATATTCCTGACATGCAGAATGCCGCCTTCGACTACGGTGACCTTCAAGTTACCTGGCAGCATCGCCATTTCGGGGCGAACCCGGACCCGAAATACTGGTGGGGCGCCAATTTCTATGGCGAAAAAGGCACTCTGAAGGCCAGTGTGTTCATGTTCGATTACATCCCGCTCGACGGCGGCGCACCTATTCATCGCGAATGGAATGATCCCAACGCCAAGTACCCGGTCGATAGCGACAAGTACCCGGAAGACAAGACGGAGAAGGGCATCGAGTATCATGTCGCGCCGGCCATCCGGGAACACATGAAAGACCTGCTGCAATGCACTGCCAGTCGGGGCCGTCCCCGGGCGGATATCACCGAGGGCAGCACGTCAACGATTATGTGCGTGCTGGCGAATCTCTCGCTGCAATTGAAGCGCAGCCTCGCCTGGGATGAAGCGAAAGGCTGCGTGGTAGGTGACGAGGAGGCCAACCGGCTATTGGCGCGTCCCTACCGGTCCCCCTGGCGCCATCCGCTCCCCGATGGCGTGTAATGCCGAAGGCCTTGAATAACCACGACTCCTTGCATTCGTGGGATTGGAGGCTTTATTCTCTGGCCAGCAGCCATGAAAGCTCATCTTAGCCGACGCCGGTTCCTGAAAAGGTCCCTGGTCGCAGCGAGCACGGTGGGGGCGTTCGCGTTTGAGGAGAAGGCGTTGCTGGCGAATGACAAGGCCTCTCCCGAAACGCCCTTATTGCCCGCCGCCAGGCCCAAAGACTTTCCGCTATCCAGGATTGGCCCGGTTCTCATCAGCCGCCTGATTTGCGGAGGCAATCTCATCTCCGGTTTCGCGCATAGCCGGGACCTGATTTACGTATCGCGCTGGCTCAAGGAGTATTTCACCGACGAAAAAGTTTTCAGAACCCTGGCGTTATGCGAGGCGGAGGGGATCAACACGGCCATTTTGCGACTGGATGAGAATACTTTGCGAATCCTGCGTGTTTACTGGAAAGAACGTGGCGGTAAAATTCAGTGGCTCGCGCAAATCGACGTCAGGGGTCAGGACATCGAAACCGTGGTCAAACAGGCGGCTGACAACGGGGCTATCGGCGCTTTCACCCATGGCGGCGCGGGCGACGATTATGTGCAGCAAGGGAAAGTGGGGCTGTTGGGGGAGGCGGTGCAGGCTATCAAGGCGCGGGGTCTGGTCGCGGGCATCGCGGGCCACTCGCTGGAAGTGGCCAAGAGCTGTGAGGCGGCTGGGATAAGACCTGACTTTTACATGAAGACCTTCAACAGCAAGCGCTACTGGTCGGCGGGACCCATGCCGCGCAACGACAGTGTTTGGGAAGAAACCCCGGAAGAAACAAAAGCGTTCATGGAAAAAGTGAACCGCCCGTGGATCGCCTACAAAGTGCTCGGGGCCGGCGCTATTCACCCCCGCGAAGGCTTCCGTTATGCCTTTTACAACGGCGCCGATTATGTGTGCGCCGGGATGTTCGATTTCCAGATCCAGGAAGACGCGACATTTGCGCGCGATGCCATTGAGAAAGCGAAGAACCGTCCTCGTGCGTGGTGCGTTTGATCCTTGGGGCCATCGAGTGTTCCTAAGACCGGGGCCGATGCGGCGCAACTCTCCCCACAACTGTTTATTCTCGCGGTGAGCCTGTTTGGTCGGCCACGTTCTTCTCGATGATTCATGCCACATCCGCTCATGACACTAACCCCCAGGCTTCCTTCGTGTCGCCCCCACGCCCTCGCCGACTGGCGGCGCCGCCCGCTACCCTCCGTGCTGCTGAACGCAACATTCCTTTTTGTCGCCTTGCAGATTGCGCCGCGACTGGCGGTCGGGGCCGAGTCGGTTGCAGATGACTTTTGGCGCCAGGGCTCACCCGAAAGCCAGGGCTTCTCCGCGGCCAAACTCGAGGCCCTGCGTGCCGGCTTGGCAGCCCGGAACACCAAAGCGTTGCTGGTCATCCGCAACGATACGATTGTCTGCGAATGGTATGCGCCGGGGCAGGACCGGCACACAAAGTTTGGCACGGCCTCGCTCGCCAAAGCGCTGGTGGGCGGCGTTTCCTTCGCCGTCGCGATGACTGACGGCCGGATTGGGCTGGATGATCGGGCGACCAGCTTCATTCCGCAATGGCGGGACGACCCGCGCAAATCGCGCATCACACTGCGGCAATTGGGGTCGCACACTTCGGGAATCGACGACGCGGAAGCCGACAACAAGCCGCACGACCAGCTCACCGGCTGGAAGGGAGATTTTTGGAAGCATTTGGCCGTCCCGGACGATCCGTTCACCCTCTCGCGCGACCGCGCGCCGCTGATTTTCGAGCCGGGAGTTGAGATGCGTTACAGCAATCCAGGCATCGCTTTGTTGACCTATTGCGTCACCGCCTCGTTAAAGGACGGGGCGCAAAAAGACGTCCGTTCGCTGCTCCGTGAGCGAGTATTGCGGCCGATCGGAGTTCCCGACGCGGAGTGGTCGGCAGGTTACGGCAAGACTTCCACTGTCGACGGCCTGCCGCTGGTCGGTTCATGGGGCGGCGGCGCCTTCACCGCCCGGGCGGCAGCGGGGGTCGGCCGGCTGATGCTGCGCGGCGGTGATTGGAACGGTCAGCGAATTCTCAGCGCCGAGGCCGTGCGGCTCACCACTTCCGATGCCGGCACGCCGGGTCCCTGTGGCATCGGGTGGTGGAGCAACAACGAGGGGGACTGCGCGAAACTGCCACGCGACGCGTTCTTCGGTTCCGGCGCCGGACACCAGATTCTGCTGGTTGTCCCGAGCTTCAAGCTGATCGTCGCGCGTTTCGGGGGAACCCTCGCGGAGACCGGGCACAACCCCAAGGCATTCCACGAACCGTACCGGCTTTACTTGTTCGAGCCGCTGATGGCGGCCGTTGCTGCCGGCCAAGCGGAAGCCGCACCGGGCCGAAACCCGTCAGCCACGGTGGCGCCTTGCCCGCCGAGTCCCGTCATCGCCCGACTCGAGTGGGCGCCAAAAGAAACCATTATCCGCCGGGCGCCGGGCAGCGACAACTGGCCGCTCACCTGGGCCGACGACGACGCCCTTTATGGCGCTTATGGCGATGGCAACGGGTTCGCGCCATTTACGTCACAGAAATTGAGCATGGGTTTCGCACGCATTACCCGCGGACCGCTTGATCCCGCCGGAGCCAACATCGCCTCGCCTGGCGAATCGCTTGGCGAAGGGCCTCGTGGGAAGAAGGCCTCCGGGATCCTTTGTCTGGAGGGCGTCTTATATTTGCTGGCACGCAACGTCGGCAACAGCCTGCTGGGTTGGTCCGAGGACCACGGCCGGACCTGGACCTGGGCGGATTGGAAATTCAGCACCAGCTTCGGCTGCCCCACATTCCTCAATTTCGGCCGGAACTATGCGGGCGCGCGCGACGGGTTTGTCTACATCTATTCGCCCGACTCCGACGGCGCATATGAAGCCGCCGACCGCATGGTGCTCGCCCGCGTGCCGCGGGACCAATTGCGCAGCCGCGCCGGCTACGAGTTCTTCGTGAAGCTGGATGCACAAGGCCAACCCGTGTGGTCCGGAGACATCGCAGCGCGCGGCGCGGTCTTCACTCATCCGGGGTGCTGTTATCGCTCGGGACTCACGTACAACGCGGCCCTCCGACGATACTTGTGGGTCCAGATCCTGCCGCAAAGCCGCCATCCGCAGGGGCCGCGGTTCCAAGGCGGGTTTGGGGTCTATGACGCGCCGGAACCCTGGGGGCCATGGACGAGCGTCTATGTCACCGCGGACTGGGACGTCGGCCCGGGCGAAACGGGAAGTTTCCCCGCCAAATGGATGAGCGCCGACGGTCAATCGCTGGCCTATGTCTTCTCCGGCAACGACTCGTTTTCGGTCCGCGGGGCAAAGGTGGTGCTGGTTGAGGGGGTGGGATCGTTAAAGCGTTAAAGCGTGGAAGCGTTAAAGCGTGAAAGTGTTGAAGCAATTTCACATCAACGAGAGAACCTGGCACGCGGCATCTGCTTGGGGGGAGCCATCGTCCCTTCGGGCCTGAGTTCCGCCTTCTTACGCCTTAGGCGCCGGCAGCCTTGGACAGTGTCTGACCGGATATAGCGCCAACTATCGGCAATCGCCAAAAACCGGTTGTGGTCCTGGCGACTTGGGGCATGTTAGCTCCGCAGCCAAACTCATGAGCGATCTATTCGTTTCGCCCTGCGTGTCGGCGGTTGGATCGCGATCAAGGCAGCACTGCAGAAAACCAAAAAGGAGAGAGAATATTATGGCATTTACCGCAACCAAAGATCTGTTGCTTCCGGCTACTGTTACTGGTTCATGGCCGCGGCCGCGCTGGTACAATGTAAACACCTGGGGCCGCCCCCTCGACACCGCGATGATGGATCCCTGGTTCCGTGAGCAATTCACCGATGCCCATGCCACTGTGGTTTCCGACCAGACTCGAGCGGGGCTCGACATTCTCACCACCGGGGATTACCACCTCGACGAGGATGTGGCCGGCCGCTCGTGGCACCATTATATGCTCCAGCGCTGGAAAGGGTTTGAACATGAAGAACTGCAGGGTGAAAAGACGCGCTCGCCCCTGCTTTCCTACCCCGTCGGGACCATGCTCGATTCCATCTACAAAACCTGGCGCTGGCCACGCGTGGTCGGAAAAGTCGAGCACAATCCGAGGAATCCGCTCGAATACGCCAAGATCTGGCGGATTGCGCAACAAGCGGCCGCGGCATCGGGCCGACCGGTCAAATTCGGCACCTGCTCCGCACAGGTGCTCGCGTTTTTCCTGGATAGCCATACGCCTCACTACGATCTCGACGACAAGAAACAGCTCATTTGGGACATGGCGGAGGCGATGAATCTGGAGTTGCGCCAACTCGCCGCCTCCGGATGCAAGGTGATCCAGGTCGAAGAGCCTACGCTGCATTTTATGGCACGGTATAACCCGGAAAAGAAGGAGCTGCTGGATTTTCTGGTCGACGCCTTCAACCGTGAGGTCGCGGGCCTCGACGACGTTGAGGTTTGGATCCACACCTGCTGGGGCAACCCTAACATGCAAAAAGTTTTCAGTGATGAGTCTTACGCGAACTCCATCGAGATTTACCTGGAGCGCCTCAAAGGTGACGTCTGGACTATCGAAGCGACCGAGAACAACTTCAAAGAACTGCCCCTGTTCAAGAGCTATGGCCCCCGCCTCAAGAAGAAGATAGCCGTTGGTGTCGTGAGCCATCGGACTCTACAGGCCGATTTTCCTGACGTAATCGCGGAGCGGATTCGGCGTTGCCTTAAATTCATTCCAGCCGACAAGCTGGTACTCTCGACCGACTGCGGTTTTGGCCGGCAGGGCTTCAATCGGCACTTGGCATTCTTTAAGGCTGTGGGCATTCCGATGGGGCGGAACATTCTCCTGAAGGAACTCGGCGCGCCTGAAAGATACATACCCGCGGCCGACGAGAAACTAGCCTGGGATCAGCTTCCCGATTATGAATCGTTGACTCATCTCAAACCATTGCGGTAAGGATAAGACCGGACACAGGCCGTACAGCTCTCACGCGTGCGAGCGCATGTATCGAATGTACAATGATTAGCCTATGGTCGGACTGCCTCATGGTTGTTCAGCCTCTCTGGACTCTTTTTGTGCCTTGGCATTAGGATTGTGCTTCCTTCTCCTGGCTGGCACAGAGGCGCCTTCTGCTCCCGCCAAGGCGTTTCCAACCGCCGAAGGCTTTGGCGCCGACGCCGCCGGTGGCCGTGGCGGAAGGGTCATCGAGGTGACAAACCTTGAGAATTCCGGCGAAGGGAGTCTGCGCGCCGCCATGGAAGCCTCCGGCGCTCGAATCTGCGTCTTTCGGGTTAGTGGCACGATCACTCTGAAAAGCGCCATTCGGGTGCAGACGCCTTACCTGACAGTGGCGGGGCAGACCTCACCGGGCGGCGTACAGATCCGAGGCAGCGGGCAACCGGAAGGTGACTGGGGCGTATGGTTCGTGAATGGCGCGCACGACATCATCGTGCGTCATTTGCGCGTGCGGATGGGCGGCAACATGAAGCACGATGCCGGGAACAACCTCCTCTGTTATGGAACCGCCGAGCCGGGAGTGCACGATGTTGTCTTCGACCACTGCTCGGTTTCGTGGGGCTCCGATACACAGTTAGACTGGTATGGCTCGTACCTGGACCGGGCCACCTTCCAATGGAACATCATCGGCGAGTGCTTCATGGGACAGCACATCGGAGGGAACAAGGCTCCAAAGAACATTTCGCTCCACCACAACCTTTATGCGAACCTCGGTTCGAGAACGCCTTTGATGCAGCACGCCCGCGTTTTCGATTTTCGGAACAACGTCATTTACAACTGGAGCGGAAATAACGCCTCGGTCTTCGGGCAATTCGCGCTCAACACCTGTGCGTTTGGCAACGTGGTGGATAACCTCTGGTTGGCCGGACCGGAAGGCGGCTACCCGTATCTCAATGTCGGCAACGGCGGCCCCGTGCGAATCGACGGTTCGAAAGCCCAGGACGGCGGAACGAAGCTGTACCTGTCCGGCAACTGGGGCCCTCGTTGCCCAACCGGCTGCACCAACGATTGGCTTGGGCACGGCGTCAACACTTGGGACTATTACGAACTGAACCACGACGGTGACACCCATCTCGTGGACCAGGCGCAATATGACGCCCGGCAGCCTTTTTCCGCGCCGGCCGTCAGCACCGATCCGGTCGGCAGCCTTCTGGAAAAAGTGCTCGCAACCGCCGGGGCCTGCAAACCCGCTCGTGATACCATCGACCTGCGAATCGTCAAAAGCGTGCGCGATAAGACCGGGAGCACCCGTGTCAGCACAACCGGCCCGTGGCCCGACCTCGCAACCGGCGCACCGGCGCCTCCGGCAGATTCAGACCACGACGGAATGCCCGATGTTTGGGAAGCCACGCACGGCCTGGATGCGTGGAACCCGCGTGACGGCGCAGCGGTCGCAAAGAACGGCTACACCAACGTCGAGAATTACCTGAACGAACTGGCGGGTGATGCGGTTCCCTAGATTTTGTTTCGAAATCGGCAAGTTTCTCAAGACCCGCCAGTCCCCGGTCAACGCGGAGGAGACAATCGAGATCTTTGCGTTTATGGAAGCGGCGGACGGAAGATGAGGGCGAAACGCTTACTGCGTCGCCTGCTCCCCTTGTTGGAGCATTTACCCGGACGAAGGAAGCAGCGGGATTGTGATCGAGAGCAACCGCTTCGTCTTCAGAGGGAGCGAAGTTGGAAGAACTGGGGGCCATTGGTCACAGCTAAGGCGACAGTCACGGAAAAAACCCCGTTTGAGAGCCTGGGGATACTGGTCAACGGCTGCCAGGAGGTAGATGAGTGCAGATTGGTTGCTGTGTAGGGGACGTAGCTGGACGCCCAGCCGGGCCAGGTCAGGCGCAATTCGGCGCCCGTCAGACTGAGGCTCAGCCTCGGTGGGGTGTGAGGGGTGTCGATCAGCATCACGGCATAACCCGTGAGTAAATAGTCTGTGCCGTTGACTGTCACAGTCCGGGACGAGTTGAGCTTGTTGATCAGCAATGTTTTTAAGTCAGACGCGAGCACCTCCACCGCTGGGTCGGAAGAAGTGGCCTGGCAAAGCTCTGTTCCGCGGCCGAAATAATCATGGAACCACTGAAAGACGGAATAGTGCGGAGTAGGTTGAGCGCCGGCGGAGTCACTGGTGCTGGAAAAGAGATAGTGGGCCACGCCCGATTCTCCTTCTGATGGATTCCAGAGCAGGGCGGTGACGGGAGAGGTCCCAGCCCCCCTGATCATCCAGGAGTAAATCGAGGCTTCCGCGCAAGCGAGGAACTGGCTGGCGCCGGCGTCATAGCTGGCGGTGTAATACTCAGAGTACCAGATCGGGAGGCTGGTTTTTGCCCGGATGGCTTGCAGGACGGCCTGGTACGTCCAGGTCAATGCCAATTGGTCGGCTTCACTGAGCACGTTGGGATTGTCAAAGGCCGCCAGCCAACGATCTACTGCGATGAAATCGGCCCCCGCCTTGTTACTCAGCCAGTAGTTGAGACAGTCCAGATCTCGAGGGATCAAAGGAATCTGAGTCCCAGATCCCGAATAACCCCGGGTACTTGAGGCGTCGCCCGCAACAGGCAAATAGAATCCGCCTACCTTCGCATCAGGTCGGACTGATTTGATGGCTCGGTAAACCGCGTTGTACAAGGTGGTATATTTCACATAATCCCAGTTTCCCTGCGAGCCATCGCTATTGACAATGGAGCTGTTCCAGTACCCCTTCATTTCGTTCCAAACCACGAAGTAGCGCACGTCAGGATACTGTCGGGCGAGCGCCTGGCACAGGTTGGCGAAGTCGGTAACATGATCGTCAGCAACCCGGTCGTTCATCTTCCAATCCTGGCCGGATGTCTTCATCCACCCGGGAGCAGTACACAAGGTCAGCGCCATCTCGCCGGCGAGAGAGCGCATCAAGGCGACACGCTCATCGAGACTGGAAAAGTCATAGGTGGAACTCGGCGACGATTGGAGAACACGGCTGGCACCCCAGCCCATGATGCTTTGGTTCTGAATGTTGAGAACCGGCCGGAGCAAATCGCGGGCACGAGCGACCGTCATCGGATTGCCACTTTCCCAGTTCACTTGGGTATGCGTGACGCCGAGGTTCAGCCCGCTGGTCCCGGTGATTATCCTCGGGTTGACGCTGATGATTGGGGCCTCGGCAGCCAAGAGCAGACCTGCTTGGAACCACAAGAGGATTAGGCAGCGAAACAACGACGACACGCAGGAACCACGGGGCGGTTTATGACTTGCCTCATTGGGTTCCAGCAGCCTGCATCGAGCCTCTGTCTCGCCGCTTCGGCTATATGGATCGCAAGCTGGCATTCAGGCCTTCTTGCACCCCATCCAATCGAGCAACCAAGCCCAGGTGGCTTCGGGGGTGCGGACTGCTGGGGGCGGCGGGAGGGATTTTGCGGGGATGCTAACCGGCTTGCCGCGGTGTGCATCGGCAAGGCGTTTGAACATGCGACCCTGCTCCTTAATCCGGTTGTCTACAGTCATCAAGCCCAAGCCGTACTCGAAAGGGTGAAATTCGAAACGCCGGTCCACATCGTGGCTGGCCCACCACGTAAACCAACTGACGCCCTGGCCGATGGCGGCGCCGACCGCAAGCTCGAGCCATTTGGGCACATCGGCTTCTGGCATCTCTTCGGAACAAGCGCCGAACTCCTGCAACCAAACCGGCTTGTCGGCCGCCTGGCCGTAAGCTCGCGCGAGTACGGCCATTCCGGCAGCCACCCGCGTATACGGAGGATCGAGATGCTTACCGTGCTTTCCCGCGCCGGTCCAATACGGCCAGCAATGCAAGGCAACAATCGGTTGCCGTGCCACCAACGCCTCCGGGGAAAAGGTATTGACAGAAAACCAGGGATTGTGGTCCACCCCGTTGACGTGAATGCCGCCCGGGCTTAGCAAGCGCATGCGCTGAAAGACCCGCTCCATCCACGCGTCGCCTTGG
Organism: Verrucomicrobiia bacterium; assembly: GCA_036524155.1. GTDB lineage: Bacteria > Verrucomicrobiota > Verrucomicrobiia > Limisphaerales > UBA8199 > DATDCV01. The sequence goes on from DATDCV010000541.1 coordinate 14,561, forward strand.
ACCGGCGCGCAGCTCCAGTTCACGTTGATTTCGTTGCCGATGTCATACCCCAGAAAGTTGAGATGGCGGCGCATCCGTTTTGAGACCTCCTCGAGATAGAAGTCCTGCGCGGCTGCCCATTTGGGCGAAGTGAAAAAGGGCTCCTTTTCCAGGAAAGCAGGATTGAAATGAAAGCCACTAAGCCAGCCTGTGTACAGAGTTGGCAACACGTCGAGCTTCCGCTCAGCCGCCAGCTCCATGATCTGATCGAGACGGTCGAGGTGAGCCGAGCTGACGTAGGCGGGGTTGGGCTGGAACCAGGGCCAAATCACCATGACCCGCAGATGGTCCGCGCCGATCTCAGCGATACGATCCAGGTCTCGGGCGATATAGGACGGTTGCCAGTCGTTGTAGCAGAAGTACCAGTTATGAGAGGGGACGTAGTCAACCCCAAAACGATGGCGCAATAGAGAGGCCCGTCGAACCACGGTTTCTGCGTCAGCGGGTTGGGGAAGTTTCGCCAGCCACGCGCCGGAGGCCAGGGCAGCGGAGGAAAACGCGATGAACTGGCGGCGGCTTACTGCGTTGGGATCGTTCATGAATGGCTTTGATGGGCGTTGAGACAAGGATTTCATTGGAATGTCAAGACCAGGATCACCGTGCGGTCCGCGAGCACGGTCCCAAAGTATCAGATGCGGCGCCGGCTCAAAATGACACATCTGTGCCATAGCACCCCCCGCCGCGGGTTGGTATAACCGGGCAGAAATGCGCGTTGTCCGTGCGACCATCTGGCCCCATAACTGAAACTAGACGACTGAAATCGATCATGAAGACTTTCCTCGCAACCCTCATCGGCGTGGCGCTGGCCGCGTTCACTGCCCAGGCACAATTCACCGCGAACTTTCAATGGAACTCATCGGAAGGCGGAGCAGTGGACATCTACACCGGCGCCGGGGTTTCTGGCTTCGGTGCGGGCGCGTTTTGGAACACCGTGCCCGGGCCGAATAGCTGGCGCCCGGGTACCTACTCGAGCACCAACAGCCTGGCTGACGATGGCGTGACCGACACCGGCATCTCCTGGACGCTGGTAACCGGCGGAAGTTGGAGCTATCCTTCCGGCGGCATCGCGCTGCTCAACTCGTATGCGAACTCCTACGGAAGCCAGACGTTCACCTTCAACGCTGTTCCCGATGGGACGTATAATCTGGTTTTGTTTGGGCTCCCGGGCGCGCACAGCGCCGCAGGAACGACTTTCACCGTTGATGGGGCTAGTCAAGCGATCGTCGAGCCGAAGAACGTCAATACGAGCTTTTTGTTGAACACCAACTACGTTGTCTTCAGCAACCTCGTGGTCACCGGCGGTTCGCTCAGCGGCACCTGGGGTCCAACCTCGGGTGGCGAAGGCCACCTGAACGGTGCTCAACTGCAGCGGGTCAGCGCCGCGAGTCTGTTTGTTTTCACGCCCCGCATTTCACCAACAAATTATGTGGAAACAGGAATGCAAGCGACCCTGAAAGCTGAGGCGTTGGGAACGGCGCCGCTGCAATATCAATGGCTGGCTGGAAGCGATGCAGCCACTCTGACCAACATCCCCGGCGCGATCGCCAACCCGTTGGCCGTAGATACAACCGGGTTGTCAGGGACTGTCAGCTACGCGGTCGTTGTGACGGACAGTTCCGGCTCGGTTACCAGCCCCTCCGTCACTTTGACCATCAGCGGTCTGGCGCTTCCCTCGTTTGAGCCCAATCCTCCTGCCGCGATTGCCGCCGACACGGCATTCGTCGGCGGGCAAGTGACCTTTACGACCACTGTGAACGGGTCAAAGCCGGTCACTTGCCAGTGGCAGGTCAACAAAGGCAGCGGCTTCACGAATCTGGCCGGCGCCGCGGGCTCGACACTGACTCTAACGGATGTTCAATTGTCGGATGCGGGCGCATACCGGATCCACGCCGCCAACTCAGTGGGAGTCAGCGACAGCTCGCCGGTGACACTCACGGTGCTCCAGACTCCAGCAGCGCCGGCGGCCGGCAGTTTTGCGGCGGGAGTACTGGCGAGCGATCCGATCGGTTACTGGCGTCTGAGCGATGGCGCCGGAACCCCAATCGTATACGACTCGGCCGGAAACCACCATGGGCTTAACAACAGCGTCCTTTTGGGCGCTCCCGGTTTGCAGTCGCCAAATTATCCGGGATTCTCGACCACCAACACCGCCGGTTCCTTCGACGGTCTCAGTTCGGCCATTACAACCGGCGCCGGTTTGATGAACGGTCTGACCAATTTCACCTTGCTGGGGTGGTTCAACCCGGCCGGCGGCAGTCCGGATCACACGGCCTTATTTGGACAGAATGACGCAGTCGAATTCGGGTATAGCGACGCTCAGGGTGTGAACCTCTGGATTCCGACTACGCTTGGGGGCTGGGTGAACCCCCGGACTGGCCCGGAGGGGTTCATCCCCGGCCAATGGTATTTTGTGGCGTTGGTTGCCGATGGAACTAATGTGACGATCTACGTCGACGGCGTGCAGCGCGCCCAATCGGCCAACGTCGGTGCGCCAAAAGGCACCTCCACCTACGGGTTCAATATCGGCGGTGCAGGTGTGTTTGATGCCAGCGGTAATTATTTCAACGGCTTGATTGAAGATGTGGCGCTGTTTGGCACGCCGCTCACGCCAGAGCAGCTTCGCGCCCTGCTGGGCACGGCAGTCGGCATTGTTGCTCCGGCGATCATCACCCAGCCGGCTTCTCAGAACGTGTTCGAGGGCCGCACGGTGCAGTTCACGGTCGGAGCCGGAGGCGTGCCCTTGTATTACCAATGGCAGGCAGGGCCATTCGGCGGACCCTACACGAACCTCGCCGACGGCGGGAACATTACCGGGACGACAACATCCACGTTGAGGATCGCCAATGTGAACCCGGGCCAGGCCGGAGATTACGTGGCGACGGTAACCAATTCGCTGGGCTCCGCCGCCAGCCTGCCGGCGGTGTTGACGGTCACCCCCATGCCGGCAGGGCAATGGGTGGTCAACTTTGATTTCGACACCGCCGCCGGCGGTTTCGCGGGAACCTATATCGGCCCCGGCGTTCTCGGCAACGGCACTTTCTGGAATCCCATTCCGGGCCCCGACGGTTGGGGCCAAGGCACCTTCACCAGCTCCAGCGGCCTGGCCGATGATGGTACAACCGATACCGGCATCTCGCTCACACTGACCATCGCGGGCAACTGGAGCAAGCCGGCAAACAACATGTTGCTGGATGATTTTGCCGAGGCTTTGAACGGCATCCCACAACCCTTCACCTTCAACAACCTGGTCAATGGCGTTTACAACCTGGTGCTCTTTGGCATCAACGGCGGCTACAACGCCCGCGGAACCATCTTTACGCTAAACGGGGTCAGCCAAAGCACCACCAATTCCACCGACAGCGCCTTCGTGGAAGGCGATAACTACGTCATCTACCACAACCTGCTGGTGACTGACGGAACTCTCCGCGGAACCTGGTCTTCCAACCCAATTCCATTCGGCGGCGGAATTAATGACGAAGGCGATTTCTGCGGCGCCCAACTCCAGTATGTCGGTTCCGTCCTGCCACAAGTCCGGCTCACTACCCAGTTCAGCACTGGCGGGCAACTGAAATTGGAATGGTCGCAGGGCAGGCTCCTGGAAACTACCAACCTGGCAACCGGGACTTGGATTGCTGTGCCGGGAGCCGCCACGTCCTACACAGTGGCTCCAACCGAAACGCACAAGTTCTATCGTGTGCAGGTCAGTCCGTGAGTCGGACTATCGCGCAAAGAGCTCGGCATAATTGGATGGAAAGAACTTGAGCTCCCGAGAGCTTTCTCTGCTCTTCCGGTCCCGTGGGTTCGTCCCGCTTCCGGGGGCGGAACGGTTTTGAAATGAAATCCTCCGCGCGCTTCGTTATCCTGCATGTATGCGCGACTTACGATCAGTCTGGAGGAGCGCGCTCTCTGGCTGGGGCGGCCTTGTGCTCGTCGTGCTTCGGGTCTCCGCCCAAACCGCGAGCGAGGACGGTGGCGTCGGGGAGAGGGCGCTGCGCCAGGTTGCCGCGGCGGTAACAGCAGGCCAAACGACAGAGGGCGAGCCATTCGAGGCTGAGGGAATAGCGACCCTGGTGAGCGAGCATCCCGGCGGGTTGGAGCTCGAGCTAACGTCGGGCACCGGCCGGCTGCGGGTAAAGGTGGCGGACAAGGCCGGTCTCTCGCCGGCGTTGTTACTCAACAGCCGGATACGCGTGAGGGGCGTGCGTCGGAGCGCCTGGACCCTCGACGGGCAGAGCGTCCCCCGATTATTGGAGGTTTCTGATCGCGCCGCCATTGAGCAATTGGAACTGGCCCCGAAGACATGGACCGCTTATTCCCGGACGACGATCAGCAACCTGCTACGGGCCGATTTCGAAGCAAAAGAGGGGATCGTCGTGCGTGTGGCCGGCCGCATTCAGGCGGTGGAATCGGACCGCTCGTTGGTGATCGAGGACGCCACCGCAAACGTGCGGGTTCAAACGCTTCAAAAGAAGCCTCAGGTTGTTGGCGACCCGGTAGAGGTGCTGGCGCAGCGCAGCCGGACAGGCACGAACGTGGTACTGGAGAACGGTTTTTGTCGGGAGACAGCCCAGGACGAACAGGCCGCCGCCAGGCTCCCCCGCGTTCTTGTGAGCGCCGGCGAGATCAAACATTTGAAGCGCGAGGAGGCCCTTCGTGGCCACCCGGTGCGTATCAGGGGTGTCGTTACTTGTGTGCAGACCCAATACCAAGCCATGGTGATCCAGGATTCCACGTTGGGGATTTACGTAAAGAACTGCCCGTTTGAGCAGTCCGAGCCGGCTCAGGTAGGCGAATTCTGGGAGGTCGAAGGGGTCACCGATGCGGGCTTTGCGCCGATGGTACGGCCCTGGCGCGTCGTCCGGCTGGGCGAAGGCATGCTGCCGGATCCGGTGTATCCGACCTGGGATCAGCTCATGAACGGCAGCCTCGATACCCAATATGTCGAACTGGAGGGGATTGTCATCGCTATTCAGTTCAGGACCCTGATGCTGTTGACGCGCGGAGGCAAAATCCAGGTGCGGCTGCCCGATCTGGACCCTGCTACCTTCGCGGCGTATGAAGGCTCACTGGTCAAGTGCCGGGGCTGCCTTTTTGCCCGGCACGAAGACGAAACCGTCGCACTCGAGGTCAAAATCGGCGAGGTCGAGCTGCATAGTCCTCTTATCAGCGTCGTCGAGCGGCCCCCGCGGGACCTCTTTGCGACTCCCATGAAACGCGCGGTGGAATTGCTGCTCTTCGATCCTCAGGCGGGAGCGTTCCAACGCGTGAGGGTTGGAGGCCAGGTCCTTCACGTGCGCGAGGGAACCGGCTACCTGATGGATGGCTCGAATGGTTTGCGGTTCGTTTCCAGGGAAAACACCGACCTGGAACCCTCCGACCTCGTCCAGTTAGTAGGGTTTTCTGAGTTGGGCGGGCCCTCGCCGCTGCTGCGTGAGGCAGTTGTCCGTAAAGTGGGCCGCGCTGCGTTGCCCGCAGCGAAGGAGCTTTCTCCGGCCAACCTGTTGCGGATGGATTATGATTCGACGCTGGTTCAGGTGGAAGGCGTGCTGGTGAACCTGACGCGCCATGGAAGGGAACAGATACTGGAACTCGAGACCGGCAGGCGAAAGTTCGTGGCCAGGCTGGCGGGCGAGCACCGGCTTCCGGACTCGATGCCCTACGGCAGCCGGCTGCGTCTAAGCGGCGTCTACGCGGGCTTGGGTGGCAACCGTGCCGCCGGCCGGGAAATCGATGCCTTCGAGTTGCTGATGAATTCGGCGGCCGATATCCGGGTGCTGGAAACGCCCAGTTGGTGGACGCTAAAACACACATTGGCGGTTGCCGGCGTGCTGGCGGGGGGACTCGTGGTCGCGTTGGTTTGGATCACTATGCTTCATCTGCGGGTGGAATACCGGACAACGCAACTGAGGCAGCAAATCCTCGAACGTGAACGGGCTGAACAACAGCACGCTTTGGAGGAAGAGCGTTCCCGCATCGCCCGTGATCTGCATGACGATCTGGGTTCCAGTCTGACCGAGATCGGCATGCTGGCGGAAACCGGACGCTACCAACCGGCCGGCGCTGAGGATCCTCGCCAGCGTTTCGACCGCATTCTGGCCCGCGCCCGGACCTTGGTGCGGACGCTGGATGAAATTGTCTGGGCTGTGGACCCGCGCAAAGACACGCTTGCAGCGTTGTTGCGCTACCTCGGCGGGTTTGCCGAGGAATACTCCTCGACCGCCGGCTTGGCCTGTCGCGTGGAAGTCCCCTCCAGGATCCCGGAGCGCCCGCTGGCCGCTCGTGTGCGGCATCACTTGTTCCTCGCCGTCAAAGAAGCGCTCCACAATGCCGTCCGCCATGCCCACGCCAGCGAAGTGGCTTTCAGAATCGATCTCGTCCAGGAGGAATTGCAGGTCACCGTTGCTGATAATGGGCGCGGTTTCGATCCGGTAAGCCCCTCTGAGGGCAATGGCCTGGCCAATCTGCGCGAACGACTGGCCGGGTTAGGGGGCCGTTGCGAGGTCCGCTCGCGGACTGGCGCCGGAACAACCGTTCTCCTCGCCCTCTCGCTGACTCGCAACACCTTCCTGTCATGACCACAATCGCCGTAGTCGAAGACAACCCTACTGTGCGGCAAACGCTGCAGGAGTGGATTGACAGCGCTCCGGGCTGCCGCTGTGTGTGCGCCTGTGCAACCAGCAAAGCCGCGCTCGCAGACATCCCCCGCCACGATCCGGACGTGGTCCTGATGGACATTCATTTGCCCGGGGGCGATTCCGGCATCGCCTGCACTGCCCGGCTGAAAGGCCTGCTGCCGAATCTCCAGGTGATCATGCTCACGGTGTACAAGGACCACGACTTGATTCTCCAGGCCTTGCAGGCCGGCGCCTGTGGATATTTGCTCAAACGCTCCAGTCGCGAGGAGATCCTGCGCGCCGTTGCCGAAGTCCAAACCGGCGGCGCGCCGATGACAGGCGAAATCGCTCGGATGCTCGTCGAAACCTTTCAGAAACCCCCGGGCCAGCCGGCGGACGGTCTCTCTCCACGGGAAATGGAGGTGCTGGTGCTGGTCGCGCAGGGGCTGACCAACAAGGAAATCGCCGGACAACTGAGCATCAGCTTCGAGACCGTTCGCAATCACTTGCGCCATATCTACGAGAAGCTCCACGTCCGTTGCCGCACTGAGGCGGTGGTGAAGTACAGCCTGGCCGGCAAGCCGGCGGTCACACCCCCAGCCCGCGAGTAAACAGGAATCCCTCGGACCTTTGACTGCATCCAAATGCGTCGCTGGGTTAAATCACGCCTGGCCCCCGACTACATGCGGCTGCCGACTGCTATCCCTGCTTGTCTTCTCCGGTTATCTTTCTGACGCAGCGAAAACCGTAGATATCGTAACCAAAACAGACGTCGGCGTAGCCGGGGTTCTCATTATAGCGATACCCTGCCCGGCTCTGTTCCGCACTGAACCTCCATGCGCCGCCCCGGACCACCTTGTTTTGGCCCGCGTCCGGCCCTTTGGGGTCGGCCACAGGAGATTCGGCATAGTAATCCACTTTGTAGAAGTCGTTGCACCATTCCCAGACGTTGCCGCAAACGTCAAACAGTCCCCAGGGGTTAGGTTGTTTTAGCGCGACCGGCCGGGGACGCCCCCCTGAGTTTTTGTCAAACCAGGCGTACTCGCCCAGTTTCGAGGCATCGTCCCCGAAGAAATAAGCGGTAGTTGTGCCGGCGCGGCAGGCGTATTCCCATTCGGCCTCCGTCGGCAGCCTGTAGCCGTCGGCCTCGAAATCGCACTTCCAGGTTTTCAGATCGTAGCAAGGCCGCAAGCGTTCCCGCTCGGAGCGTTTGTTGCAGAACCTGACAGCATCCGACCAGCGCACTTGTTCGACCGGGTTCTTCGCTCCCTTCCAGCGGGAGGGGTTCTCACCCGTCACCTTTTCGTATTGCTCCTGGGTAACCAGGGTCCGGTCGATGAGAAATGCACTTATGGCAACCTCGTGAGGTTTGGCATCCACCTGTCCTTTGTCTCCCATTTGGAATCGGCCCGCGGGAATTCGAACCATGTCCGTTGCCGCATCCGGGGCGTTCGTGGCGGCGAGCGGGCCCTGGCCGGGCAGGGCGGTGGCCGGTTTTGATTCTTTCGTTTCCGGGGCGCGCTCGCAACCGGTCCACAAAAGCAGCCCGGCGGCGAATACGGCAGCAGTGGTGATCCTGGCGGCCATAACTCAATAATCGGCCCAAATCTCGTAGCCGTCCGGGTTCCGCAGCACCTGGCGGCACTGCGCGCGGATCTGCTCAGCAAGGGGCACGGCGTCAGGCAGGGCAGCGCAACCGTAGCCGGCGGCCTGGGAAAGGCGGCGCGCCACCGTGTGACATTTGGCGACGACGTAATCCTGCGCGCCGCCCATGTCTCTCCAGGCCTTAAGCAATTCCAGGTACGCCTTCAAATTGTTGGGGTCCTGCTTCGAGGCGAGCGCGATGGTTCTCTTGGAAAGGGCGTCAGCGTATTCAAGCGTTTTCATGTTCTCCTTTTGCACCTCGCACGCTTGCGGGATCTGCAGCGCGATTTCTTCGAGGCTGTCCAGAAAGGGTTTCAGGTTGGGAGAAGAACGCCTCTTTTCCTGGACCTCTTTGAGCACGGAATCCGCAAATCGCCGGTATTCGTTGATGCGTTCCACGTGGCACCGGACGAAAAAGATCATATCGTCCAACGCGCCTTGGATGTAGTCCTTTTGGCTGGTCTCCTGGCCCGACTCGAAAACCGCCTGTATGGCCTCAGTGCAGCCGCAAGTGCATGCGCGCCGGACACCCTCGCCGCCCCTCCGGTGGTGGGTGCGCAGCTTCCGTCCCGCCGAGTCGAGAATGCCCGCGGCGGCCTGTCTTCCCAGGGTCCGTTGAAGGATGTCGGCGGGTGTCAGAACCGTCAAAGGCGTGTTCTGGCCATCGAGGCAGTAGATGAGGGATTCGCCTTTGGGTTGGACCTTCTTGCCCAGGTGGTAGCAGGCGTCCTCACCGCTGAACCAGACCGGGTATTGGTATGACCCGGCAACCCCTCGCCAGACCTGGCCTTTGAACGGCCGAAACGCGAACGTGGTGGGGAGGTCTTCTTCAGGCAATAGCGTTTTCCACTCTGCCGGAAACGGCCGTTTCCACTGAATGGTGACGTCTTTTTCCAGAAAGTCAGGCGTCAAAGTTTCCTTGTGCCAAATACCGGGGGCGCTCAGCACCGCGAGGTAGAAACTCTGCCTGTCGGTGTCGAAATCGACCGATTCGATGGCGTTTTCCGTTTGGCCTGGACCGAACTTCAGGTTCATCCGCTGTTTGCCCTTGGGCCAGGTCATTACCAGCTCGGTATTCTCTCCTTCCAGGAGCCCTAAAAACAGGCTCCCGCAGGGAACCGCGACCGGATTGTTGGTGCCGCTGTCCGGGCCGCCGAAAATCAGGTCATCCCCAATGAAGCTGGGCACGATGCCGTAAGCGAGCGAGCCCGACAGGCGGACCCGTTCCAGGTTCTCGGCCGGTCGCACCTCGACGATGCCTGCTTTGTCGAACGAAAAGACGGCGGTGAGCCTGCGTGAACCTGGCGGCGAAAAAGCGACTTGGAGGGCAATTTCATCGCCGGCGTTCCGCAAAACCTCTTTGGCGCTGATGGTGACAGGCCCGCCGCCGACAATAACGGGTGAAACGTCTACGATCTTCCTCCAGCCGCCGGGTTGCGCCGGCTCCTCCTTCCCTGTGGACTCCGGCTTCGAGTAAATGCTGACGCATCCTTTCGCCGACCAGACCACGGCGGCAAGCGTGGGCGTTTCCACGACGGCGTCACCTCCAAAAGAGTATTCCCTGCCGTAGTAACCCGGGTCCGAACTGGCCTTGAGGGGTTCCTTTTCCAGCAGCAGGAGATCATGCGGGACGGCTTGCCAATTAGATCGGTCACCTGATTCGAGCTTCTCCCCGAGAGGCGTAACCGTGTCCCAAAGCACAGGGTTTCGGGAGGCAGCCGCCGGTGTATTCTCGGCGACGCCGGCGCTTGCGCCAGAAGCCGCGCACAAAGCCGCGACGGCGAGGATGTGCGCCAGCTCAGGGATTCGAGACGAGTTCATAACAGCAGGGTGTTCAAAGGATCGCGGAGGTCAATGAGAGAGCACGCAGCGACACAAACGACCCGTGGGACATCCGGGCTAACGGCGCGGGAGGAACCAAGCGGGTTCCTTGTTGCTGCGGCCGTTGGTAGTCAACATGGAGAAGCCTGTCTCGGCGGGGTTGTTCAGGTCCAGCACCCCTCCGCGCTCGGCCGAAACCGCGCAGAGATTCCAGCCGGCAGCGTGCACGCCGACAATTTCGCAAGCGGCCTGAAATGTTCCCGGCTGGCTCGGGTCGCCCTCACCATCGGGTCCGCGGCTGAAACAAAGCCACCGGCTGTCCGGCGACCAGTCAACATGGTAAATCTTATTGGTTTGGTCCTTAATGCACAGACGCCACTCGCCCACGGCAGGCTTCTCTGCGTCGAGGTTAATCGGTGCGGCAGCGATTTCGTGGTCGCCCGCCCCCCAGGCAACCTGCTTGCCGTCCGGACTGAAACAAGGACGACAGCCGGGGATCTTCAAATTGATGATGTTCGTGCCGCGAGCTTCGATGAGGAGTATGGCATGGTCAAAACCCATCCCGGCATGTACGGTGGAGACTATCCATATCCCATTCCTGGCCCAGGATGGGTTGTAAAGGTGGTGCAGATTGGCGGCGTTCACATGCGGCTCGATTTTGCCCGTGGCCAGATCGCAGAAGCTCATCCCGCTGGTGTAGAAGTCCATCACGTTGAACTTCGGGAACTCCTGCGGCAGGAAACCGATGATCTTGCCATCCGGGCTCCAGAACGGCTCGCGGGCATGGTCGGCCAATTTCTTCCGGTTCTTGCCGCTGATGTCCATCACGTAAAGGCTGCGAACCGCTTCCCGGCCTTCGCCTTCATCCACGGAAAAGCAGATCCTGGTGCCGTCGGGCGAGATTTGCGGGTAATGCTCATTCACCTTCGCCGTGCCGGTCAGGTTCACCGGGTCCGACCCGTCCGCGTTCATGACGAAGATCTCCCAGTTATGGTTCACATATGATTCGTAGGCGATTTTGAAGGGAAGAGCCTTCAACTGGTCACGGAAAGCGGATTGGGCTCTCGCCGGCCCGGCGAAAGAAGTCGCGAGGAAGACCAGGAGCGCAAAAAGTCCTTGAAATGGGAGGTCGGAGAGAACTTTCCTTACGCGGAAGGTGACGGCACATCTGTTCATGCCGGCAGGCTAAAAGGAGCCCGGCATTTTACAAGCCGCAAACACGATGCTGTCGGGGGTGCACCGCGGGGGCGAGCATTCGGGGATTGTCGGAACCGGCTGCCTCCAGCTACGATGACTGCCGACGTGATTATGCTCATTCGTTTGCTTGCACTCGGAGCTTTTTTCTTTTGCCTGGCCGGCTGCGAAAAGTCCGGTCCGGCGGCTAATGAGACCAAGCCCGGGAGCGCGTCCACGGCAGCGCCCGGCTCGGTGCCGGTCGCGGTGACCACGGAGTCCGGAGCTCAAATGATCTACTTGCCTGGAGGCGAATTCATAATGGGAAACGACCGAGGCAGCCCGGACGAAGCCCCGGCGCACAGGGTGCGGGTCAGCGCCTTTCTCATCGACAAATTCGAGGTGACGCAGGCGATGTTCAAGCAGGCGCAACTGCCCGACCCGTCGCATTGGCAGGAGAATGCTGAAAAGCCTGTCGAACGGGTGCGTTGGATCGATGCCAAGCGCTACTGCAACGAACGTTCGCTTCTAGAGCGCTTGAGGCCCTGTTACAATGAAAAGACCATCGACTGGGATTGTGATTACGCAGCGAGCGGCTACCGTCTGCCGACGGAGGCCGAGTGGGAATACGCGTGTCGCGGTGGCGCGGACGGAGGCTACGATTCTGACCGGGCGGACAAGCTCCGGCAGTACGGCTGGTTTTCAGAAAACTCGGAGCAGAAGACTCACATCGTGGGGCAGAAAAAACCGAACGGTTTCGGGCTTTACGACCTCTGCGGCAACGTTTCCGAGTGGTGCGAGGATGTTTACAGCTCCACCTACTACAAGGAGAGTCCGGCGACCGATCCGCCCGGACCTCCCAATCCGGGTAAGGATGTGAAGCGCGTAATCCGCGGGGGCAGTTGGAAATCCAGCGCGGACCAATGCCGGGCGGCGGCGCGGCAGGGCGAACACACCGGCAACACAGACGCGTGCTTTGCGACGGACTACTGCGGGTTTCGCTGCGTGCGGCGCGTGACGCCGGAGGAGTTGCAGCGGTTGAAGGGCGCGAAATGACCGAGGGTTCGCCTAACTGATTTCCGGCTAGATGCTCTTCCACACCTGGCCGTTTTTGGTTTTCCTGCTGGTTGTGCTGCCGGTTTTTTTCGCGTTGCGAAAAACCCGGCTGTGGCTGCCGTGGCTGACCATCGCCTCCTATTTCTTCTACGGCTGGTGGAATCCCTACTACCTGCTGTTGGTGATGTACTCCACACTGCTCGATTTTTCGCTGGTCGCGCTGATGGACCACTGCCCGCATTCGGGGGAAAAAGTGGATGTCTGGGCACGGCTGACGCGCCTGCGGTTTGACGACCGGGTCCTGAAGTTCGCTTTTCTGGGCGCTGTCCTGGCAGCTCTCGGCATTGTCGGAATGGCGATCGCCGGCCCGAAGACACTGCGGCCGACGATGGTGGGGTTTGGCGTGCTCGTGCTGCTGATGGGCCTGGGCGCACTTTACAGCAGCCGCAGGACCTGGTTGCTCATCAGCCTGGTCAACAACCTGGCGCTGCTGGTCTTCTTCAAATACGCCCGCTTTTTCGCGGAGAACCTCAACACGCTGTTCTCGTGGCTGCACGTGCCGCTGAAACTTGCCGACCCTTCAGCGCTAATGCCGTTTGGCTTCCAATATCTGCTGCCGGTCGGCATTTCGTTCTTCACCTTTCAATCCCTCAGCTACACGATCGATTTCTACTTCGGGAAATGTCATCGTGAGCGCAACTTCCTGCGGTTTGCCACCTTCGTTTGCTTCTTCCCGCAGCTCATGGCCGGCCCGATCGAGCGCGCCCGGCATCTGCTGCCCCAGTTCAACCGGTTCCCGGCCGTGCGCCTGCAGAACTTCACCGACGGCGCTTCGCTTTTCCTCGTCGGCCTGTTCAAAAAGCTCGCGCTGGCCAACTACCTTTCGTTTTATGTCGAGCGCATCTACGAAAACCCCTCCGCCTCCGGCGCTCCGGCGCTCTTCCTCGGCACCGTCGCGTTTGGCTGGCAGATCTTCTTCGATTTCAGTGGTTATACCGACATGGCGCGCGGCGTGGCCAAGGTCATGGGCTTCGATCTCATCCTCAATTTCAACAATCCCTACCTCGCCACCGGCCTGGGCGACTTCTGGTCGCGCTGGCACATCAGCCTCTCCAGTTGGTTCCGGGACTACGTCTACATTCCTCTGGGCGGCAACCGGTCCGGAACCCTCCTCACCTACCGCAACCTGTTTCTGACATTCTTCATTTCGGGCATCTGGCACGGAGCCAACTGGACGTTCATGATTTGGGGGGCGCTGCACGGGTTGGGCGTGCTGGTCACGCGCGAGCTGGAGCGCTCGCGGGTTTACCGCGAGCGCGTGCCCAAGCTATGCAAACAGTTCGGGGTGTTCCTGTTTGTCACGTTCACCTGGATCTTCTTCCGGGCGGATTCGCTCAGCGACGCACTGCTGATTGTTCGCCGAATTTTCGGCGCCGCCTGGCAGGACCCGCAGATTCCGGCGCTCATGCTGCTGCTCATCGCCCTGATCTGGCTCTACGAGTTTCTATACGAGTCGAAAGCCCGACAGTTGCTGAAGACCAGCGTCGTGCGCGTCAGCCTCGCCGTGGGCATGCTGATTTACCTTTGCCTCTGCTCATCCGGCGGCGGGGCATTCATCTACTTCCAGTTCTGATATGGAAACCGGCGCGACCTCCAACAATCCCTCCGGCGGGAACCGGCCTGCGGACTTCAGTCCGCAGCAAGGTGTGACAACAACAGGCCCGGCCGAGTCGAGCGGTTCTGCCCATCCGGGCTTGCTGCGGACTGAAGTCCGCGCGCCGGCATCAGGAGGGGCGGCTGTAAGCCCCGCGTTGCCGGCAGTGCCGTTCGGCGTGAATGAAGTGCGGCTGAGCGCGCGGCAATGGCTGGCCGCGTTGGCGCTTTTCGCCCTGGTGATTGCCCTGACGCCCTGGATTTGGCAACACGTTGAGCGCTTCGACATCGGCCCGGATTACCGCGTGCCGTACGACCTCAGCAAGGATTATTGGCTCTACGGACGTCGGTTGCGACAAGTCGTAGGCCCTGAAAAAGTCATCGTTTTGGGCGATTCGGTGGTGTGGGGCGAGTATGTTGCCCCGGACGGCACCCTTTCTCATTTCCTGGACCAGGCGACTGGATCCACCGACCGGTTCATCAACGGCGGGCTGAACGGGCTGTTTCCACTGGCACAGGAAGGCCTGGTGACGTGGTATGGCAAGCCGCTCCGGCACTGGAAAGTCATCCTCCAGTGCAACGTTCTCTGGATGACCAGCCCAAAAGCGGACCTGAGTTCGGACAAGGAAGAGCAGTTCAATCACTCCCGATTGGTTCCGCAGTTTTCGCCGCACATTCCTTGTTACCGGGCCGACGCTAACGAGCGGTTGAGCGCTGTTCTGCAGCGGGAAATCCCGTTTTTGCAGTGGGTCGGGCATCTTCAGAACGCTTATTTTGGCCAGAAGAGCATCCTGAGCTGGACTCTCGAAGACGACGGCGGAAGCCCGCCGCGTTATCCGAATGTATACAAGAACCCCCTCGCCCGGATTACGCTGGCGGTTCCACCCTGCCTGCAAGAGGACCCTCAGCGCGGTCTGAAGAGCCCACGGCATAAGCCATGGTCGACCGATGGCCAGGCCACTACTCGCTTCGAGTGGGTGCCGCTGGAATCGTCCCTCCAGTGGCACGCGTTTCAGCGCGTCGTGAGCCTGCTCCGCGACCGCGGCAATGACGTGTTGGTAGTGTTGGGGCCGTTCAACGAACACATGATGGCCGAGGAGAACCTGACCGCCTACGGAAAGATCCGTGACGGCATCGCGGCGTGGCTGCGTCAGAACCAGGTTCCGGTGGTCGTGCCCGAGATTTTGCCCAGCGCGCTTTACGCCGACGCCAGCCATCCGTTGACCCAGGGTTACGAGCTGCTCGCCAAACGCATCTGCGCGGAGGAAACGTTTGCCAAGTGGCTCAGGTTTGATCCTATCGACTATCGATGACCCTATCGACAGATGACAGAGTTCCCTCCTGGTTGGCGCAAAAACGAGGCAGAAAAGGTGCAGTTTTTACAGTTAGTGAGTAAGTGAATTAGTGAATTAGTGAGTTAGCGGAACATGAGAACGCCGCTTGGAGTGGAACGGAGCGTCTCCCGCGTTTGTTTTTTTATGTCCGTTTATGTCCGTTTAAGTCCGTTTTACTCCCGCTGAGTCCGCGGGGCTTGGGTGCGGAGCTGGGATCTGGCCGCTGCCGGGCGGCGGCGTTCCGATCCCGAGGAGGGCGGAACGCCGCGCGCGCGGCAGGGGCGTCTGCCAGTTCGCGTCGGCCGAGGGCGTCTTGTTTAGCCAGGAGTTGTTTGCCGGCGAGGACGGCGGCGCTCCCAGTATTAGCATGTCAAAGATCGGTTCTGCGTTCCGAGGTCAGCAGACCGCGGGCACAGACATAAAGCACGTTACCTGCGAGTCCATTGCGAAGTCTTCTTTGGAGAAGGCGCTCCGCATTAAGAAAGCCAAGACTGCAAGCGTGGGTGGTGGCCTGATCGTTCAGGCCGGCGGTTGGGGTGCGTCGTGCATATTTGTATTTTTTGCCGACCACTTTACGAAAGTTACTTGGACAAAAGCTGTCCCAGTGGAAAAAAGTTTTCCGTAGGTGACCTTGGGTGAGGGGTGGCCGCAAAAAGGCGCAAAAGGCCATGAGGGACTCACCGCGGAAGACGCGGAAGACGCGAAAAGCGGAACGTGGAAGTGTTATTAGGCGGGAGTAGGTGTTAATAGGTGATATTAACTGATGGTGACTGAGCCCGAGAGAAGGCTGCGAAGCTGAAATTTTCATTCCCCGTGAGCCAGGCGGGACGTGGCGGGGTGGCACTTCATTCGTTATCTGGCGTTAACGAGCGTGATTTGGCGTTATCCACCGATGCCTGGCGATACCGCAGCACGGGCAGGGGGGATGGGAATTCCGACGCTTTCAACCACTGATAGACACGGATGGCACCGATACACAAGCCGAAGC
>DATDCV010000542.1:0-3328 GCA_036524155.1 Verrucomicrobiia bacterium
AGCTTTTTCGTCGCCGCGTTCGGCAGTGATCGCATCGCCCGGCTTTCGGCAACCCAACCCGGCCAGGTGCTGTCCAGGGTTGAATTGAGTTCCACGGGCGCCGGCGCCACGGCTGATCCCCGCCACAAACGCGGCCCACGCGGACTGGCCTTGAAAGCCGCCTCTCAGCGCCTCTATGTTTTGAACCGGATTGCCAACTCCATCTCGATCATTGACACTGCAAACGACAAGCTGCTTAAGGAGATTCCGGTTGGCAGCAACGATCCGACACCCGACATCATCCGCCAGGGGCGCGGCTTCCTTTACGACGCGAAGCTCTCCGGAAACGGCACCGTGTCCTGCGCGTCCTGTCATATCGATGGAGAGCTGGACGCATTGGCGTGGGATTTAGGCGATCCCGCCGGCGCATTGGTGACGAACCGGACGGTGTTGCCCATCCCCATCCCGCCTTTCTCCCTCACCAACAACTCAGTGTTCCATCCGATGAAAGGGCCCATGACCACGCAGACCTTGCGGGGGCTCAAGGGTCAGGACCCGCTCCATTGGCGAGGCGACCGGACGAACTTCACGCACTTCAACGGCGCTTTCGCCAGCCTGCTCGGCGGATCGGCTCTCTCGCAGACCGACATGAATGCCTTCCGCGATTTCATCAACACGATCACGTTCGGCCCGAACCCGAACCAGAACCTCGACCGCACCTACCCCACCAATTTCGCCGGGGGCAATGCGGAAGCCGGGCGGGTCGCCTACATGTTCACGAACTACGCCGGCGGGCTCACCTGCAACAACTGTCACACCGCCCCGCCGGGCACCGGTTCCAACGGCGGCATCATCCCGGCCAACGCCCTCCAGGAATCCCAGGACTTCAAAGTGCCGCACCTGCGGAACATCTATCAGAAGCTCGGTTTCGATAACACTCCCGGTGCCAACTCGCGCTTGGGCTTCGGCCTGACCCATGACGGCATTGATTCCACCCTGCAAGGCTTCCTGTCCCGCGCGGTGTTCACCAATATCCGCAACGACACCACCATTAAGAACAACCTTGCCGCCTTTGTGCAGTGTTTCGACACCGGCCTGGCCCCGGCTGTCGGCTACGGCCGCACCGTATCCACCAACAACGTCACCGCCCCCGCGGTCACGGCCGATTGGGCTTTGCTGGAAAGCCAGGCCGCGGCTACCAATATCGACCTGGTCGTCCGCGGCACCGTGGACGGTCTTCGCCGCGGACTCCTCTACAACCCCGCGAGCGGCACCTACAGACCGGACACTGCGACCCTCCCGACCTTCACCCGCGCGCAACTGACCGCCAAAATCCAGGGAGGCGACACACTCACGCTGCTGGGCGTTCCTCCGGGCTCCGGCCAGCGTCTCGGGATCGATCGCAACCTGGACGGCGTGCTGGACGCGGACACGCCCGCACCCGCTCTGCAAATCGCGCGCACCGGGACCAATGTAGTCGTCGATTGGCCGCTCGCCGCCGCCGGATTCGACCTGGAAGCCACCCCCGGCCTATCACCCGCCGCCTGGCAAAGCGCGCCCGAACCCTGGGAGATTCTCGACGGTCGCAACTATATGACCAATGCCTCCGGCGACGCTGGCAGGTTCTTCCGCCTGCACTGGAAGAACGCCCCTTGAGGGCCGGTGGCGGAAATGGCCGTCGGGAAGCAGCCAAGGCGACGGGCGCTAAAGGCGAGTGCCTGCCGTCCTGTTTCGCTCCGCGCGCATGCCACTTGGGCGCAAAGCCCGACGATTGACCTCTGGCATGCCGGCACGCTGCGGCACGCCCCCCGGCAGTATGAATACACGCCGGATTTTGTCTGGTCGAACACGGTTCACCAGTCGGCTTCCGCATGCGACGACTATTTCGAGTGGAACGAGTTCCTCACCGGCGGCGGCAACGATCACGCGGAGGGTGGCTGGTCTGACCGCAATTACTACGGCGTCGCGCTGGCGTGTTCGACCGGCATCCTCAACCGTGTACCGCAGGCCTACGCCGCGGCGTGGGGCATGCCCGGCGAGGTCCATCGCCGCCACCAGGCTGTATGCGATGCGTTCGGAGCGTCGGCGCATCCATGGTTTCAGGCCGTGCAGGATGCGCAGCACCGCGACACCGGCGTGCTGATGCTCTATCCGTTGTCACTGGTTGCCTGCGAGGAACGGTTCGGCTCATGGATGACCCAATACGGCTACGCGAACTACGTCACGCCGCGCAAGCTGCTCGAACGTGGCCGCGTGACGGGCGGCGGCAACATCGAGATGGCCGGGCGCCGCTTGGGGACGCTCGCGGTTCTGTTCGAGCCGCTGCCGCCCGCGGAACTCCTGCCGTTTCTCGAGCAGTTCGCGGAGGCCGGCGGCAGGCTGGTGTGGTCCGGCCCGCCCCCGCGGCTCGACCTGGCTGGCCAACAGGTTCTCGCGCGTTGGCAAAAACTCCTCGCGGTAAAGACGCTCAATTTCGGCATCGAGGGCCACGCCATGCCGGGACGCGAGGTTCATTTCACGGGCGCGTTGAAATCCGTGCCACACCAAACGGTGTTGACGGATTTTCTCGTGGACCTGGTTTATCCCGTCGAAGCCGACCCGGAAGCCGAGGTGGTAGCGCGCCTGAATCAACAGGTCGTGGGGGTTCATCGTGCGACAGCGAACGGCGGCTCGACGACTTTCCTCGGCTTCCGCCCGCGCGACGACCAGGCCGTATCACTGGGCACTGAGGTGCGCACCTGGTTCGAAATCCTACTGGCGGTGGGCTCGGGTCTTCGGTTTTCCCCTCAGCGTCAATCATTCAACCGTCCTCTAAACAGTTGCCCATGGTTTGACCCTGCGGCAAACTGCTAACGCATGGCTGTTGCCGAGAACACAGTGCTTTCTCTGCGGTGGAAACAGGCCGAGTCCTCGAGATTGGCCTGGGCTCTCCTGCTTTCACTGGTCCTGCACCTGTTCGCGTATGGCACTTACGAGGCCGGCCGCAAATTTGGCTGGTGGCATTACCTTAGCACACGCCCTTTCATGCAATCGGCGCGGATGCTGACGGACCTACTTCGGCCTGCCCTGAAACGCGAGCCACCGAAACCGCAGGAGATCCCGCTGGTTTTCGTTGAAGTTAACCCGATCGCCGCCACACCCGAGCCGCCCAAGGATGCTCAATTCTATTCGGACAAGAACTCCAAGGCAGCCAATCCAGAGGCGGAAAAGGAAACCAATATCCCTAAGATCTCGGGAAAACAGGAGCAGGTGGTGAAAACCGAAGACGTGCCAAAGGAGAAACCGGCCGAGAAATTTGTTCCCCTCCAACCGTCGAAGCCCCCGGAGGTTGCGAAAGAGGAGAAACCCA
>DATDCV010000543.1:0-8220 GCA_036524155.1 Verrucomicrobiia bacterium
GGCAACTGCACGCCGTTGATCCGGAGTGTGCCGCTTGATCCCGGCGGCTGTGCAGTGACAGTTCCCGCCCAGGCGATGCCGCGGCCGGTGTCACTCGAAGCTTCAAAAGTGTAGGGGCTGCGCCGGTCGGGCCTGGTGGTGAACTGTTTTAAGTTGAAATTAATGGGTTCATAGGCGGTGCGGAAAGGGGTCTTGTGCGTTGCGTCAGCAAAACCGACGTGGCCGTTGGTGACCATGAGGTTGAAAACGACCAGCCGCGGGATACCGGTTGTGGCCTCGGCCTTAGACGCCGCGGGAGGGTTCGTCGATTCCAGCAGGTTGGCAAAATTGAACCTGCCGTGGGAATCGAGAGCGATTTCCGCTCGTGGCTCTTTGAGGCTGAGCTCGTCGAAAGTCCAGGCCCAGCGGAAGATCGAAGAAAGCTGGAAGTTCGCATAGAACTCCTCGAACGAGGCAAAAGGCGAGCCGTTGGTTTCGGTCAAGGCGAGTCCGCGGACGGTGAGCGAGAGCGCCCAGGGGTTCAGGCGCACTTGGCGAACAGCCGCCTGGCGCTGCGTTAAGGCGGGCAGCCGCTTGATGAGTTGTGCCCGGATGATCATCGGCAAGAGGAAGAATCCCGCCAGCGAGTAGGCCGCCGCGACGATTGCTAAACGCAGCGCCCATTTGCGCCAAGGCGCAGGCCAGTGACGAAATCGCAGTGATGTCAGGGCCGCTTTTGTTTTCTGAAGTGACATATTTGCTACATTTCCCCCGCCACTCGCATTTGACTGTCGAATGAGTCGAGTTAGTTCAGCAGTGTAGATTCTTCTTCGTAGATGGGCTTCTCAAATTCGTCGGCGTAAACGTTTACTTTGAACCGGACATCGCCGGCTTTGAGCGCTTTCACAACGACGCGCCAAGTGACAACTGACTTTGGAGCGAAGGAGGGCAAGGCCTCGGTGGTGACGGTGCTTCCCTGCGCCGAAACCCCGGTTGGTCCCGAGCCCGAGACGTATTCCTCGTTCTCGGGCAGCGTGCAGACCAGGCGCAGGTTGGTGCAGGGCACGGCGCCCTGGTTAGTGATCTTGATGTCGTAAGTCACCTCATGGCCGACTTCGACCGGGTCCTCGAGATCAACGGCATCGATCAGGATCGCCGGAATGCCGATAATTCGGCTTTCGCAGGAGGTTCGCGCGGGTTGCGCCATGGTGCCTGCGGCGGTCGCCACAAACGGCATCATACCCGGCTGGGGCATCGTGAACGCGGCGCAGAATTCCCGGCTGGCATTGGTGGCAAAATTTGGAATTTCCCAGACGACATTGCTGCCCAGGGCGGCCCCGCCGGCGGTGGTTCGCAGCAACGTGGCGCCCTGGGGAATGGGTAGGGAAACCCTGGCTTTCGGCTCGAGCGCATCGCCGGTATTGCGAACGGTCAGGCAAACCTCCGCGGGCCGCCCCGCGGGCACTTCGCCCGGTGCTTTGCAGGCCACCGTCAGCGCCGGTGCTCCCAGGTCCTCGACAAAGAAATTGCTGCACGGTCGAGGCGTAATGCAGCGGTAGAACCGGCCTTTGGAAGTAAAGTCGAAAATGTAGGCGGAAATGGGCTCCTTGCCGGCCCAAAGCACGTCGCGAAGGGTTACCGGCTTGCCGCTCTCGCGCGACGACATGAACGGCATGCGCGTGCCAGTGGGCATTTTGATCTCTTTTATTTCCGCCCGGGCGGCGGCGGTGAACAGATCCGCCAACTCTCCTTTCCAGCCCCACTGCTGGAGAATCGAGGCGATATCGGGCTTGAGTTTTGGATCGCTGAACCGCGCCCGGAGATCCTCCGGGGTCGCGAGTGGCGGCGCAAACCGCGTGGCGGGGTTCCCCAGGCGGGTCGCCCGGTGTTGTTGGGCGGCGGCGGGCACGGCGGCCGCAACTGCCAGGCCCAGCACAAGGGCCGAGAACAGGCACTTTTGGTTTCTCATATCGGCTTTCTGGATTTTGCGTTGCTAAGATTTTCGTCTTCCGGGATTACCTCCACTTCGATCCACGGGTATTTGTCTTCCTTGACGCCGCCCCAATATAAGCGGCCGGAGTGGCGCCAGGCGTCCAACACGATGCCCCGATCGAACGGCTGTCCCAATGCCGTCAGCACCACCGAACTGTGCTCCCGGCGGGTTTCGAGGCGGGCGACACCGCGATGAAGTTGCAGAGTACGGAGGTTGAGCGATTGCAGTTTGGCGGAGAGATCATCGGCCCATTGGAAGCAAAGACCGCGTTGCCTGAGTCCCAGGTTCACCAGGATGTTGTGCAGAATTGCCGGGCGCACGACACGATAGTCTTTAGCCAGTTGGAGCGAGTACGACTGCGCGGTCTCCGCGGCGAGAGTCGCCTCGTCGGGTGTCACTGAGGGGTTGAGGCATTGCAGGCGTTCCGCCAGGCCGGCGGCCGGCGGTCCGGGTTTCCGGGGTGAAGCGCAACCCGCCAGCAACAGGACGCACACCCCAACCAGGCCGCAAAACCGAGTCCGCCGGATTTCCATGCTTTCCTTCGAAACCAGCGTTGGGCATCGTGCATCGGCGTTGCTGCGGCCACGGCTATTTTGACACTGCCCCGAACACTCTCTGCAGCACATCGCTCGTCCGGGCGATTGGATTCTCGCGGATGCGCTTTTCTTCGTCAGCCACCATTTTGAACAGGCCGTCCAGCGCCTTGTTTGTAACGTAGGCATCTACATCCATCGCTTCGGCGCCCAGTAACGAACGGCCGAACGAACCGAAAGGGCTCCCGCCGCCGGCTTTTTCCATCAGGCGTTTGTACGACGACGTGACCCCGGTCTGATCCGTGGCCTGCTTGACGATGGGCAGGAACTTTTCGAACAGGTTTGTTTCCGTCGTGCGTCGAAAATACTGCGTGGCGGCGTTGTTGGTCCCGGTGAGAATGGTCTTGGCGTCGGTGAAAGACATTTGCCTGATGGCGTCGGTGAAGACGCCAGCCGCTTGCGGTACCGCGCGCTCGGCGGCGTGATTCATCGTGTTTACGAAATCGTCCGCCAATTTGTCCTGCTTGAGCGCGCGCAGTGTTTTCTCAACAGTCTGCAGTTTCTCCGGCATCGGGATTTTGACGTTGAGATTCGTCAGAAACCCGTTTTCGCAGCCGAGCCGGCTGACGGCCTGCTGGACGCCTTTTCCGAGGGCCTCCTTCAGTCCTTGAATCATCTGGGCTTGCGAGAGGGGCAAACCAAGACCGGCCGTCGAGGCAGCCGGTTCGTTGGTGGACCTCTTGCCAAGGCCGAGGAAGTCGAGCACGCCGGCGCCGGCCGGCGCGACTAAGAAGAGAGATACCAGACTGACAATCAAAAGACTTTTCACGGGATGAAGCTGGGATTTCGGCTTAATACACGGGGTTTAGCACCCCCAGGGCGTCGCGGCTGAACGGCAGCCAGACCAGGGCCACCAGTCGGACGTTGATGTTCGTTCGAGTGGGACGTAATTCCACCGTGTCCAGGGTTTCGGTCGCCGGATCGGCGGCGGCGGTCACCGCGCTGACTTCAGCCTGGAATTGCGCCTCGAGCTCTTGCAGCTGCTGCTGGACGGCTTCTACCGTTTCCTGCGCTCGTTCGACGTCCCCGGCCTGGCCCATCGCACGCCCGGCGCTGCGCATGGTGGTGGCGGCCTTGCCCAGGGTGCCAACGGAAACCGCTTTGCGTCCGAGAAACGCGCCGAGCAACGTCGAGCCAAGTGAGATCACGGTGTCGAATTTGGCGCGCTTGACTTGCTCAGCCTCCCGCTCCCTGGCGGCCTCCGCCCGGCGCAAGCGTTCCTGCAAGGCGGCGATCCTGGGGGCATACTTCACGCGCAACTTCTCCGCGGCGGCGTCGCGCGTCTCGCGTGACACTTGCTGGAGACGGATCCGGAAGCCGCGCTCGTCCTCACCGGGCTTCGAGAATTGATTGAGCGAAAGTGACCGCAGGAGGGTCATCTTTCGGCTGTTCTGAATCCAGGTGGTGAAGTCCCTGGACCAGGTAGCGTAGTTCTTCACCTGGCTGGCAGCGGGCGCGCAGGGGGCGTAGTCCCCCTCGGTTGGGTTCTTCTGCAAATCGTTCGCGGTAATGGCGAGCTCCTCGGCCGCGGCCCAGTCCACCGGCACAGCGCTATCGGTGATCTCCGTCATCGCGATCACGTCCTGCAACACGTCGATATTCAGCTTTAAATCGGCGTAACGGACTTGAGCGCCGCCCAGCAGCCGCGGTTGGTAGAGGATGGTGCTGCCGGGAGGCAGCGCGGCGCGAACCGGCACGAAAAACTGGGGCACCTGGGGTGGCAAAACCGGCCGGCCGGATGGCGGCGAAGAGCTGGGAGTTGAAAGCTGAGAGCGCGTTGAGGGTGGAGGGACGGCAGCCACCGAAGACCCGGTTGGGGGTGAAGTTGAGGTCGCTGCGGCCATCGCTGTGAGCGACTTAATCTGGCCTCGCGAGAGCGGCCCACGCAGGTAGCTCATCGCCCAGCGGGATTCAATGATCTCCGGACCTTGCTCGTAAACGTCGTGCAGCAGGAACACGCGGCTTCCGAGCCCGGCGAGAATTTGCTCGGCAGCGGCGCGGTCGAACTTCGCTCCCCGGCCGGCAGCGGCGCCTTCCAGTCCCTCCAGGACTCGGGCTTTGTCACGGTCGGTCTGCAAGCGGCCAATGAACCAGGTGCCGATGTTGGCCAGGCCTTTGTAGTCGAGGTCCACGGGGTTCTGCGTGGCGAGGACCACTCCCACGCCGTATGCGCGCGCCTGCTTGAGCAGCGTCAGTAGCGGTTGTTTCGAAGGCGGGTTGGCCACCGGAGGGAAGTAACCAAAGATTTCGTCCATGTACACCAGGGCGCGCAGGCTGCTGGTGCCGGACTGGGAGCGCATCCACCCCAGGACCTGGTTCAGCAGCAACGTCACGAAAAACATGCGCTCCGACTCGCCCAGGTGAGCGATCGAGAAAATGACGACGCGCGGCTTGCCGGCCGGGGTGTGAAGGAGTTGCCCAAGATCGAGCGCTTCGCCCTGAGTCCACGCCGTGAAGCTGGGGGAGGCAAGCAGATTATTGAGCTGCATCGCCAAATCAAACCGCTCTTTGGCCGGGTAGAACGCTTCCATGTCGAGCACGCCGATCCGTTGCGTCGATGGGTTTTGAACCTCCTGGATCAGCCCCGCGATATCCAGGTCTCGGTTCCTGGCCCACGCGCTCTGAATTACGTTCGCCAGCAGGATGCTCTCACGGCTTTTCACCGGGTCGGCGCCGATCCCGATCAGCCCGAGCAATCCGGTGACGGTGGAGCTTACGCGCTCGCGCAGCAATTCACCGTCCTCAAGGATTTCCGGAGGCGGCACGGCGAAGGATTTCAGGATTGAGACCTGGAGGCCGGCACTGCTGCCGGGTGTGTACAACGCAAAATCCGCCGCGGCGCGCAAACGCCGGATGCGTTCGCCATCCTGGTTCCAGCTTGCCAGGCCCTGACGCCACAACTGTGCTTGTTGGGCCGCAAAATCCGGAACGGAAAGACCCTGCTGGCGGGCATCGTCTTCATTAACCCAGGCCTCGAAGTCCTGCGGACGCAAATCCGGGAAAGTGAGCAGCAGGTTGCCGAGATCGCCCTTAGGGTCGATGACGACGGCGGGAATGCCGTCAATGGCCGCCTCCTCGATGATGTCGAAGCAGAGGCCGGTTTTTCCGCTGCCCGTCATACCCACTACCAACCCGTGCGTGACGAGGTGCCGCGAATCGTAGAGCACCAGCTCGGGCAGGTTTTTCTTCTTTTTCAGATCGTAGAACCGGCCGAGGTAAAACACCCCGAGTTTTTCGTAGTCTTGCATAAAGATGAGCCGTTGCAGGTGGAAAACACCGGTCACCTGGCAGCCACGGCCTCAGCAGGCCACCGAGTGAATCGGCTCGCGTTACTTAACCGCGTCGGAAGTGGGCCCGGAATCAGCCCTTTTTCTCGGCCTTGCTCTTATGAGTGAGGTCGGCGCGATGGGCGCGCTCGTAGGTCTGAATGTCCTTGAAACGTCCTTTCTTATCGCGGACGGCATAGAGCTTCTTGCCTTTGCTGCTGCGGTGTGTGGTTCGTCTCGCTTTGCCTGGCATACGTGTTTCCTTTCTACTGAGTTGGTTGACTGCTTCCAAAAGAAAGTGGGACGCCGCCTGAGTCGCCCCAGGCGGCGTCCGATGGTCGCAAGCACACTTGCAACCAGAATTGACCGAGCGTTAGTAAACGCGCGTGCTTTCCTCAGCGGTAGTGGGGGCAGGGATGCCGTCGGAGGTGCGGATAAACCGCACGCGGGCGTCGCCCACCTTTTCACCCTTCGCTTGGATCGTGTAAGTGAAGGCCTGTTTCGGAGTCAGTCTCGGGAAGGCCGGGAAGGTCACGCGCTTGCCTTCGACCACGCCACCGTTCGAGGCGCTGACCGGACTGATTTCGGCCGGGAACTCAACCACCATCTTGATGTTGGTGTCATCCGCCGTGCCCTGGTTCGTCACCTTGACCGTGTAGGTTGTGGTTTCGCCGACCGAGATCGGGTCAGGATCATCCGCCTTCTCGAGCAAGAGAGCGGAGACACCCACAACCACAGTCTGACAAGTGGTCGAGACCGGCTTCGCGCACGTACCCCTGGTCGTGCCGTTGAAGCGGAAGGTTCCGCCCGTGGCGCTGACCACCGTGGCACAAACTTCCTTCGGAACGTTCGGAGCCACCGCGCCCAGATCCCACGTCACTTTGCCGTCCGCGGAGCGGCCACCGGCGGTAGCGGATTTGAAGGTCAGGCCCGCAGGCAGCGGCACGTCCAGGAGGGTGCCGGCGGCCGGGGCGTCACCCTTGTTCACGACGGTGAAGCAAACGTCAAAGGGACGACCCATGTAACGCTGGTCGGGCGCCGTGCAGGTGATAGCCAGCACCGGCTCGTGCACCACCGTCGTCGAGGTCGCTTCGGCCTGGACACCTTGCGCGGAGGTGGCCTTCGCCTGGTTGACGAACTTGCCCTTGGCGGACGCATTGGCGTTAAACTTGAACTCCTTGCTCTCGCCAGGCGCCAGGTTGCCGGCGTCGAAGCTCAAACCAGTCTTGCCGTCACTGGTTAGACCTTGAGGCAGGCTGTCCTGCACTTTGACCGAGGTCAGCGCGCTGCTGCCGGTGTTCTTGACAACCAGCGTCATCGGGATCGGGTCGCAGATGATGACTTCGGCCGGCGCGGTCTTCACCAACTGCAAATTGGCCTTAACGACTTTGATGTCCTCACACAGCAGCGGGCTGTAGGTCGCCCAACCGCAAGTGCTGATGGAGCCTTCTTCGGCGCTGGAGCCCTTGATGTGGATGGTCTTGCTCTCTTTGGGGCCGAGAGTGCCGACCTGCCAGGTTGCGACGCCGTCGCGTGTGTCAGCCGGCTTGGGGTCCGCGTCGGCCGGTGTGAAGTTGGGGGAGACCCGGTCAGACAGAGTCACCATGTGGATGGGATAGTCCGTCAGGTTGCTTACCTTGTATACGTAATCAAACTTCTGGCCGACCATGACCTCTGCCGGCACGGTCTTCTCGATTAGCAGTCCACTGGATTCCCTCAGGCCGGTTGGGAAGGCCATCGAACCTCTGGTCCAACGAACGCCGTTCTCATCGAAACGGCTGTATGAGGGCCCATAACCGCTTGCCGGTTTGGGCGCCGGTTCTGCCGCCTTGGTTTCGACGGGCTGGGCGGGAGGCCGATACCTCCCTTGCTGTTGTTGTTGAGCGCATGTCGCGGGTGACCCGGATCGCCGCCGAGCTCGGCGTGGCGCGACCGGGCGCCGAGATCGAGCTGGAGTACGACATCCCGGAGGAGGCCTGGTACTTCGCCGACAACGGCCAGCCGCGGATGCCCTTCTGCGTGCTGCTCGAGGCGGTGCTCCAGCCCTGCGGCTGGCTGGCCGTCTTCGTCGGCTGCCCGGCCAGCAGCGAGGAGGACCTCTACTTCCGCAACCTCGACGGGACCGGGACCGTGCTCGCCGAGCTCCGCCCGGGCGACGGCACGCTGCGCACGCGCACCCGCCTCACCGGCGTCTCGCGCGCCTCGGGCATGATCCTCACCAGCTTCGAGGTCGAGTGTCGCGCTGGCGAGCGCGTGGTCTACACGCTGAAGACGAGCTTCGGCTTCTTCCCCCGGGCCGCCCTGGCCGCCCAGGTCGGCCTCCCCGTCGAGAACGAGGACCGCGCCTGGCTCGACCGCGCCTCCGACTTCGAGGTCGACCTGCGCGACC
>DATDCV010000544.1:0-14946 GCA_036524155.1 Verrucomicrobiia bacterium
TGGGGAGAGGGCCGGGGTGAGGGGGAACTTCGATTTCAGTGAGAGGGCGCAATTTCCCACGCCCACCGCATGTTCTCAGGAATTGAGAAGTTCACTGGGTCGCATCGGACGGAACGCTGTGCTTTTCATCCTCAGGCAGAAGCACTAGATTGCACGCGAATTGCACTATGGCACTTGCTCAGAACACGGTCACCGAGTTGCGCCGCATCGTCGGCCACCAGGATGTCCTCACTGAAAAAGAGGACTTGATACCGTATTCCTTTGATGGGACGGCGGCGCTGCAGCAGATGCCCGGGTGCGTTGTTTTCGCGACGAGCACCGAGCAGGTTATCGCGATCCTGAAGGTCGCCAACCAGAGCAAGGCGCCGGTAGTAACCCGCGGTTCGGGCACCGGGTTAAGCGGCGGCAGCCTGCCTGTGGCGGGGAGTATCGTACTGTGCCTTGCCAAAATGGACAAAATCCTGGAACTGGACCGCGCGAATCTCACCCTTCGCGCCGAGGCCGGCGCGACAACGCAGGCCATCTCGGATGCCGCGTCTCGCGCCGGACTCTTTTACCCGCCCGATCCGGGCTCGATGAAAATCTCAACCATCGGGGGGAACGTGGCGGAGAACTCCGGCGGTTTGCGCGGCCTGAAGTACGGCATCACACGCAATTACGTCATGGGCCTGGAGGTCGTGCTTCCGGATGGGCAGGTGCTCTGGACGGGCAACAAATGTGTAAAGGACGTCGCGGGCTACTCGCTCAAGGACTTGTTCATCGGCTCCGAGGGCACCCTGGGTGTGATCACCAAGGTACTGCTCAAACTGATTCCGAAGCCGGCCGCCAAAAAGACTCTGGTCGCGACCTACGCCCGAATGGACCAGGCCGCACAAACGGTTTCGGACATCATTGCGGCGCAGATTATCCCCTGCACGCTGGAATTCCTGGACCGCACCACGATCCGGTGCGTCGAGGACTTCGCCAAGGTTGGCCTGCCGCTCGACTGCGAAGCGCTCCTGCTGATGGAAACCGACGGCCATGCGGCCGCAGTTGAGGAAGAAGCCCGGCGCATGGAAGCTATCGCCCGGCAGAACGGCGCGGTCGAAGTGCGCGTCGCCAAAGACGAAGCCGAAGGCGCCAAGCTCGCGACGGCGCGCCGCAGCGCTTTCTCCGCCCTGGCTCGAGTCGCTCCCACCACGATCCTTGAAGACGCCACGGTGCCGCGCAGCGAATTGGCCAAAATGATCCGCTTCGTGGATGGCGTGGCGAAGAAATACCAACTCCGCATCGGCACGTTCGGCCATATGGGTGACGGCAATCTCCACCCCACCTTTTTGACAAACGAGCGCAACCCGGACGAAATGCACCGGGTAGAATTGGCGTTCAAAGAGATCTTCGACGAGGCGATCCGCCTCGGCGGCACCATCACGGGCGAGCACGGCATAGGCGTCGCCAAGAAGGGAATCCTGCCCAAGTTCGCCGGCGACGCCCAGATGCGAGTCATGCGCGAGCTCCGCCGCGCGCTGGATCCCAACGGAATTCTGAATCCCGGCAAAATGTTCGACTAATCAATTTATGGCCCCGACGCAGCAAGGTTCCATTCGGTTGTTCCAGTTTGGCGGGATACAGGTGTATCTGCACTGGTCCTGGTTCATCATCGCATTAGTCGAGTTCAACAACCGAACGAATGCCTACCGTTCGCTGGTGTGGAACGCGCTCGAATACCTGACGCTGTTCGGGATCGTGCTGGTGCACGAGTTCGGCCACTCGCTGGCCTGCCGACAGGTCGGCGGCCGGGCCGACCGGATCGTCCTTTGGCCACTGGGAGGCGTGGCCTATGTGTCGCCGCCACAAAGGCCGGGGGCGATGCTGTGGAGCATAGCCGCCGGGCCGCTGGTGAACGTGGTGCTTGCGCCTATTCTCATTGTCACGCTGGTCCTGGCCCGCCAGGCAGGGCTAATCGCAACGGCCCACGACGCCTATTTGTTTCTGCGCGCGATCTGTTACATCAATATCGGCCTGCTCATCTTTAACCTATTGCCGATTTATCCCCTCGACGGCGGACAGATCCTTCGCTCGCTGCTCTGGTTCATTTTCGGCCGGGCCCGCAGCTTGATGATAACCGCGATCGTCGGAATCGTCGGCGTCGTCGGGTTGATTGCACTGGCGGTTGCCTTCCGCTCGATCTGGATGGGGATCATCGCCGCCTTCATCCTGCTCAATTGCTGGGGAGGTTTGATGCAGGCGCGGATGCTCGGTCGCGTTGCCAAGTTGCCCCGCCGCGGTGGGTTCGCCTGCCCGAGTTGCCACCAACCTCCACCGTTGGGCCCACTCTGGCGTTGCGCGAAGTGTTTCAAGCCGTTCGACACGTTCGAGAGTCACGCCGTATGTCCTCATTGCGGGGCTGCCTTTCCCGTCACCCAGTGCCTCGATTGCGGGGAGGCCCGCCCGCTGAGCGAATGGAACGCGCCGCCGCCGGTAATCAGCAGCTCTTGAGTAGGCTGGGCAACCTGGTCCATAGATGAGTGATTTGCCGCAGTTTCAGGTCGAACCGCTTGATCCCGACAAGCACCGGCGCGAAGACTTTTGTTGCGAGTCGATACCGTTGACGGAATTTCTGAGGAAGCGGGCGCGAAAGGAAATGGAGGCTCACGCCTCAGCCTGTTTTGTTTTTGTGGAAGATTCAGATCCCGGACGCATTGTCGGCTATTACACATTGTCTCAGACTTCGATCCTCCTCCTGGCCGCGGTCGCGCTGTTGGTCGGCTGCGGCACACCATCCCAAACGCGAGTCGAACGCCAGGCCGGTGAATCGGTCGTGTGCATCGGCGAGTCACCGGCCGCGCTGGCGCATGTTCCCATCCGCGCACAGCCGCTCCTGGCCCGCAGCACTTACCTGCCGGGCCAGGCGACGGTTCAATACGTCGAGGGCCGCGATTTTGTGCTGGACTACAAAGCAGGCACACTTCGCCGAATCCGAGGGTCGCGAATACCCGACTTCCGCACCAACATGCTTTTTGGGAAGGAGGAATTCGATCACACTCAATTCCCAGGATTCGGAAACAGTGGTTATTTCGTGTTCGTGGATTACGCGTTTGTCCCATCCGAACCGTGGCCGGTGCAGGAAGTTCAGACCCGGTACCTCCAAGCCACTCAGTCAAAGTTGCGCGCGGGTGGACCCGTGAAGATCGTCGCGTTCGGGGATAGCATTACCGCGGGCGGAGACGCATCCAAACCGGAGCTGATCTTTTGGCAGCGTTGGGCGACGGACCTGCGAGGCAAATATCCGCAGGCCCAAATCGCCGCGATCAACGGTGCGACCGGTGGCGACAGCACGGTGCAAGGGCTGCAGCGTCTCAAAGCGAAAGTGCTCGATGAAAAGCCCGACCTCGTGCTGATTGGCTTCGGCATGAACGACCACAACGTCGGAAGCGTTCCGGTGCCTGATTTCGAACAAAACCTCAAAAAGCTGATCTCCGGGATCCGCAGCGAAGCCGGTGCGGAGGTAGTTCTTTTTTCCGCTTTCCCGCCGAATCCAAAATGGAAATTCGGCACACATCACATGGCTGATTACGCAGCGGCCACGGCTCGGGTGGCTCGAGATATTTCGTGCGCCTATGCAGATGTGTTCGACAACTGGCAAGCCCTTGACGCCCGCAAAAAACCTGAGGATCTCCTGGGCAACAATATCAACCATCCGAACGACTTTGGGCACTGGATATATTTTCGTGTTCTGCAGGCGCTTGGGCTGTGAGTAAAGCCCATGGCGGGTGCACTGCGATGCTCCCAGCCCCCTAACCCGGCGCGTAACTCGCGCCCAGTTATAGAGTTAGGACGATCGCTTAAGGCTGCGGCGACTTGCCTGGGAAAGATGTGAGGGCGAAAGAAAAAATCCGCTTGACCTATGTGGCGCCAAGTATTATGTTATGCAATGTAGCGGCTGGTTTATGTTATGAAATCGCTGAAGATCCAAATCGGAGTCGCTGTTGGCCTCGGAGCTTTCGCCCTTCTGTGCTTCGTTTTTTTGCACCTGGCACTGAGCGAC
This sequence comes from Verrucomicrobiia bacterium, assembly GCA_036524155.1. Taxonomy (GTDB): domain Bacteria; phylum Verrucomicrobiota; class Verrucomicrobiia; order Limisphaerales; family UBA8199; genus DATDCV01. Next base: position 4,028 of record DATDCV010000544.1, read on the forward strand.
ATTTACCACGGAGAAGCCGACCTGACGCTCGAGTGGCGCGTCGTGCAGGTTGCGTCCTTGGGGATTCTGGTCTTCATCGTGGCCGCCATGTTCGCGCTGGGGCGCGCGCTGAAGTTCATCCGTTAACCGATGGTGAACGATTTTTTCGATAACTGGACGGTGCAAGTCCGCAAGGGGCTGCTCGAGTTTTGCATCCTCAACGCGCTGGCGGACCGGGAGTGCTACGGCTATGAGCTGGTCAAGGCGTTGGTCTTAGTTCCCGGTCTGGGCGTAACCGAGGGCACGCTCTATCCGCTGTTGTCTCGTCTACGGGTGCAAGGTCTCATTTCTGCGCGGCTTGAAGAGTCGTCGGAGGGTCCGGCCCGAAAATATTACGCACTCACGAAGGAGGGACGCGCCATCATGGGCGCGATGAACGATTACCTGGAGGTCCTGACCGAGAGCACCCGCAAGCTGCAGAAAGGAGTATTAACGTGAATCACTGGACCGATTCGGCCAGAGCAAAACTCGAAGGCTATTTCGCCGAAATGCGCCGCAACCTGAAGGCCTCCGGGGCCGATGTGGAGGAAGTTGTGGACGATCTCCGGCGGCACGTCGAACAGGAAACCGCGGTTCGGAACCTGCGGGTGGTTACGGAGCAGGACGTTGGGCAGATCCTGGCACGCATCGGGGGCCCGGAAACCGCCGTGGCGGTGGCCGAACCCGAGGCGCGCGTCCAGGAGCGCGGTCGAACCGACGGTGAAGGAGTTACGAAACCGCCGGGGTGGTGGTTGCTGTTCTTCGGGGTCGTATTGCCGCTCGGAGCGATCATTTTCGAATTTCTTACGGGCGCCTGCGCGGGTGTATTGTTCGATCCGCTGCCGACGGTTGGACATCTGGCGTTAACCTTGTTTGTTCCGGCGGCCAATTTCGTGGTTTGGAGGAATATCCGTCGGGGGCAATTGCAGGCGGCGACCAGGCTCGGCTGGGCCAACGGTGTCGCGATTGGCATCGCTTTGATCTACGGTTTGCTGTTCCTGCCGTTCACGCCTTTCGCTTTGCTCGGGGTGCTGGTCTATGGCCTGGGACTGGTGCCGCTATCGCCGTTGTTGTCCCTGGTCGTTGCGATCATGCTGCGCGACCTTCTGCGCTCGGCTGTGCGCCCCGCTGGACCGCCGCCTGGCCTGTGGCGAGGGCTTGGCGTTGGGGCGTTCTTGGTGTGCCTGTTCACGGTGCCACTCGTCCTCACGAACATCGGACTGCAGATGGCCGTGTCGGATTCGTTCGCGGAAAGCACTCGGGGGGTAAAATTGTTGCGCGCGTGGGGAGAGGATAAAGAGCTGCTCCGGGCGTGTTATGGGCGCAGCGGGCGCGCAGGAGAAATCTATTCATGGGGAAGGCCAATTAACCCGGAAACGGCGCGAGCGGTGTACTACCGCGTCCATGGTCGTGCCTTCAACTCCGTGCCTCCGCCCAAACTCTATGCCGGCCGCGCGCGGTGGAGCATGCTGGAACAGGAGTTCACCTGGGACAACGACCAGGGAGGCGATGCTGTGGCCGGGCGGGTGCGGGGACTCTCCCTGGTCAGTTCGCGCCAGGACGGCTTCGTGGACGCGGACGCGGCCCTTGCCTATCTCGAATGGACGCTGGAGTTCAAGAACGACTCCCCGTTGCGGCGGGAAGCTCGCGCTCAGATTGCGCTACCGCCCGGGGGCGTAGTCTCTCGCCTGACACTCTGGATCAACGGCGAGGAATGCGAAGCGGCCTTCGGGGGCCGCAGCCAGGTCAAAACCGCCTACAAAGAAGTTGTGCATGCCCGGCGCGACCCCGTCCTGGTCACCACTTGCGGCCCCGACCTGGTGCTGGTGCAATGTTTCCCGGTGCCTGCCGCAGGCGGGAAAATGAAAGTGCGCCTGGGCATTACGACGCCCTTGACCCTCACGAGTCTCGAAACCGGCCGGTTGCGCTGGCCCTGCTTCGTCGAACGTAATTTCAGCGTTCCGCAGGAGTTCCGGCACTCGGTCTGGGTGGAAACCAGGCAGTCTCTTGAAGCGGCGGCGAAGGGCATGATCGCCACCCAAACCAAACCCGGCAACTACCAGGTACGGGGTGAGATTACTGACACCGATCTTTGCGACGCGCGCACCAGTCTGTCCGTGGGCCGCGATCCGCGCATCCGGCAATGCTGGACCAGAGACACTCGCGCAGACGCGGAGCCCATCGTCCGTCAGATCATGGAGGAAAAACCGGTCGCGACCCCGAAACGGATCCTGCTGGTGGTTGACGGAACAGAAGGAATGGAGGCGTGCTATCCCGCGGTAGCCGCGGCACTGAAGCACCTGCCGCCCGAGGCCGATTTTGGCCTCCTCCTGGCCCGTGATGGATGCGAGGAACTGGTGCCGTTGCAGAAGGCCAATCCCGCGCTCTGCAAGACCGCCGCGGACCGGCTGCTGAAGAGCAAGAGCCTCGGCGGTCACGACAACGTTCCGGCATTAATCCGCGCGTGGGATCTTGCGGCAGAATCAAACGGCGGCGCCATAGTCTGGATCCATGCCTCGCAGCCGATGCTTCTGGAAAACGCGGAAGCCTTGCGGCAGCGCTTCGAACGCCATTCCAATCCGCCGCGGTTGATCGATCTCCAGACCGTCGTTGGGCCAAACCGCGTGGTGGAGAAACTCGATGGCATCGAAGCGGTCCAACTGATGCCACGCAACGCTGACCTGGCGACTGACCTGCAGCGGTTTTTCTCCAGTTGGAACGGCCGTTCGACAAAGATCACCCTGGTCCGCGAACGAGCCTCCGCCGGCACCACCGAGGCCTCCGGCCGGGAGACCTCGCTGCATTTGGCCCGGCTTTGGGCTCGCGAGGAGGTCCTGCGCCTGGGCTCCAAGCGGCTGAACTCCGATGCTCTGGAGCTCGCGTCGCGATACCAACTGGTCACGCCGGTGAGCGGCGCGGTCGTCCTGGAAACCAAGGCTCAATACGAGCGCGCCGACTTGAAACCCGTCCCGCCCGAAAGCGTGCCGGCCGTGCCCGAACCCTCGGTAGCCGCGTTGCTCCTGGTGGCGTGCGCATTGCTTGGGCGCAGGTTGGGGCGCCGAAGAAGGTAGCTGAGCGCGGGCGCCCGGGAGCTAAACCACAGTGAGCGCTGGCCTTGGGTCCCCAATGCAAAGCCGCCCCCGGACCTCGCAGTTGGCGCGGAATGACGGCACGCCGGGCTGTGTTCCGGCAAGGGGACCAGTTGGCCGTGCACTCAATGTGCTTCAAACCGAAGCTTGAGGTCCATCGTCATCTTCATGGTTTGCTTCTGGCCACCGGCGTCCATCCCCACGGCGATTTCGGCGTGAGAGTCGACCGTTGCTTGGGCTGGCATCAGTCGCTCCAGGTCGAGTTTGACGTCGCCGCTGCCCCGCCCAGTCATTTTCGTCAGGTCCATCTTCATGCCAGGCATAGTGGGGCTTTGAATTTTCTGGTTCGAAGCGTTCTGGGTGAACGTGCTTTTACTGGTGACACGTTCGCCGTCGATTGCGACGAGTTGGTAGGTGGTGACTTGGTTAAGGGTCATTCCCAGAGACTTAATCGGCTGGCTGACTTCCCATTTGGCGCCGGGGCCGATCGCCTCTTCCGGAAACGGTGCGGACATTTGCGCCAGGGAATCTTTCATCTGGTCCATAGCCTGCTGCGTCTGCGGGTCCGCGCCGGACGGGAGTTTAATGTTGACCGCTTTAACCAACCCCAGGCTGGAGACCGTGCCGGTGCCAGTGAGCCCCTTAACGCCGGCCATCGAGGTTTTGATGATGTCCGTCAACGGCGAAGCACCGGCGCCCTCGTCGGCGATGCTGGGCTCCCCCATCACCGCCTCGTAAGTTATGTCCCCGTCCGGTGAGACGGACTTGATCGTGACCTCCATGGGCATCTTCATCGCAGGCAGTTTGACGGCCTGGTTCTGCGTGTCGCCAAGCTGCAGCTCCATCCCCATTTTCAGCGTCATGTCGACGGCCTGCCTGTCGCCTTCCTTCGGATGAAGGCGCAGGACTTTTCGCGGCTCGGCGCCGGCATCGAGCAGTTTGATCGCAGATGATCCAGCAGGGGCAGGTGCTTTGACCCCAGGCCCGGCCTCGCTGGTTTCGGCGGAGGTAAGCTTGGCCGAACACGCCGCAATCTTGTCGGCCAGGTAACTCAAACGGAAGGCAACCGTTTTGACGTTCCAATCCGGATAGGCGGTTCGAAAATTCTGCAAGGCGATTTCGGCCCGCTGATATTTCGAGAGCGCATTGGTCATGTTCCCGCTGGTGAACAACGAATCCCCTTGCTGAATGAGGTTGAAGACTTCCAGGTAGGCGTCGTCCTTTTCCGCAGCCCGCGCTGGGGAGCCGGCGAGGAGAAACCCGAGGACCAGGGCCTGGCACAGCCAGTTCAGGAGGGTTATGCCTATCAACGTCCGAGATTTAGTCACGCTCATAAATCTAGCCTATTACCTGGGGCGAAGGTGTCAACTAACTTCAAATCCGTGAAACGCGGGAGCGCACCAAGATTCTGAGCGAACCAGCGACCGCCGGAGAATCGATTCAGGACGACTGGAAAAGCTCCTTCACGGTGATTTGAAATTCGGGGAGCAGCCGTTCGGTGAGGGTCTCGACTCCCGCGAGGATCCCCTTGAGCGCCATGCCATACTGGGTGGCGTGGTAGATCTCGATGTTGTCATAACGCGGGTCGAGCATCCATAAGCGAGGCAGCTTGTGGTCTTCGTAGATCTGCTTTTTGAGGACCGTATCCGGCGCGTGGTCCTCCGAACTGACGATCTCGGCAGCGAGCCAGAGCTTGCCCGTGGCGGTGGTTACAAGGGCCAGGTCAGGACACACGACCGTTGCGGTCGAGAGGCGGACTTGCGAGCGCGGAGGGAGCAGCCGCGTGCTGGCGAGGTTGGCGACGCTGGCGTGAATACATTGGTGGAGGCGGCGGCAGATGAGTTCATGCCGCGCTCCGGGCGGAGGCCGCACCAGGGGAGCGCCGTTGAGGGTTTCCTCGTAAGGCAGGCTCATTTGAGCGGCAGCAGGCTACGCAAGTAGCGTCCGGTGTGCGAGCGTTTGTTTTTGGCGATCCGCTCAGGAGCGCCTTCGGCGACAATGCGCCCGCCGGCATCGCCGCCCTCGGGGCCAAGGTCGATGATCCAGTCGGCCTCGGCGATGAGATCCAGGTTATGCTCGATGACGAGGACGGAATGACCGGCATCGACCAACCGCTGGAGCACCTCGACCAACCGCGTAACATCGGCCATATGAAGGCCAATCGTCGGCTCTTCGAGGATGAACAGGTTCCGGCGAAGCCGCCGGTCGAACAGGTCGGGCTCTTTTAGGCCGGCCAGCAGATGCGACACCAGTTTCACCCGCTGCGCTTCTCCGCCGCTGAGAGTCGGGCTGGTCTGACCCAGCTTGAGATAGCCGAGGCCGGTATCGGACAAAGCCTGGAGCGCGCGTTTGATTTTCGGGAGGCTGGCGAAAAAATCGATCGCTTCCTCGACGGACATCTCCAGCACCTGCGCAACATTGCGACCATGGTATTGGATGTCCAGGGTCTCACGGTTGAAGCGGCTGCCGCCGCACGTCTCGCAGCGAACAAAAGCCGGTGGAAGAAAATTCATCTCGAGCTTGATGGTACCGGCGCCTTCACATTCGGGACACCGGCCCTGTGGACTGTTAAAGGAAAATCGCCCCGGCTCATAACCACGCAACCGCGCCTCTGGGACCTGCGAGAACAATTGCCGGATTTCGTTGAAAAATCCCACGTAAGTCGCGGGGATAGAGCGGGGCGTGCGGCCGATTGGGGACTGATCGACCTCATAAACGGCCTGGATAGCATCGAACCCGGTCAGGGGTGAGTCGAACACGGAAGGACTGGCAACCCGCTCTGTCCTTCGGGATTTGAGGGCGTCAGTGAGGGCCGGGAGGAGGCATTCGCGGATGAGCGTGCTCTTGCCGGAGCCACTCACCCCGGTAACGAGCACCAGGCGGCCCAACGGGAACGAAACGGTGAGATCCTTCAGGTTATTCCTTGCGGCATGATGGAGGGTAAGCCAGCCGTTGCTGGGTTGCGGCAAAGCTCCACGCGTTGAGTCTTCGTTTTCGAGCTTCGGATTTCGGATTTCGGATTTCTTTACCGGTCGCCTCTTTCCCCGAGCCGGGTAATTTTTCCGTGAGCCGAGGCACTGCCCGGTGATGGAATCCGGGTGGCGCAGGAGTTCGGAAAGAGTGCCGGCAGCCACCACTTCACCGCCGTGAACACCCGCGCCCGGACCAAGGTCGATAACGTAATCCGCGCGGCGCATGGTCGCCTCGTCATGTTCGACCACCAGCACAGAGTTGCCGCGTCGCCGGAGCTTATCGAGCGCGGCGAGCAGTTGCTCGTTATCCCGCGCGTGCAGCCCGATCGTGGGTTCGTCCAGGACATAGAGAACACCGCTGAGAGTGGAACCGAGTTGTGCCGCAAGGCGAATACGCTGGCTTTCGCCGCCGGAGAGTGTTGGGACACCACGGCCGAGCTGGAGATAGCCCAGACCCACCTCGCAAAGGAATTTCAGCCGCTCTCGAATCTCGGGCAATATGTCGCGGGCGATGGCGGCCGCCCTGCCCGTTAGCCGCGCGCGTCGAAAGAGAGCATGGGCGGCATCCACCGACAACGCCGAGATCTCGTCGACCGTCAACAAGCCGCGGCCTGTTTTGCGCGAGGCATGAAGCGGCGCCTGGCCGAGGTCGAGGCGGACGGCTCGCGCGACAGAGTTGAGGCGGGCACCTCCACACTCGGGGCAACGGTCGCGATTTCCCTCCTGCCACTCGTACCACGATTCTTCGATGGCGTCCGCCCGCGCGCCCCGATCCACGTCAGGCAAATAGAACAGCTCGCCGAAGCCGCGGCACTTGGGACACCAACCCTGGGAAGAGTTATAGCTGAAATTCTTCGGGTCCAACGGAGCGAATGAACGGCCGCACTGCGGGCAGGCTCGCTCGGTAGAATGGGCGGTGACCTGACGTTTGGCATCCAGAGCGTACAGCAGGCCATTGCCCATTTTGAGCGTCTGATCGATCAGTTCTCTGGCCGGGACGGAACCTCCGCCGTCTGCAGGCCGCCCCCTGCCCTTGGCGAACAGGCGGCCGGTGACGATCTCGACGTCATGTTCCCGAAAACGGTCTAACCGAAAGCGCTCATCGGCGGCGTAAAGCCGGCCGTCGGCGCGCAGCTCAGAGTAGCTATGCCGGGCAGCCCATTCTGCGACATCGGTGTGAAAGCCCTTGCGATTCTTGACCACGGGCGCCAGCAGGATCAGCTCGCCCCGAGCACGCAGTTCGCGGCTCAGACGGCGTGTGACTTCGTCGCGAGTTTGGGCCTCGACCGGCACGCCGCAGTCGGGACAGTACTGCAGGCCGAGCCGCGCGAACAGCAGTCGTATAAAGTGATAGATTTCGGTAACCGTCGCGACGGTGCTTTTGCCTCCGCCACGGCTGGTGCGTTGCTCGATGCTGACCGTGGGAGGAATTCCGGTGATCAGGTCCACCTCCGGGCGGGACAGTTGATCCACGAACTGCCGCGCGTAAACGTTCATCGAATCCAGAAACCGCCGCTGCCCCTCGGCGAATAAGAGATCAAAGGCAAGCGTGCTTTTGCCCGAACCGCTGACGCCCGTCACGACTACGAACTTATCGCGGGGAAGCGAAAGCGAAAGATTCTTCAGGTTGTGCTCGCGGGCACCGTGGATGACGATGGCGTCATGCCGTTCGGGCGCAACGTCAGTTTCAACAAACACGCTCTTCCTTTCTGGTCGGGTTCGGGGCGCGAGTCTTGCTTGAATCATTCGCCCGCCGACCCAATACCTCACGCAAAGCCCGGCCGGTGTGACTCTGCTCACACGCCGCCAGATCGGCCGGCGTGCCCTCGGCCACAATCTTCCCGCCCTGGTCACCCGCGTCGGGCCCCAGGTCAATGACCCAGTCGGCGCATTTAATGACTTCCAGGTTGTGCTCGATCACCAGCACGGAGTGTCCCTGATCAACCAACCGCTGGAATACCCGCAATAGAATGTTCACGTCATCAAAGTGCAGCCCGGTTGTCGGCTCATCGAACAGGAAAAGGGTCGAGCCCGGGCGCGCAGGAAGGGAGAGATTTCTTTCTCCAATCAAGCCGGATTCCGCCAAATGGCGCACCAGTTTGAGGCGCTGGCTTTCGCCGCCAGACAATGTGTTGATGGGCTGCCCCAGCTTCAGGTAGCCCAACCCGACATCGACAAGGTACTGCAGCAACTGCCGAGCCTTGCAGGCCGGGTATGACTCCCCGAATCCTGCAAGAAAGCGAATGGCCTCCTCGACGGTGGATTCGAGAAGGTCCGCGATTGAGAGCGAAACTCCCACAGGATGTTCCCGATGCGGTCGCCCTGTACATCCACCTGCTCGGCGGTCTCCCTCTCCTCCTCTGGAGGAGAGGCCTGGGGAGAGGAGGCCATTTCGTTCTTCCTCGGCCGGGTTCGTGGGGACGAGGCCCCTTCTTTCTTTCCCCAGCGCGATGGATGGAGAGGCAATTCTCACCTGGAGGATATGGTCGCGGTAGCGGCGCCCGTCGCAATCCGGACAGCGAATGAACACATCGCTAAGAAACTGCATCTCGATTTTCTCGAACCCTGCTCCCCGGCAACGCTGGCATTGCCCCTGGCTGGAGTTGAAACTGAAAGCACTCGCGTTGAGACCGCGTCGCCGCGCAAGGTCGGATTCGGCAAATAGCTCGCGGAGATAATCGAACGCGCCGATATAGACGGCCGGATTTGAGCGAGGCGTTTTGCCGAGGATCGATTGATCCACCAGCACGACGTTGGTTAACAGCTCAGCCCCTTCCAAGACGGCGGCGTGGGAGTCCTGGCTCTCCGAGCCCTCCTCGACGTCTTCCCCGTTCGGATCGGTTGAGATCCTTTCTGAGGCCTTCACATTTGACGCCGGCATCTTCAATTTCTCAACCAGCAGCGGCAAGAGAACCTCGCGGACTAAAGTGGTCTTTCCGGAGCCGCTTACACCAGTAACGCAAACGAAACGGCCCAAGGGAATCTCGACGGTAAGATCGTTGAGGTTATGGCAGGTGGCATGCGACAGCTTCAGCTTCGGAGACAGGTTCCGCTTCGCCCGGTATGGCAGTCGGGCCTCCTCCAACGCCATGTCGGACGCTCGGGAGACGTTGAGTTGGCCGGCGCCAGACCCGGCATCGCGCCGTTCTACTGGGCGAGGCGATGGAACTTCGACGCGCGCCCGTCCGCTCAGGTATTGGCCCGTTAGGGACTTTTCGGATCGCAGGATGTCCGGGAACGTTCCTTGAAAGACTACATCGCCCCCCGTCGCGCCATGCCCGGGGCCCAAATCGATGATTTGGTCGGCTGCTCGCATAACGCTCGGTTCATGCTCGACCACCACAACGGTATTCCCAGCGTCGCGGAGCTGCTGCAGGATCTTCACGAGGCGTTGAGTATCCCGCGCGTGGAGGCCCACGCTGGGCTCGTCGAGGACAAACAGCGCGTTCACGAGGCGGCTTCCCAGGCAGGTGGTCAGGTTGACCCGTTCGGTCTCACCGCCGGAAAGGGACCGCGTCGGACGATCCAGCGTCAGGTAACCCAAACCGACCCCGTCAAGGTAACTCAGACGGGACCGCACCTCGTCTGCCGCCAGGCGAAGCGGGTCGTTTTTCTTCCGCTCCAGTCGGGCGGAGACGTCCGTCATGAGCTTGAATGCGTCCCGGATAGGCAACGCGTAGAAATCGGCCAAATTCAACGCGCCTTCGCGGCCGCCGCGAGCGCCGGCTTCCGCGTCGAGCCGATAAAGCAAGGTCTCGGGCTGAAACCTCTGGCCCAGGCAGTCCGGACAACGCGTATAGGCGCGATACCTGGAGAGGAGCACGCGAACGTGCATTTTATAGGCGCGCGACTCCAACCAACGAAAATAACCTTTAATGCCGTACCAGGCGCGAGGCCATTCATGCTCCTCGTCCTGCCCGTAGTCCGGTTCTCCTTCGACGACAAAATCCTGCCACTTCTTTGGCAACCGATCGAAAGGGACATCGGTGGGGATGTCGAAATGCCGGCACATGCGGAGCAGGTCGCTTTGGCATTCCGCGCCCAAACCGGTTTGCCACGGCTTCACTACTCCCTGGGCCAGCGTTTTGGAGCGGTCGGGAAGCGCCAGGCTGTAATCGATGCTGATCACGCGGCCGAAACCGCGGCAGGTCGGACAGGCTCCGACGGGGTGGTTAAAGCTGAAGAGCGCGGCCGAGGGTTCGCGGTATTCGATGTCGCACTCCGCGCAGTGCAGACGGTTTGAGAATCGAAGCGGTTTTTGCCTCGAAAGTTGGGCTCCGGCACCTGCGTGAATCGAGAGTTTCCCTTTTCCGAAGTGGTACGCCTGCTCGCAGGCTTCGACGAACCGCGCGCGATTGGCGGGCGCCGGTTTGACACGATCCTGCACGACGGTCAACCAAGGAGCCTGGAGTCCGGACGTTGAGCCTTGTACCCGGAACTTGAGCGGAGCCTCATCGAGGCGAACGACTTCGCCATCGAGCAACAAGCGCTGGTAACCTTGCTTTGCGATTAAGGAAAGGCAGTCCGACAAGCTTAGCTTTTCCGTCAGCGGCAGATCGAAAGTAATCAAGACGTCCCCTCCCGGCGACGTTCCCTGCCCTGCGTGCACAGTGTCCCAGACATGTTGTGGTGCGTCCTTCCTGACCGGCTTTCCACACCGCCGGCAATGCAGAAGAGCGACGTGCGGCCACACGATCTTCATGTAATCGCAAATCTCCGTCATGGTGCCGACAGTAGAACGGGTAGTCTTGACGGCGTTTCGCTGCTCGATGGCGATGGCCGGAGGGATCCCTTCGATGCTGTCCACCCTGGGCTTGTCCATGCGATCGAAGAACTGCCG
>DATDCV010000545.1:0-23973 GCA_036524155.1 Verrucomicrobiia bacterium
CGAACTGGCAGACGCCCCTGCCGCGCGCGCGGCGTTCCGCCCTCCTTGGGAACGGAACGCCGCCGCTCGGCAGCGGCCAAATCCCGGTTCCGCACCCAGGCACCGCGGACTCAGCGGGAGTAAAACGGACTTAAACGGACATAAAAAAACAAAAAACAGCCGCGCGGTGGGGGTTTCGGGGAGTAGCATGACCAAATCTGAGCACATCTGACTAAATCTGAGTAGTTCTCACACAAAGTGCCTCACCCGCCCCGGCCTGGACCTCCAAACCATTGATTAGCCTCCGGGGTCGTCCAAAACAGAACTGCACCCTTTCTGCCTCGTTTTTGCGCCGACCAGGAGGGACCTTTCTGGAAGGCGCGGGCCCTCAGGAGAAAGTCGCCAGCACGCCGCGCAGAAAGGTCGATCCACAAAGAAGCTCTTTACGAAATGCCTCCAACCGCTGCTCCATTTCGGTGTCGTTGACAAAGTTCATCCATCCCAAAAGTGGCTCCCGGGCACCGACGCCGGCCGGATCAATCGGCCGCAGAGACGTGTTGCGTGGTTATTCCGACGCCGGTGTGCCCAGTAGTCTTCGGGGCAAGTCGCGCTGGCCGTGCATCGCACGGCGCATCACCAGGTCGCCACGGACTAGCTCGTGTCACGGGTTTAGCTCTTGACTCGTCCAGCCTCACCCGAGACTCTCCCTGCCCGTACCAAACTCCAAACGAGCCCAGGCACCGACATGAGCCAGACCTCCCAAAAACGATCCGAGGATTTTCTCAAGATCGCCGACCAGTTCCAGCTCGGCGTTTTGACGACTGAAGCATCTCATCCCGTCACGGCGAAGCTCAGCGAAATCGCCAAGCATGATATCGCGGCGGGCTTGGAGCGGTTGTTCGAGGTCGACGCGGATGTCCTGAAGCGCTACGGGCAATTCGTAGCGTCTGGAGTTGCCGGTGAGATCAAGGAAACGCTGTTGCGCGCACTCGCCCAGGGCGGCCGCCTGTTCTTCACCGGCTGCGGTTCGACCGGACGATTGAGCATCCAGCTCGTCTCCATCTGGCGCGGTTTCTGGCAACAGCAACGAGCTCGCGGCCTGAAGTGCCTGCCCTCGACCCAGGAGCTGGAGAGCCGGGCGTTCGCGGTGATGGCCGGAGGCGACTTCGCGTTGATTAAATCGGTCGAAGGTTTTGAAGATTTCACGGAGTTTGGCAAGAAGCAGCTTGGGGACCATGGGATCACGGAAAACGACGTGGTCTTCGCAATCACCGAAGGGGGCGAGACCTCGTTTGTAATCGGCACCGCTTGGAAAGGGGTCGAGGACGGCGCCAAGGTTTATTTCGTCTACAACAACCCCGATGACGTGCTTTGCAGCCACGTCAAACGCAGCCGCGAGGTCGTCCAGGACCCGCGTATCCAGAAGATCAATCTGACGACCGGCCCGATGGCCATCACGGGCTCGACACGGATGCAGGCCACCACCATCCAGTTGGCTGTCCTGTTGACTGTGCTCGAAATGGTGGTACGCGAGTTGATGCACCAGTTGGAACCGGGCGGGCCGTGTGCGCTGGACCCGACCGCGGTTCCCGCGGAGTTCGAACGCAAGTTGTCCGAGATGCATGCGACGCTGAAGTCCAAGCCGGTTCTCGCGCAGCTTGCCCACCTGACCGCGCTCGAGGAATCGGTCTATCGCGTTGGCCGGAAAAACAACTACTTCGCCGATCGTTTCGGTATCGACGTGCTCACCGACACCACCGAACGGTCGCCGACGTATTGCACTCCCCCGTTCCGGAAGTTCGACGATAAGTCGGCGAGCGAATCGTGGTCATTCCTGTTTGTGCCGCACGGCGAGACGCCGCAGGCGTGGGATCACATCATCAAGCGCAAGCCCAGATGCATCGAGTGGACAGAGGGCGACGTGCGCGCGTTGGTCGGCGACGAGAAGGCCGGCCGGACCTGCGAGACGGTGCGCAAGATCAGTTATGGGGAGTTGATGCGGTTCAAGGTGGGCCTGGATGGGTTGCCATATCGGCCGCTGGGCAAAGGGGATTGCGCGGTGGGGATTCTTGGTGAGGAGGAGAGACACTCGTTGCGGTCCCGGGACGGCTTCCATAGGGCCCAACTCGAGGCGGCGCGCGCGCACGGCGCGAAGACCGCGCTCATATACTTCGGCACTCAGGAATCGCTCAAGGAGATCAGCGAGACGGTACAGGGCTGGAACCCGGAATGTCTCACGGTGCTGGTGCCGACGCCAAAGACGGATTTCCTTTTGGACGGCGTTACACGGGTCGGGCTGAAGACCCTGCTCAACGCCCTTTCCACCTGCACCATGGTCCGCCTGGGACGGGTCATGGGCAACTACATGATCTGGGTAGTGCCCAGCAATTTGAAGCTAATCGATCGGGCGACGAGATACATCGAGAAGTTGACGGGCCTCAACTACGCCCAGGCCAACCATCTGCTGTTCGAGGTCATCGAGTACGTTGAGCCCCGAATGAAGGCCGATCAGGCATATCCGCCAGTCGTTGGCCTCGTGGTCACCAGGATTCGGAGGGGGCTCGGGAACCATGACGCTGAGACCGCTTTGATGGCCGAGCTCCACGGTTGAACGGACGCGACCTGGCTCCGGGCACACGGGCCGGAGAGGTCGGAGGCACGGTCAGGATCCATTATTTAAGATTGCGGAATCTGCGAGAGTTGCTTACCGATACCGTATGAGACCTTTCGCAGCCTTAATTCTGACCGGTGCCTTCTCCGCGGCTCTCTCGGGTTTCGCGCCGACAACCACCTGGGCGGCCCAGCCACCGCGCGGCTTTACCCCCCTGTTCAACGGCAAAGACCTCACGGGTTGGTGGGGCGCTGATACCGAGGATCCCCGCAAATACATGGCGCTTTCGTCCGAGGAATTTCAGAAAAAGCACGATGCCAGCATCGAAAACATCCGCCAGCACTGGCGCGCGGAGAAAGATGAACTCGTCAATGACGGCCATGGCCTGTACCTGACTACCGACAAGTTCTACGGCGACTTCGAATTGCTCATCGATTACAAGACCGTGCCGCTAGCCGATAGCGGCATTTACCTGCGCGGCTGTCCCCAGGTTCAGATCTGGGATTACACCGAGCAAGCGAAGTTCAACCTCGGTGCGGACAAGGGGTCTGGCGCGTTGTGGAACAACAGCCCGGGCGCGCCCGGCAAGGACCCTCTGGTCAAAGCCGACAAGCCGTTCGGCCAATGGAATCATTTTCGCATCCGGATGGTCGGCTCGCGCGTTTGGGTTTGGTTGAACAACAAGCAGACGGTCGATGGGGCCATCATGGAAAATTACTACGATCGCAAGCTGGCCGTGCCCCCGAAAGGTCCTCTCCAACTGCAAACACACGGCGGGGAGATCCGCTGGCGCAACCTCTTCATCCGCGAGATCGGTTCCGATGAAGCCGACAAGCTGCTCCGAGGCAAGGACCCCGCCGGGTTCAAATCCGTATTCAACGGAAAAGATTTCGAAGGCTGGGCTGGGCCGGTTGATAATTATCAGGTGAAGGACGGCGCGATTACGTGTCGCCCCGGAAAAGGCGGCACTATTTACACAAAAGATGAATACAGCGACTTCGTCGCCCGCCTCGAATTCAAGCTGCCGCCCGGCGGCAACAACGGCCTGGCGATTCGCTACCCCAACGATGGCGATACCGCCTACGGCGGCATGTGTGAACTCCAGGTGCTGGATGACAACTACGAAAAGGCAACGGGCCAGAACATCGACGCCCGCCAGGCGCACGGCTCCGCTTATGGCATGGTCGCCGCCCAGCGCGGATATCAGCATCCAATCGGCGACTGGAATTACCAGGAAGTGACCGTCAGAGGCTCAACCATCAAGGTGGAATTGAATGGCACCGTCATCCTGGACTGCGATCTGAGTAAGGTCACCGACTTCATGGGCGGCCACGCCCATCCCGGCAAGGACCGGAAGACCGGATCATTTGGGTTTGCTGGACACAATGACCCCGTGATGTTCCGGAACATCTCAATAAAGCCGCTCTGAGGCGCGCAGCGGTTCTATCGCATCGCCGCGCCGTGACCGAGCTGCTGGCAGCGTCGCCGCCGGCAACGTGATTCTCAGCTGGCCAGCCCGGTTTGGGCTGCCAGCCGGCACTCTGGTCTCAAAGCTTCTTCAACGCCTCGTCGGCGCGCTTTTTCAGCTCTTCGCTGGTGGACTTCTCAGCAACGGCCTGGAGAGCTTTCTGACGCATGTCTTTTGACAGGCCGGCCTGGTTCCTACCGGCCAACTCGACCGCCGCCGAGGAGGCGTCGTCCGACACGGTCGGGTCCGTCACGAACGTACTCACCACCTCCAGCGCGCCGTCGGACGGCGCCTTGCGGATCACGGTAATGGCGAGGCGCTTTTCTTCTGGCCGCTGCAAGAGCGGGAGGACTTCCCGCACTCTGGCTACCTTGTCATCGCTCTTCAGCTTCTTGTCACCGTCCAGAAACTGGAAGTAACCACGCAACGCCAGGACCTGGTGAGAAGTTTTGCTCGAGGTCCTGGCGACGCCAAGCAGCGGCTCGAGGACGGCTTCGTCCTCCGGCCAGGTATTCGGCCAGGAAGAGAGCGTGCGGACGGCTTCGTCCTGGACGGAAACATCCTTGTCGGCGATGGCTCCTTTAACAGCGGCAAGCGCATCTGCGCCTCCGGCAGCGGCCAGCAGGTGCAAGGACACCAGGCGAACCCGGTTATCCGGATCCTGAGCCAGCGCCTTGACGTCCGCCACACTGCCCGCGCCGCCGCGCGCGCATATCGCGAGCATGGCCTGCTCAATCCCGGTCCGATCCTTTTCGCCCTGGCTCTTGCGCAGCAACTGTACAAGTTCAGGCAGCTGCCGGTTCCCGCCTATCGCGCCAAGTGCCTGGAGCGAGCCGGCGCGGACTTCGGCGTCGGTATCCTCGGCTGAGCGCAGCATGATGGGGATCGCTGCCTCCAGACCGCGGCGCCCGGCGACATCGACAAGAACGCAGCGAGCTTTGCCGGTGGCTTGGGAAAGCCGTTGCAGGATTTGCGAGTCGATTTCCGCTCCCGCCAGCCGTGCAAGAACCGCTATGGCGGCCTGCGAAATTTCAGAGTCGCCGCTCATTGCCGCGGATTCGAGCGCCGGAATGCAAGCGGCTGTGCCGATGCGGTCCAACACCCGAACGGCCGTCAGCCTGAGCGGTTTTGAAGGGCTGTCGGCACATTCGAGCACTACCGGCATGACGGCGGGGTCGCTGCGGTCGGCCAGCGCCAGCAGGAGCAGCGGTTGTCGGTCGGCCGAAGCGCGGTGGAGTTCTGAAGTGATCGCTTTGGTCACCTCGGACCCCGGCAGCTCGCGCGCCGTGCTGAGACCGATTGACAAAAGGGCTTTATCGGGGGAGCGGAGTTGTTCGACCAGCAAGGGGATGCCTTTGGCTTTGCGAGCAAGGATCGCTCCCCGGGTTGCGTCGAGTACCTTTTGTTTGGGAACGGCGGCTTTTCGCACGCCATCGTAAAGTTTCACCGCGTTGCTCGCCTTGCCTTCGGCGAGGAACCTCTCCGCACAACGGATGCAGCCGTCAGCCACTGCGGGGCGCACGGATTCCGGTGATTTGGCGAGGGCGGCGCCGAGGGCTTTAGCCGGGCGGGTGCCTCCAATTCGGCCGAGGGCGACGGCGGCGGCAGAGGCCACCTGGGAATCGGGATCTCCGAGTTTCGGCAGCAGGATATCCACGGCTTGAGCGTCCCGGCGTACGCCAATCGAGTTGATTGTTCCGACCAGGAGCATTCCGCCCAGCTTGGGGACAGCCTGCCGCAGCGCTTCATCAGCCGCCGGTCCGGGGATGACTTCGAGCGCAATCCGCGCCCAGGACGCCAGCCGTTCGTCTGCCAACAACGGGGCCAGAACAGGGACCGCTTCCTGGGAACCATAAATTGCGAGCCGCTTGCAGGCCAGCGCCTTTTCAGCGGGGGCCGCCTCAGATCTCAGCAAAGTGATCAGCTCTCGTTCTTTTGTCGGATCCTTGGCAGCCGAAACTGTCTGGTTCAACCCAAAGAGGCAAACCAGCGTGGCGCAGAGTAGAGTCGTCGTCTGTTTCATAAAGAGTTTCTGAATGGATTTCGGCGGCCGGTTAAATCCTCCAAGGCTCTCGCAACGCTTCCGAGCGCAGCCGGTTGGCTTCCTCGTCCCCGGGGAATTCGTTCTTTCTGGGGTCATACTGCACCTTCCGGCCCAGGAACAGCGCGATATTGGCCGCATGGCAGGCGATGTGAGCGTGGCAGGCCGCGTCGGCGTTGGCGCGTGTCCTGGCGCGGGTTTTGACGCAATCCAGGAAGTCCCGGACGTGGAAGTTGGCGGGGTAACCCGCGATTTTGGCGCCACGGTTGTTGAGCAGAGCCTTCGAGCTGGCAACGATCTCAGCATCGTCGCCCGTCTCGACCCACCCGGTGTCGCCCTCGAATCGGACGGGGCAAGACCCCAGCCCCAGCCAGCCCTCGTTGCGCATGACCAGCTTGACGCCGTTCTCGTAGCGCGCGTGCAACTCGTTTCCTTTCGGCTCGTATTCAACCGGCGCGGTATCATCAGCGTCGTTCGCCCACTGGCAAAGATCGACACAGTGGGAGCCCCATTCCAGGCAGCCGCCACCCGTCAAGCCGCCACCCTTCTCAAAGTTGAACCCGTCGAGCAAGCGCTTGTTAAACGGACGCCACGCCGCCGGGCCGAGGTAGAGGTCCCAGTCGATCTTCTCTTTATCCGGCGCGGGTTGTTCCGGTTCCCAACCGCTCATTGCGGTTCCCAGGCCGCCCGGGTGGGCATGCAAAGTCTGCAGGCGCCCCAGCTTCCCCCGGCGTGCCAGATCAATGGCGAAGGCAAAGTTCGGCAAGCTCCGCCGCTGTGTGCCGGCCTGGAAGACACGGCCAGTGCGGCGGAAGGTCTCCGCCAGCGCGAGGCTCTGGGCGATGTTCTTGGTGCAGGGCTTCTCGCAATAGACGTCTTTTCCGGCGTTGGCGGCGAGAATGGACGCCGTCGCGTGCCAGTTCGGCCCGGTGGCGATCAGCACGGCGTCGATGTCACTACGGGCCAGCAATTCCCGCAAGTCGCGGTACATCACGCAGTCCTTGTTGCCATACTTTGTATCAGCCTTGTCTTTTATGGCTTGCCGCCGGTCAGCCTTGATGTCGCAAATGGCCACAAATCTCACATCCGGTTCCTCCAGGAAACAGCCCAGCACGTAGGTGCCGCGGCCGCCGATGCCAATGCCGCCCAGCACGATCCGCTCGCTGGGCGCCGCCGCGCCGCCGCGGCCTAACGCAGACGCCGGAACGATCTGCGGCACGGCCAGGATGGCCCCGGCCTTTAGTGCGTGTTTGAGGAAACATCTACGATCCAGTTGGTGTTCTGTTTTGGGCATAAGAGATGAGTTTTGCTAAGAACAGTTGTAAGGAAGAACGCTTCATTCCCACGAATCGGTTGCGGCGGCTTCGCTGCCGGGAGAGGCTGGGAGCATTCAGTCCGCTTTTGCATTCGTTGGCGGCAGCGGCAACGCAAGCCGCCGCCGCGTGATTGCTGATCGGCCTAGACCTTCCACGGTGCCCGCTTTTCGCGGTCCAGCCATTTGTTAGCCTCGTCGTCACCAACGAACTTTTCGTTCTTCGGATCCCACTTGAGGTGCTTGTGCGTCCAGTAAGCGATGTTGCCGAGGTGGCAAACCGTCACCGACCGGCAGCCGATTTCCACGTCGCAGATGGGTCGCTTGCGGGTGCGGATGCAATCCAGGAAATCCTTGGTGTGGTTCTCACTCTTGTAGAGACGGATGGCGTTGGCCCCAAGGGGCTCCTTGCCGATTGATTCCGGCGTGGCCTCGAACTTGCCACGGTTGACCAGGATTTTCCCTTCCGTGCCGATGAAGAGCACGCCGCCGCTATCGCCGTGGATGACTTCCACGCCGTTCGCGTAGAGGTAGCGCACGCCTCGAGTGGCGTTCGGATCCTCAGGAGGGATGATCTCCACGGGCCCGCTCTCGTCCATGCCCAGCCCCCATTGCGCGATGTCGAAGTGGTGCGCGCCCCAGTCGGTCATCATCCCGCCCGAGTACTCGCGGAAATCGCGCCAGTTAGGAAAGTGTGTGTGAACACCGCGTGGACTTAAAACGGAATTGTAGCCGCGTTTTGGCGCCGGTCCGAGCCAAAGATCCCAATTGAGGCCGGGTTCCATGGATTCTTCAGGCAGATCACAGGGCTTCGAAGGCGGGCCCACATCGACGATCACTTGTTTTACCTGGCCGATGCGTCCGTTGCGCACCAATTCGCAGGCCTTGAGGAACTCGCTCGAGGAACGTTGCATCGACCCCGTCTGGAAGACGCGGTTGTTCTTCCGCGTCGCATTAACCATTGCCCGAGCCTCGTGGATCGTCAGAGACATTGGTTTTTCGCAGTAAATGTCTTTGCCCGCGTTCGCCGCCATGATGGCAATGTAAGCGTGCCAATGGTCCGGCGTGGCGATCACCACCGCGTCGATGTCCTTGCGCTCGATCAGCTCGCGAAACTCCTTGTATTCGGCGCATCCCTTAAAATCGGAGTCCTGTTTGGTCTTGTAGTAATCCTCGACGATCTTCCGGTGGTGTTCGCGCCGGGTCGTATCGACATCGCACACGGCCAGGACCTGGGTGGTCGAATGGCCCAACAAGTTCTGCAACAGGCCCCGGCCTTGAGTCCCCGTGCCAATGAACCCCATCGTGATGCGGTCATTCGGGCCGGTGGCGCCCCAGGACGGGAGGACCAATGGCGCGGCGATTGCCGCAGCGGAAGAAATCTTGAGAAACTGACGACGGTTGAAATGCTTTTGCATGCCGCGGGCCATTGTTCTTCCCGGTTGACAGGACGGCAATCAAAATCTTCAGCGTGGGGGATCTCGTGAGCATCTCATTTTCTGATCACGTTCGGTGGGCACAAACAAATTTCGCTGCACGCCGGCGCGCGGACTTTAGTCCGCAGCATTGCCCGGCTGCTGGTTGAACCAGAGACGACAACGCCCGCCGCAGACGGGCGTTGCTGCGGACTAAAGTCCGCGCGCCGCTCGCTGCGGGAGGTTCAGAGCTTGTCCACGAAGGTCTGCATCTGGGCCTCCTGGCGTTCGATCGATTCGACCAGTTTGAATTGGGTGCGGCAACGGTCGAGGTTGTGGCCCGGACGATGGATGCGGAAATAGGTGTCGCCGGAGAGGTAGTCGGTGAGGAACCGAAGGCCGATCTCGAAGGTGATCAATTTGCCGGAGAAAGCGATGTGAGCTTTCTCGGCTTTGTTAAGGAATTGGCCGGCGGTGGAGAGGTATCCGCGGGCGAGTTGCCGGAACATGGGCATCTGCATTTTGACTTTGGAAAGGTCCGGCTCATCCTCAAGCGTCGGGCTGGTAGTGGTGCGCACCATATCCCCAAAGTCGTAAAGCGAGCAACCCGGCATCACGGTATCGAGATCCACAATGCACATGGCTTCGCCGGTAAGCACATCCATCATCACATTGTTGAACTTCGTGTCGTTGTGCGTGATCCGCTCAGGAATCTTGCCCTTGTGCATCGCATCCAGGATGACGTCCACGATGGGCTCGTGCCGGAGCGCGAACTCGATCTCCGGTTTCGCGTCTTTGGCGCGGTTATAATGGTCGTTTTGAATCGCCAGTTGTAGGTTCGTGAAGCGCTTGCGGGTGTGGTGGAAATCGCGGATGGTTTCAAACAGCCGCTCCCCCGGCAGATCCACCAGCCAGCTTTGGAACTCGCCGAACGCCCGCCCCGCCTGGTACGCCTGTTGCGGCGATTGCACCGCCTCATAAGTCTCGACCCCCTCGACAAACACAAAAGTGCGCCACACTTCCTTGTCACCGTTTTGGTAAAAAGCCTTGCCGTCCCGCGTCGGGATCACGACCAGCGAGCGGCGTGTCAGGTCCCGCACATTCCGAGCCTCGAGCTTCTTCCGGATGTGGGTGGTCACCCGCATAACGTTCTTCATCACATCCACCGGGTTCTTGAAGACGTTCTGGTTAATCTTCTGGTGAATGTAACGGACGCGCGTCCCGCCCTGATCGTAGGTCGCGGTATAAGTTTCGTTGATGTGGCCGATCTTCAGAGTCTCCGCGTGAAGTATCTCACCGTAGATCTGGAATTTCTTCGATATCTCCTGGAGTTGTTTTTCCTGGTAGGCCATAGGCGTTTAGCGTCGTCCATGCTGCACTTGCACGGCGATTTCCGCAATCCGCAATTCTACGCAATGCGGTAACACTTTTTCCTTCCCCTCCGCCACGGTCTGCCCCAATGTTCAGACCATGAAGGTCAGCCGGAAACTCCAGAATCACATTGCTCCCTCGCTATCCCGTTCCGCGCTTCGCGTCGTAACTTCAGCCGTTCATTGCCTATGAGCTACACTGTTGATTACCTGCAGTCCGAAATGGCCGAGCGGGAGTTTGAAGTCAGCACGCTCGTAAACTGCCTGGTGCAGGATGCGATCCGGCTTGGCGCGAGCGACCTGCACATCGAACCGTGGGAATCCTCGATTTGCGTCCGCGCTCGCGTTAACGGCGTGCTGTCTGAAATGGTCCACCTGCCGCTCGAGGTGCTGGACAAGATCTCAATGCGGTTCAAGGTCATGGCCAACCTGGTGACTTACCAGGCCGGCACACCGCAGGATGGCACCGCGGTCGGAGGACCGGAACTGGACAATGTGCAGCTCCGTATATCCATTTTCCCGACCACCCGGGGCGAGAAAGTGGTCGTGCGCCTGTTTGATCCACGCGACCGCCGGTTCGAACTGCCGGCGCTGGGCTTCGAGGACTCGACCCTGCAAGGGCTGGTTTGCGCGCTGAAACGGACGAGCGGTCTGTTGTTGTTCACCGGACCGACCGGTTCGGGCAAGACCAGCACCATGTATTCAGCCCTGTGCCACCTCATCCAGCGAGATGGCAGCGCCGTCAGCATCAGCACGGTCGAAGACCCGGTAGAGTTCAACCTGCCGATGATCAGCCAGACGCAGATCAACCCGGCGCAGGAGTTTACCTACGCGGTCGCCCTGCGAAGCATCTTGCGCCAGGATCCGCAGGTGATCATGGTGGGCGAAATCCGTGACGCCGATACCGCCGCCATCGCCGTCCAGGCCGGGCTGACCGGGCACCTGGTCATCAGCACGATTCACTCGGGCGTTTCCGCCGGCGCGTTTACCCGCCTCATTAATATGCAGATCGAGCCGTTCATGCTGGCCTCGAGCGTGCTGGCGGTCATGGGGCTGCGTCTGGTGCGACGTAACTGCCCGAATTGCATGCAGGCGTACGAGCCTCTCCCCAGCCAGCTCAAAGTCGTGCCGGAGGCGCTTGTAGCGGAAGCACAGTTCCGCCGCGGCGTGGGCTGCGACCAGTGCAATCAGACCGGTTATGTCGGCCGCATGCCTGTCAGCGAGTTGCTGCTGGCCACCGAGCCGTTCCGCGAGGCGGTCCTGAAGAAAATGCCCACGTCCGCGCTCGAAGACATCGCCATCGGGCAGGGCATGCGCACCTTGTGGCAAAACGGACTGCAACGCGCCATCACCGGTCAAACTACGCTCGAGGAAATCATTCGCGTGATCGCCGCCGATATGGTGTAAGACCGCTATTCAGCCTGCCCCACGTTTCACCATTTGCGCGGACGCCACTTCAGGTGAACTGTGGACGATGCCAAGCGATCAGTCACAGCGCCAGGGGCGGGAACGGCCTGGTCCCCAGCAGCTTTCCCACAGCGGAAACCGTGCGAACGTTCGAGCCCCATTTTACCCACCGGCACTTGTTGAGCACCCACGCGCCCGGCGTCTCATGGGACTGGTCCTGGGGGTCGGGATGACACTGAATCCAGCTTTGAATGGAGCCGCCTCGCCAGCGGACCAACAGCAGTGCCAAGGGCTGTTGCTGGTGGCCAACAAAGGCGACCGTGCACTCGACATCCTCAACCCCGAAACTGGCGCGCGACTCGCCCGCGTTCCCGAGGATGGCAACACCGGCCATGAAGTCGCCGCATCGCCCGACGGGAAACTCGCGTTCGTCCCCATCTATGGCAACTCGGGCGTGGGCCACGAGGGGTCCGACGGCCAGCTCATCCGCGTGGTTGATCTCGAGCGCCGGCAGGTCACCGGAACCATCGATTTGGGCAAGGGTCTGCGGCCTCATTGTGCCGTGTTTGGGCCGAAAACCAAATTGCTCTACGTCACGACGGAAATTGAGGACTCGGTTACCGTAATTGACCCAGGGAGGTTGAAGGTGATTGGGTCGATACCGACCGGTCAACGCGAGTCCCATATGCTGGCGATTACTCGGGACGGACGGCGGGGCTATACCTCAAATGTCGGCCCGGGCACCGTTTCGGTGCTCGACCTCGAGGAGAACAAGACGATCACGGTTATCCCGGTGTGCCCGCTCGCCCAGCGGATATCTCTTTCGGTCGACGATCGCTGGGCCTTTACGGCTGACCAGACCAAACCCCGATTGGCCGTGATCGACACCGCCAGTAACAAACTCGCGCGTTGGATTTCCTTGCCTGGTGTGGCCTACGGCACGGCACCGACACCGGACGGCCGCTGGCTGCTATTAGCGCTCATAGGCAAGCATCAGGTTGGCGTCGTGGATCTGGCGTCGATGGCGTTGAGCCGGACGCTGGACGTGCCGCCCGCTCCCCAAGAGGTCCTCGTGCGCCCCGACGGCGCCAAGGCTTATGCGTCGTGCGACAAGAGCCGGCAGGTCGCCGTCATCGACTTGAAGGAGTGGAAGGTGGAAAAACTCATCCCGGCGGGTGCCGGCGCGGATGGCTTGGCCTGGGCGCCGATAAAACCAGCCGGTAACCGGCTGTCGGACCCCTAGACGCGGCTAAGCACTTCGGCCAGGTATTCGTAATCACCCTGAGCATTATACAGTTGGGCGGAGATCCGGAAATAGCGCCGTTCCGGTTTCCCGATGCGCACGAACGGCACTTCCACGCCAAAGCGGTCGTAGAGGCCGAGTTGTTCGGCATCGATCTTGCCGTTTCTGGCGAGGCCTTGAAACCGCTCCGGGAGGGGCAACGTCGCCATGGCGCCAAGCAGGTTGTCCGGGCAAGGCGTGGTGATGCCCAGGCGCGCGCACAATAACCGCCGCGCGTCGACCGCCAGCTTGTGATTGGCACGTCGCACGGCGGGCCAGCCGCCCGGGAGGACCCGGCCCATCCAATCCAGGGCCGCCCCGACGCACATCCACGCGCTCGGATCGAATGTTCCTGCCCAGTCAAACCGGTCTTGAAACGCGCTATAGCCCGGACGGGGAGTGTTGTTGCCATGGCTAATTACCGCCGGCTGCAGCTCGGCTTGCTTGTCCTCGCGCACCCAGAGAAACGCCGCGCCCTTTGGCGCGCACACCCACTTGTGCAAATTTCCCGTGTAGTAGGCCGGCTGCAGCCGTCCCAGGTTCAGCGGCAGCATCCCCGGCGCGTGCGCCCCGTCCACCAGCACATCGACTCCCCGCGAGTCCAACTCCGCAACGATTCTCGCCACCGGAAAAACCAGGGCGGTGTTGCTCGTCACGTGATCGATCATCGCCAGCCGCGTGCGGGGCGTCACCGCCCGCACCACCGACTCCACGATTTCGTCGGCGGACCGCAAAGGAAACGGCACCTCCGCCACCACCAGCGCGGCTCCGGCGCGGTGCGCTGCCTCCGCCACCACGTTATGACAGGCATTGTAATCGTGGTTGGTAGTCAGAAGTTCGTCCCCGCGCCGCAGCCGCAACGACCGGACCACGGCATTGACGCCCGTGGTGGCATTGGTCACGAACACCAGGTCGCGCGCCGCGGCGCCAAGGAACCGGGCCAGCCCCTGCCTCGCCGGCTCGAGACGCTCCTCGTAACGCCGCCACAAAAACTGCACCGGTTCAGCCTCCATCCCCGCCCTCAGTTTCGCCTGCAGCCGCAAAATCGCCCTGGGGCAGGCGCCAAATGACCCGTGGTTCAGAAATATCGTTCCCGGCGCCAGTTCCCAGAGCTTGCGCAACCGGGAGGGGCTTGGCCGCCGCAGTATTGTCTCGTTCACGCGCCGATAATAGCCACACCCGGGCGGACTCCGAAACCCGAAACCAGTGCCGCCGCCGCGGAAAACCGACTGTGCCGTCCGACTGGACAGAACCGGATTTTGTGGCAACTTGCCGGGAGTTGGAAAGAGACTAATATCTCGTATAAGACACAATAACTGTAGAAAGTCAAAACCATGAGAAAATTCGTTGCCAGTTGCGCGGTTGCATTACTCGCCGTCGGAGCGTTCGCCGGCTCTTATCCCGAGATCAAAATCGGTGAGCTCAAGTCGGCGATCTCTGCCGGAAAAGTCGCCCTCATTGATGTAAACGGGACCGAGTCCTGGAAGGAGGGGCACATCCCGGGCGCGATTGATTTCGCAGCCAACAAGGACAAATTGGCGAGCCTGTTGCCGAAGGACAAGAACGCGCTGGTCGTTGCGTACTGCGGGGGCCCCAAATGTGGCGCCTACGCGCAGGCGGCGAAAGCGGCCAAGGACCTGGGCTATACCAACGTAAAGCATCTGGTGGCGGGCATTTCCGGTTGGAAAGAGGCGGGCGAGAAGACCGAGCGGCCGAGTTGACAGTCTGTTCGTCCCGAAAACTTCTCACCCTGGCTTCCGAGCGGCTTTCGCTCGGTCGCCAGGGCCGGTTCTGAGACCCGCATAGACCGTCGGCATTATCCGGCCCGCTCGAGCATCTAACGCGTTGGTTGGCCCGTCTGTTGTGCTCGGCCTTATTTCGGGTTTCGGCCTTCGGACCTCGGGTTCGCGGTAATTCCCAGCCCGAGCAAGGGGAGCAGTTCCCTGCTCTCTGGGCCGGCGTAATTGAAGATCGTGAAGCCGCCGGTCTTATGCTGTCGCGTGGTATTGATCTGTTCAATCACGCGGTCCACGCCGAAGTGCGAAGACGAGGCACTCACGCCGATCCCGGGGTAACACGGCGTGCCGCTGGCCCATCGCATCTGCTTGCGCACCAGGTTTTCGAAACTGCGGTTGCTTGGGGTGTAGTCCATCGGACAGACGAAATCGACATAGCCGCTCTCACACCACAGTTTCCAATCCTGGCCAACGGTGTCGCGGTCCGCCGCCCAATTGGGGAAAACCGCGGCGGAGATTTTGATTTTCGGTTTCGCGGCACGAGCCTGTTGGCTCACCGCCTTGACGACGGCAGTGATGTTGCTGCGGCGCCAATCGAGCCATTGCTCGCGGAGAGCGCCGTTGGCCAGCACGTCCGCCGGCCAGCGCGCCACCGTCTGGTCAATTGCGCGTTGGAAACGCTCCTTGCAGCCGGCGCAGAAACAGTGGTCACCATCCGGGTAGCGGATGTAATCGAAGTGGATGCCGTCGACGTCGTAATTCCGGGCGACCTCGACCATGGACGCGATCTCGAGCGCCTGGTTTTCGGGGTGTGAGGGGCAGAGCCAGGGTTCTTCCTTGCCGGTTGAACTGGCCTGCAGACGGCCTTCCTGTCGTATTCGCTGGACGAACTCTTTGGGGGCGGCCTGCCCGAGGTTCCAGTTCACTTTCCAGACGTGGACCTGGACCCCATGTTTGCGGCAGGCCGCGACACACTGGGCGATTTGGTCACCGCGCTCGGCCACTTGCGGTGCAACCGGCAAGACTTTGCTGGCGTAAAACGCGGCGCCGCCCCAGAGCATGTTCGGCAGGATCGCCGTGAATCCGTTGTTGGCCAGGCGGCCAATAGCTTCGTCCCAGTTCATGCCCTGGACTCCAAACGCGCTGTGGCACCAGAACGCCCGGAATTCACCCGAGAGCGGCCTCTGCGCCAGGCAAAAAGCTTCTTTGACCTTTTGGCGGGCGGCGGCAGCGCGTGCGATCGCCTCGGGGAATTTTCTGTCGGCGATCAGTTTCGCCGCGGAGTCGCGAAGCTCACGCGCAGTGGCGAGCGCCTCGACAACACGCGCGTTTTCGGGCCTCGAATTCCTGATCTGCGCCACGGCTTCGTCGAAGCTCTCGTATTCGCCGATGGACCCTGTTTTGGCCATCTCACCTTTGGCTGCCTGTTGCCAGATCTCCGGCGCCAGATAGCCGATCATGGCCAGCAGCAAGCGGTGTTTGTTGGCGGCATCATCGGGGAGCAAAACGTGGCTCATCACCAAACCGTCCTTCGAGCCCAGTACGGCCGGGTAACCGGCCGGCTTGCCCTGGTCGTCGAACCAATCCGCGAATACATGGCCGACTCCCGACACCGGGCGATAAGAGGAGATATTCCAGGATTGCTGGCCCACGACCGGCGGCGCTCCGGAAAGGGCGCCGTCCACGAAGTGAAGGGAGGAAAAACTTCCAGCCCGGGCGCCTTTTATATGGTCGCCGCCTTCAACCTTCAGCAGGGGCCGAAGCCTGACGGGAACAGTGTAAAACACCAGCAGCTTGCCTCCGGCGTCCACGTAACGGATCAACTCGTCGGCGGCTGGCTCCGGCAGCGACGGATTGTGCGGCAGTATGACTACTTTAGCCGGCTTCAACCTCGCGGCGGTGATGTCCAGATCGCTGACCACAGCGCATTCCAGCTCCAGCTCGCGAAGGCTTCGCGCCATGCCTTCGGTGAATTGTTGCACGCTGCGCGCCTCGGCCGGGAGCAACCCCGTCGCGGATTCCGCGCGCAATATGGCAATGGCCGCGTCGCCGCCCAGCGCGCCGGTCCGCCGCAAGTCGCTCAGGTAAAACTCCGTGTTTATATCCTGACCTCGCCAGGCCGAGATCCGGATCGTCCTAATCTGGCCCCACCCGGCCGGCTGGCCCTCGACCGTCATGTCGGCCTTGTTAAGAGAAATCGTGCTCCAGCCAGACGCTGATTCCGGGTAAAAGGAGCCGTGGTACCACCCGTCGCCGCTCTGGAAATAGAGGCTGAAATAGGAGACCGGGGAGGCGTCGCGGCAGAGTACCCTGAATTGGATTCCGCGCCCGGAGGCCAGATCCAGTTTCACCTGTCGGTCCCAGGAAGCCCGTTCGATATTTGTCCCGGTAAAGTTGCAGGGCAAGCGCAACACGTTTCGGCCCTCCAGCAGCGCCACCGAAACCGGCGCGCTGCCGCCCATGGGAACCCACGCCGCGCGTGCCGCGGCATCGTCCGCATACGCGCAAGCATCGATGATCCCGTCGTCAACGGCACCGGCGGTCGGAACAGCAATGCACCCGGTCAGCCAAAACAACCACGCTCCTCGAACATTGAATCTGCGTGCGGCTAGCGAGCTTATCATGAGACCTATCCTGCGTAAAACCGCGATGGAAAGCAACGGAGGGGAGATGCCGCATCCGCTTCTGCTCTGGATTTGGGAGGAATCAGGGCTGCTATGCCGGCTATTTCATGTCTCAGACGGGATTCCGGTCGACCGGAGCGCCGACATGTTGTCGGCTTATGCCACGCGGACCGCACAAGCCGACAACATGTCGGCGCTCCGGTCCTGCACGAAAATAACCGGGCTAAACCAGCCCACGTTCCTTGGCCAGGTTGGCCGCTTGCGTGCGGTTTTGTACTTGGAGCTTTGCCAGGATGTTGGACACGTGGTTCTTGACGGTGCCTTCGGCGATATGGAGCCGGTCCGCGATTTCCTTGTTTGGCACGCCTTGAGCCAGCATTACCAGAACTTCGTTTTCACGGTCCGACAGAGGCTCAATCAGCTCGCCTGTCGGGTGCAGTGCCGCGTGTAACGTTCGCGACGCAATCTCCGGCTGGATGAACACTTCCCCCGCGTGGACGCGGCGAATCGTATCGCACAGCTTATCCGCCGGGAGATCTTTCAACAGGTAGCCCATCGCGCCCGCGCGCACGCCCTTGAAAACATAGTCGTCGCGGTCAAACGTGGTGAGCAAAATCACTCTCGCTGCCGCCCACGTGCTGCAGATCTTTGAAGTTGCTTCCACTCCATTCAGACGCGGCATTTGGATATCCATCAGGATGACATCCGGGCGAAGTTGCAGCGCAAGCCTGACGGCGGATTCCCCATTGTCCGCTTCGCCGA
This sequence comes from Verrucomicrobiia bacterium, assembly GCA_036524155.1. GTDB lineage: Bacteria > Verrucomicrobiota > Verrucomicrobiia > Limisphaerales > UBA8199 > DATDCV01. The sequence continues at coordinate 18,008 of DATDCV010000545.1, forward strand.
TAACCCTGAGGTCCGGCTCCAGCTCCAGCAGCGTTTTCAGGCCCTGGCGCATCAGCGTCTGGTCTTCAGCCAATAAAAGGCGCAGCTTGCTCATGGTTCGGTGGTGCGAGGATAAATCAGCTCTGTGACGGTGTGCGGAAGAAAGGGCGACTTGATGTTCAAAGCGACGAGGGTCCAGGAGACGTAATACTCCAGTCTGTTTGGCACGGGTTCGTAAGTGAGACAAAACCGCACGTCTTTCTGAGGGGAGGCGACCTGCACGAGCGTGTTCGAGTGTCCACCAATCCAACCTGTGCAGACGCTATTCGGGCCGTTCATCCTGTACAAAATGTTCCCCCAGCCTTGGGATCCCAGGGCCTGAACTTCCACCTTAAAAGCAACCTCGCGGGCATTTCGATTCGTGATTCCCAGGATAGCAAAGTTGACAGCCGCGGTGACATTAGTTCTTCCCACAACGCCTGCCTGCAAGGAAGCGCTTCGGGGGGCGCCGTGCACCAGCCAAATGCAGGCTGCGATTACCCCGACTATCAATAGAGCTATGCCTATGGCGAGGCGTTTCATGGTGTGCCAGGCAACAACGGCAAGCGCGCCTCCAAAGCAGTCCCTTTCGGTGTGTTTGCCAGGACCTTCAGGGTGCCGCCCAGTCCTTCGACCCGTTCGCGCAGACCCCGCAAGCCATAGTGGCCGGGGCGGCTTTCGGCGTTTGGCGGCAATCCCACCCCGTCGTCGACAACCCGCAGCGCAATTTGCTGCGAGCCACGCCGGAAAGACTCCGCTGCCAGTCCACTTTTGCTGTCCCGCTCAAGAATCACCCGCGCCTCGGTCGCGCGGGCATGACGTTCCACGTTTGCCAATCCTTCCTGCGCCACGCGCCAGAGTGTCTCGCAAACCGCCGGGGAGAGCGCACTCAGACTGTCCGGCAGGTGCTTTTCGATCCTCAGATGTGCGCGTTCGGCCACCTCAGCGCACAGTTCCTGCAGCGCCTGCCCGAGCGGGTGGTCACCCAAGCCGGGAGCGCGCAAGCCCGCCAAAGAACGGCGCAGTTGCTCCATGCTGGTGCGCGTCAGAGCTTTCATCTCCTCCATCAAAGCGGAAGCCCGCCCCGGATCGACGGGCAGCAGTTTTTGGGTGGCTTCAAGCTGGACTGTTAGCGTGACCAACCCATGCCCGAGGCTGTCGTGCAGTTCGCGGGCCAACCGCTCCCGTTCCCGCAGTGTGGCCAACTCGGCATCCCGTTCGCGCGCCGCCTCCAGCTCCTTTTTCGCCAACTCGAGTTCCTGGATCAGCTTCGCCCGCTCCGCGCTCGTAAAAGCCAGCCGGTGAATGAACAGGCCGAGTGCCGTCCACCCTACCACCATCGCGAGATAGCCCAGCCAATCGCGAAGGCGGAGGTCGGCGAGTCCCGCCAACCCGGTCTTGGCCGGCAGCCACACCAGGAATACCGCCAAACCTGCCGGCACCGAATATCTCGGCGGGACCGCCCCGAATAGCTGGCCCAAGTATCCCAGCACCATCCATTCAAACGCCGGCTCAAACCGCCAGGTAATGAACCAGAGCGCAAAACTTACCGGAAAATAAAATCCCCACCACTGCAGGACGGCTGGCGAGCGAAGGGGCAGGGCGAAGAACCGGATGTAAAGCGCCGCCTGGGCTGCCACCAACACCGTGACGTTAATCTCGGGCCAGCCCCAAGCATATCCCGCGCGCTGCCACCGGTTCAGCAGAACGAAACACATCCCGGCGATGAACACGATGTGGAACAGCAGAATGAAGCGCTGGAATTGCTGGCCCGGAAGCGGCAGTTGAGCCATGCCTTCAGATCGATTCGAGTCCGGCGACTTCATAACATCGGCATTATGACGAGGACGGCTGCATTTGTCAGTCAACGAACGGTAGCCTGTTCCGGCGTCGGCTGGGTCAGCCTTTGCGCCAGGGTCGTATCGTTCGGGAACAACGTTGCGCCGCGCTGCCAGGTCTGTCTGGCGTAATCGGGATAGCCCTGCTTTTGATACTGGTCACCCAGCAACAGATACGTCTGGGCAAACTGCGGCTGAGTCGGCTGGCCTTCTTGCAGCTTCGCCAGCTCGACGAAGCGCGTGATCACCTCCGAGCCTTTGCCGAGCTGTGGCGGCCAGTACGACATTGCTGTGGCCTTCCAAAAACCTGCCTCCCAGTTCGAAGGGTCCAGGTTCAATGCGGCATCAAAACTCTGGTCCGCTTTCAACCCCAAGATGCCTTGCTCACGGATATCATTCAGCGTGCCGGCCTTTTGAAGGCAAGCCTGGCCGAGCGCGGCTGGATATTCCGCGACCGTCGGGTTGGCGCTCGCCCGCTGCTCGAGATCACCAATGACTTGGTCGAGCTTGCCGGAGTCCCTAAGGTGTTTCCAGGCCGCTTGTTTTTGCTCAAATCCGGCTTGGGAGGAAACCAACACGCTCAGCGCTTGCTGGTACGGAAGCGATGGCGGAGCGGCCGGCGGAATATTAACCCCACCAGTATTCGCTTCGATGACTGCACGGGCCGCCTTCCCTCTGGTTGCCATTAGCGGTTGGGCTTCTGCGTCCGGTTGTGACGAAGCCGTGGACGCCGGCTCAGAACCTTCGGAATTGCCGGGTACCTCCAAAGTCGCATTCTGTGCGGGAATCCGCTGGGTGCTGTGCCGCGCCAGATACAGCCAGAAGCCGCCCACCAGGCAAACCCCCATTATTATCAGAACCAGAGTTTTCATATTCTTTTCCTTTCGTTTTGACCGCCGCTGCGGCGGATTCAGTTTCCGTTCGCTCATGGTCCAGCCACCAGGCCTGCCTCTGGCGAACGCGTCCACTTTGCTCCTTTATCCCGAAATTCCGGAAGACCCCTTGGTCACGATCTTCATAGGAATAAAGTCATGGTCGTCAGCATCGCCTATTGGTGGTTGAAGCGTGGTTGCGCTTGACGCGCGACGGTGACCAGTGAAAATCCCTGAAAATCGCTGATGTGTGCGACCTGTGCTTAACCGCTGCCAATGAACCGCGCCGTTTTCTTTCCGAAAATCACCCAACCCCAATGATCGAGCAAAACAACCGCAAGCGCGCACTCGACTTGAAAACCGCCATCTTTCTGCTGTCGGCCTGTTTGGCCGGGCTGCACATTTACCCCGCTCACGCCGCGGATGCCCTGAGATTGAAGCGATACAGGCAAAAGACCCGGACGTTTTTCAATATCGCCGATCCCGGAGTCCCTGCCGCCTTGCGAGGCAGCACTAACCCGCTGCCGATAGGCGGCATCACGAGCACGGCGCTGGCTTCGGATGGAGCCACCTGGCTTGGCACGACGCAGGGTTTGATGCGGGTGTCGCTGTCAGACCCGGAACGTGATCAGTGTCAATACCTGGCGGGGCGCCGCTATCTGCCCGACGACCACGTGCTCCAACTCCTGCCGGATGCCAGCGGCGGCGTTTGGGCACGCACGCAAACCGGAGTCGCGCACATTGAGCTGCAACGGATGACCCTGGCCCGGAAAGCAGAGTTCTTCGAGCGGCGCATCCGCGCTCGCCACGATCGTTACGGCCTGGTCGCCGATTCACTCCTCACGGTCCCCGGGGATGTTTCCAACAGTCGTGGCATCGACAACGACAACGACGGATTGTGGACTGCGATTTACGCCGCGGCCGAGTGTTTCCGGTACAAGGTCACGAAATCGCCGGAAGCGCTCGCCAATGCGCGGAAATCGATCAACGCGATGCTCTTCCTCGAGGAAGTCGCCGGCCGCCGCGGTTTTCCTGCCCGATCCTATGTCCGCAAAGGTGATCCGATGCCGACCGGGGGCGAGTGGCATTGGACTTCGGACGGACAGCATTATTGGAAGGCGGACACCAGCTCCGACGAAATCGTGGGTCATTTTTTCATCTTCAGCGTTGCCTGGGACCTGCTGCCCGACCCGGAGCTAAGACAGCGCATCGCCGTGACCTGCAAGCGAATCATGGACCACATACTCGACCACGGCTATACACTTGTAGATCTTGATGGCAAGCCCACGACCTGGGGCTGGTGGGCGCCCGAGATCCTTGAAAAACAACCCGACGAACGGGCTTTGAACAGCCTTGAACTCCTAAGTTTTCTCAAAACCGCCGCTCACATCACGGGCGATAGACGCTACGACGCCGAATACCGAAAGGCCGCGTATGAGTTCAAATATGCGGACTGGATCACGCGGTTGAACGAGTTCCGGGAGGAATTGAACTACTCAGACGAAGAACTGGCGATGTTGCCGTTCTACTGCGTTTTCCAATACGAAAAGGACCCGGCGCTGCTGAACGCTTACCGACGCGCCGTGGACGAATGGTGGAAGAACATCCGGCGCGAGGCCAACCCGCTCTGGACCTTCATCTATCTGACGGGCAAACCGGATGCGGAGGTGGATTTGGGCGCGGCGGCCTGGACACTTTATCGTTTCCCGATGGACATGATTAAATGGACGGTCAGGAATTCCCACCGAGCGGACCTGGTCTGGGCGTCGACGGCTGATCGGGCCGGTCGGCGTGAGACCCTGAACCTGCTGCCGCCCGACGAGCGGCCGGTCATGAGGTGGAACGCCAACCCGTTCGTGGTTGATGGCGGCAGCGATGGCCGCGAGGAAGATGATGGGGCCGCGTTTCTGCTGCCCTATTGGATGGGCAGGTACCACAGGTTCTTGAAAGGCGAGTGAGCTTGCCGCTCCCACTGCAAGGGGCCGTTACCGGTCACCCGCTCGCTGGACGCAGTTAAGACTTGCTGAGTGCGATGCACCACCGATCATCATCGCCTGTGCTCGGACCTTGCCAAAAGATAAGACCTGCGGGGCGCCGCCTCGAATTCACAGTATTGGTCTGGCTCCTTACGCCGGCCTATTCGCTGCCTGTCTGGGCCGCCAGCGCGACCCTTGCCGATCCCGCCGTCATCCAGCTTAGAACGGAAGTCTGCGACAAAGGCTGGATCGCCTATGGCGCACGCTCGAGCGCGGGCGATTGGGATCTTTTTGTATGCCGCCCTGATGGGAGCAACATCCGGCCGCTGACGCGCACGCCCGAATTCAACGAGTTTTCGCCGCAATGGTCCCGCGACAGCCGAAAGCTGCTCTATCGCCGCGTCCCCCGCGCCGAAGTGCTCGATAACAACCGCCATGGCGAGCAAGGCGAACTGGTGCTGGCCAACGCGGACGGCGGCTCGCCAGTCGTGCTCGGAAGATCCGGCGAGCTTCCCTGGGCGAGTTTCAGTCCCGACGGCGCCCAAATCGCCAGCCTCTCGATCAAAGGCGTATCGTTTGTTGATGTCGCCACTCGGCAGGTGGTGCGAACGCTCCCGCGCAAGGGCTTCTTCCAGCAGATGACCTGGTCGCCGGACGGCAAGTGGTTGGTCGGCGTCGCCAATTCCTTCGGCGCCAGTTGGAGCATCGCCCGCATGGATGCGACGACTGGCGAGGCCGCCGCTGTCAACCGCGTCGATTGCTGCACTCCTGATTGGTTCCCGGATTCGCAAAACGTGATCTTCTCGTGGCGCCCTCCCGGCCAGAAAGTGAACAACAATTACGGCTGGACGGAGCTCTGGCGCGCCACGGCGGACGGCTCATCCCGCCTGTTGGTCTATGGCGAAGAAGGCCGGCATGTCTACGGCGGCCACGTCTCGCCTGATGGCCGGTATGTCCTGTTCACCGGCAATATGAACGAGGATGGCGACCCGGTAAACGCCGGCGGGCCAATGGGGCTAATGCGGCTGCAGGACGGACCAATCATCGTCGGCGAGAGCAAGGAACTGCGCGTGCGCCACCCCAGGACCAATTCCGGCCCTGTGCTGGTGCTGCCCGCAGGCTGGGAACCATGCTGGACGTTCGCCGAGGTGGTCGGAGGCGCGGCAACCCGTAAACCGGGCGAAGGCAAAGTTTCGCCGCCGTCGAGCGTTGAGACTTCGAGGCTGGATCCAAACGAACGCCACAAATCGGGGTGGATTGGC
>DATDCV010000546.1:0-2285 GCA_036524155.1 Verrucomicrobiia bacterium
GGAAGCAACGCCGAACAGTATCTGAACAGGGCCCGGATAATCCTGCGTGAACCAACTCCGGAGGCATGCTTCCGTGCTCGGATCGCAACCCTTAAGCGGTTTCAGCAAAGTAACCCCGGGCGAATAAGAGGGCGTCCGGACCCGTCGGTGCAGAGGGAAACGCCATGCCGCCAGCCACTGCCAGAGCAGCAGGATAAGGCTCAAAAGGGTCAGGCCTCCGAGCGTTGCGTTCACAAGCATCGCGGGTTCCTAAACTGCCAGGCTAATGACAGCAAGCGGATTCTGCCGGCGGTGATGGTTCCGCCATGAGTTAACACGAACCAACACGAAGAGGACTTCGGGTCGGTCGATGATTGAGCGCGTCAACTTTCGAGCGCGGCGAAAAGTGCCCGGATCTCGTTCTCGATTTCTTCCGGGCCGGAGACCGTATGAGCGATTTCATCGCGAAGAATCTGCCGGTACCGCTGGCGCAGGCGGTGCGCCGCGACTTTGATCGCGCCCTCACTGGTCCCGAGCCGGTTGGCAATCTCCGCGTAGCCAATCGAGCGTCGTTCGCCTGTGAGAGTGGCTTTCAGCGCTTCAAACTGGCCGGTTTTCCCTTCGGCGACATACTCCTCGCGCAGCCGGGAGAGGACCCGTTGCAGCAGCGTCAGTGCCCACCGGCGGTCAAAGGCCCGGTCTGGAGTTAAGGTTTCAGTCGGGTCAACCGCATAGGAAGTTTCCGCTGAGTGCCCGTCGATCGGAAGCAGGCGCCGGCCGCCGCCGCGTTTCTGAGCATTGGCTTTGTCCCATTCGTTCGCCAGGAAGTGCTTCAGGGAGCCAAGCAGAAACGATCGGAACCGGCCTTTGGCAGGATCGACACTGAGCAGAGAGTTGGTTTCCAACAGCCGGGTGAAGAACTCCTGGGTCAGATCCTGCGCATCCTCCGGACTGTGGCCATCGCGGCGAATGAAGGAGTAAATGGGATGCCAGTAGGTGCGGCAGAGTTCCTCGAGCGCCTCGCGCGCGTGGGTGGATTCACTCCGGCCGGCGGCCAGCACCACGCTCCAACGGGTCAGGCCAAAGTAGCCCGCGCCCGGGGCGGGCGAATCGGACCTGGAGCCTGACGAATCCATTGTCAGACAGGATGACACCTCAAACACGACCTGTCGGCAAGGCGAACCTTGGCAGGAATACACGGAGCAGGCAGTGCGGCAAGGGGCGATCGAGACGCCCTGGAGCCGACTGGTTGGCGGCCTGGTTCTGGGCACGGAGACTTTTGCCCGGCGACTGCTGCGGCGGGGCATTGGGGGCAATCCGCGGGAACAGGCGGCGCTCAGGAGCTTGCCCCAGCCGGTCACCTGGTCGGAAATTGTGTCGGCTTTGGAGCTGGCCAAAGGGGAGGGCTGGGAGCAGTTTAGCAAGCGGCATGGTGATTGGGGGCGCGACGCGGCGCTTTGGCTTGGGCGGCGGCAGGGCCGGCTAAGGCTGGCTCAACTGGGGCGCCTGGCCGGGGGTATGGACTATGCGGCGGTGGGGCAGGCGGTGAGCCGATTTGGCCGGCGGCTTGAAAGAGAAGCCAGGCTGCAGCGCCAGTTGCGCCGGATTGAGTTACAATTGTCAAATGTTGAGATCTGACCCCTAGAGTTATGATTAAACCACGTTCAACAACCGTCTAAACCATATGACCGGGGCCAGCCCCATGCAGCCGCGCGTGAGCGTGGCTGGCAAATTTTTCCGCTTAGGCGAAAAGAAATTTTACGCCCAGGGGGTAGCTTACGGGCCGTTCGCGCCGCAGCCCGGGGCCGACGAAGGGGGCTTCGCGTCGCCGGAACGGACGGCAGAGGATTTTAAGCTCATCCGGGAATTGGGGGCCAACCTGGTCCGGGTGTACTCCGTGCCCGGCCAATGGTTTCTGGACCTGGCGGGCACACAGGGACTCAAGGTCCTGGTCGACGTGGCGTGGAACCAGCATGTGTGCTTCCTGGATTCGGCCGGCGACCGGGAGCAGGCGCGCCAGGCGGTGCGTTCGGCGGTGGTACTTTGCCAGCGCCACCCGGCGGTTTTCGCGTTCAGCGTCGGCAACGAGATCTCCCCCGACATCGTGCGTTGGACCGGCGCCCGGGCAGTCGCTGACTTTATCGATGAATTAGTGGGGGAAGCGAAGCGTATCGACCCTGACTGCCTGTGCACTTATACCAACTTCCCCCCGACGGAATTCCTGCGCCCGGCGAGTGTCGATTTCACTTGTTTCAACGTGTACCTGAACCAGGAAAACGCATTCGCCGGCTATCTCGCCCGACTGC
>DATDCV010000547.1:0-1597 GCA_036524155.1 Verrucomicrobiia bacterium
GTCGCTGGCTTTCGCGAGTCTGGCGTGCGCGTGGGTGCGCATCCGTCTGACCGGCCAGGACAGCGAACGCGGCACCTTCAGCCAGCGGCATTCGCTCCTGCACGATTACCAGGACGGCCACACCTACACTCCATTGCAGCACCTCGCGCCCGACCAGGCGCCCGTGCACATCTATAACAGCCCACTCTCGGAGGTGGGCGTGCTCGGGTTCGAGTACGGCTACAGCCTCGAGTCGCCGGACGGCCTCATTCTTTGGGAGGCGCAGTTCGGGGATTTCTGGAATGTCGCCCAGCCAATCGTCGACCAGTTCATCGCCAGCGCCGAAGACAAATGGCAGCGGCTGAGCGGCCTGGTGCTGCTGCTGCCGCACGGTTTCGAGGGACAGGGCCCGGAGCACTCGAGTGCCCGGCTGGAACGGTTCCTGGCGCTGGCGGTCGAGGACAACATCCAGGTGGCGTGCCCGACCACGCCCGCGCAGTATTTCCATTGTCTCCGGCGGCAGGCGCTGCGCACGTGGCGGAAGCCGCTGGTGATAATCAGCCCCAAAAGCCTGCTGCGGCACCCGAGCGTGCATTCGAGTCTCGAGGAGTGCGCCCAGGGACAATTCCTTCGGATCATTCCTGACCAATTGCCCCGCCCGCCTGGCCAGGTGGGGCGGGTTCTGGTCTGCACCGGGAAGATTTATTATGAGCTGGCCGAGTATCGCGACCAAAACGGCCGGCAGGACGTCGCCATAATCCGCCTCGAACAGCTCTATCCCCTGTCACCGCAATTGTTGCACGGAGCGCTTGAGCAGTACGCGCAAGGGACGCCGGTAATATGGGTGCAGGAGGAACCTGCCAACATGGGCGCGTGGGTTTATGTCCGCGTGCATTTTGGTGACAGCCTGTCCGGGCGCTTTGCGTTCAGCGGCATCACCCGGGCGCCCTCCGCCTCGCCGGCCGCCGGTTCGCACAAGCGTCACAAACAGGAACAGTCCGAAATCATCGCGCGCGCCTTCGGAAGCAAACCGCCGGGCTAAGCCCCAGGTCAAATCCTATGAACATTGAACTGAAAGTCCCAACCATTGGCGAATCCATCACGGAGGTGGAAATCGGCGCCTGGCTGAAAGCCGAAGGTGAGCGAGTTGAAAAAGACGAGCCGGTAGTGGCCTTGGAAAGTGAGAAGGCGACGGTGGAGCTCCCCGCGCCGGAAAGTGGGACTCTCAAGCAGTTACTGAAAGGGAAAGGCAGCGTGGCCAAAGTGGGAGAGGTAATCGGCTACCTGGAGACTGCGGTGGTCGCCGCCGCCCCACGCCAGCCTGCGCCGGCTATCGCGGGCGTCGCCACGAAGCCTGCGGCGGTAACCCGCGAAACCGGGCCAGCCAGCGCGGATGCGACTCCGGCGCGCGTAATGCCCGCCGCTCAGATTGCTCTCGACCAGCACGGCCTCCGCGCCGAGCAGATCCGCGGGACCGGCCCGGGCGGCCGGATCTTAAAGGAGGACGTGCTCCGGCACGTGGCGGAAGCCGCGGCCCCGGTGAAGCCACCGGCGGCCGAAGAACCCGCCTCCTTCCCCCTCGCGACCCGGGCGGGCGCCGAACCAGGCCGTGAAGAGG
>DATDCV010000548.1:0-3929 GCA_036524155.1 Verrucomicrobiia bacterium
ATAATTATGCGCAGTTCCCTCCCCATCGCGATAACCAAAGGCCTGACCTGACGCGCTGAATTGGCTTTGACCTTCGCCACCTCCGCATAATTAACACCTCAGCATAATGTCCATTATGCGGAGCTCCGCATAATGGACAAAGGCTGTCCAGGTGCCCAATGAGCGGTGCCAAAGACGGACTACTTCTCGGCTTGCAATATACGGACCGGCTGAGGTAGGGTCTGGTGACATGGAGTTGCAGATGAGCGACTTACGAAGAAGTTGTCACCGACATTTTCGGCGGCTGATATACGGACCACTGCTTTATAATCACAGTTGGGCTGCACAGCCGTGAAGAGGATACCAACAGTTGTGCTGGCTCTGATTGCTGGAATAGCTCTGGAGCTTGTCCTCCTGACGGCCGGCGGCTTCGATCTTCGCGTTGGGGGAGACGGCCCGGCGAGCATGCTGCTCTTCATTACACATCTTCCTGCAGGATTGCTTTGTGGCGCTCTTCCGCCGGCATGGCAGACAGTGGGGGCTATGATCGTAAACGCGATCTTCCTCAGTGGAATTTCATTCATCATCATATTTACCAAACGATGGCAACGCTGATACCACGATGGCCCAACCACAGCATGGAGCCGACCGGAGCCAGCCATTCAGGCCAGTTCGCGTTCCTGCGTCAGCGGCGGCTGGCTCCGGCGGCTCATGCTGGACGTTAAGCACCTTAGCGTCGTATTGGTGAGCTAGATTTGGATTGATAATGCACGCCACCAGATTCAGAATAGCAAGGCTCTTTATGAAATCGCTTTGGCTAGCCGAAGTCACCACGGTCTTTGCGTTATTCTGGACTTCACCTGGCTTGGGACAAGTGTGGACGAAAACTACTGCACCTGACGGAAATTGGGAAGGCGTGTGCTCTTCCGCAAGTGGCCAGATTCTGACAGCTGCGGGTTGGATAACAAACTCCAGCGGGTATTTCTCGGACGGCATCTTATACAGGTCTACCAATTCGGGAGCAACCTGGTTCCCTCTGAGCGGACCTTCGCAGGCTTGGAAGACCATTGCCTGTTCTGCGGAGGGCACCAGGCTTATCGCCGCAGGTGCAGACGTCTATCTTTCCCAGGACTCTGGAGCGACCTGGGTCCAAGCTTCTACTCCACCAGGGCAGGAGTGGTCCTCAGTTTGCTCGTCAGCCGGTGGTACGAATTTGGCGGCCACTATTTATCGAACTGACGGAGGGACGATGTGCGGTGCCGTTTACACATCGACCAATGCGGGGTTTACGTGGGAAAATAACGCCGTGAGCTGCTTCCAATGTGTGAGGTCATCCGCGGACGGGAGCAAACTACTCGCGGGCGGGTGCTATGGGAGTCACTGGGGAGCGCCCAACGTTTACGTTTCAACCAATGCCGGAGCAAGCTGGAATCCAACGGGCGGACCATGCCCTTCGGGGTTCGCCTTAACGGCTGAGGGCACGAGAATCTACATCGCGGTAGGGGGGGTTGTTGCGGCCTCCAGCGACCTTGGAGCGACGTGGGATTTCAAAGCCTGGCCCAACATTAGTGCCGCCGACACAATCGCCTGTTCTGCGGACGGGAGCAAGATCGTCGTGGCAGGTTATTGGGTCCCGGAAGCATATTTTCCCGGCCTGATCTTTACGTCCGTTGATTCGGGAACGACCTGGGTATCCAACTCTGCTCCATCGACAGCATGGACTTCCGTCGCCTCGTCAGCCGATGGTGCCAAACTCGCCGCTGTAGTCGAAGGTGGGGGTGTTTACATTTCCCAAAGTCCTTCCACCCCCGTCCTGAAGATCGGGCAGAGTGGCGACTCACTCCTGATTTCCTGGGTGGTGCCGTCGCGGGTTTTTCTCCTAGAGGAAAGTGCAGACCTGAGAAAGTGGTCTGGCGTGGCCGTTACCCCGGCGTTGAACTGCACGAACCTGAACTACGAGGTCGGTCTGGCAGTGCCGCCGGGTCCCAGATTTTATCGATTAGCGACACCGTAGAAAGAGCTTAACCACAGGATGGAACCGATGACGAGGAGCGCGAGGACGTTCAATTTGAAACCGGGCGCCATTGACGCGCTCCTCGTCCCGGCTCATCCTGGGTGTTACGCTGCGAGGTCAGTATGATGGAAGCGTTCTTTGCTAGCGTGCTAGGGATTGTGGTCTACTTCTGTGGTCTGTTCGTTTGGCCCGCCTGCGCTTTTTTCTGGCGAAATAACAGGCGGAGAACCATGGCGTTGCGTTTGGTGTTTTTCTGTCAGTTGTTACTAGATTTAGTTTTGGCCGGCTTCTTGATCTTCTCCCGTGGTCTTATGGAGCACCAGTACGGTTGGTTGTTCCTGATGCTAGTGGTCAACATTATATTCACCCCTGCTGCGCTCATTGGCGCAGTGTATGATTCTGCACACCCTATCAAACCGGCAGCGTAACTCGTCACGGCAGCCAATGCCGGAAGGTTGTCTCACACCGTGGGGAGCATCACTGGTCCGGCATGGCTGCGTTCGGCGTTGCCGGCGTTTTTGCCGGCAACGTGCGGGTGAACCGCCGGTTCGTCCGCACGTCGGGCGGTGTTACGCCGCCCCACCCGTCCGGGACGCCGGACGTCCGTCTAAACCGCGGCGCCAACGGTTGGACGGCACTACACACGGTTGCCACGCGTGCGCCAACGCCGGCAACCAGCGGGTGGAGCCGACCGGAAGGGCGATTACCCGAGCGCTCGGGGCTCGAACCGGCGGCTCACCCGCACGTTAAGCGAGTAATCGCATGTTCAAGCATTTGACATTCTTTTTGGCAATGGTGTGGTTCCTTTGCGGTTGCCGGACAGTTGAGGCTCGGCGACAGGTTAATGGCGACGAAATGGCCAGCGCGTTGGCAGATTATATTGCCCTTAAGGACCAGTTGCCACCCAACATCAGCGCCTTGAGTGCATTTGACCACAAGCGGCATCCAGTGCGCTGGCAAGACCTTCGCGACTGCTCATTCCAAGTCGTTTCGACAAACGGTGTTCGGGTGAACTACACGGATGCCAGCGGAGTCTCGGACCATCGCATCGTTTTCATTTACGGCCGTTACCTTACCCCATTCCCAGTCGGTTCCAGCACGGGTGACATCACTACCATGTTAACTGATCCCAAGGTGCGAGTCGCCTTTTACCATTGATGTCCACTGAAGCGCTTAACCACTGCGTGCAGGCGATGCCGGACTGCGCCTTGCGGTTTATTGCCGCTCAGGTATCCGGCCCGCCTGACGCAGATCGTTAGATGTATCATGCAGGCGCCTGCTCAAATAGCAGCCGTTTTCGTCGCGCTCTGCTTCTCAACCGGGTGCGTTGTTCCTTGGCCGCGAACAGGGCAGGTGATGGTTGCTCCTGAGATACATGGTCGGGTAGTTAATTTGGCAACCGGGAAGCCGGTAGCGGGGGCTCTCGTGGCAGTGGACGACCGCGTAGAAACGCAGGCCCGCACTGCGCCAGACGGATCTTTTCACGTCCGGGAGCAGCGCAAGAAATATTTCATGGAATTTATCGAGCCAGGAGGAGTCATGGGCTACTGTCCTCCCGCTGGCGATATCCTTTGGAGACTCACTGTAACCCATCCTGATTACAAGGCGTTCGAGGAAAATATCTACAGGCAAGCCGATGTGGCCACTTCAGCCAATTTTAAAGGGCCATTCCTGCTCCGTGACATTAAACTAGATCCCAAACAGCAGTGAACTCCAGCACATCTAACGAATCGTGCCAGCCGACGCCGGGATTGCGCCTGGGTGTTTTTTGGTCGCCAGCGGTCCGGCGCGGCTGCACTCTACGTTCGCCGCTGATAGAATGAAGATTAATAAGGCAGCGGCGAACGGTGCGGATCAGCCTAGCTTAGCTGTCCGCTTCGGGGCGATGTTCCGTCGCCCCTCCACGCGCCCGGGACGCCGGGCAACGTCCAGTTCG
>DATDCV010000549.1:0-18673 GCA_036524155.1 Verrucomicrobiia bacterium
GGGCACGCGGCCTACAGTCCATTGTAGGCCGCGTGCCCTCACGCGGCGCAACTTATGTCGGTGCGTAAAAAAAGAGGCTGCAGGAGCTTTCGTGATTTGACAGTTGGCTGCTGAACGGTAGCGTCGGGAGAAACGATAACCTTCAGAGGCGAGGCGTAACACGCTGGCTCCGGAAGGACACGCGGGCAGAAGGGAGCGCCGGTAAATGACAGAGAACAGTTCCTCCAGATGAAGACGCGCCGACGAGAACTGCGGTGCTGGACGTGCTTCTCGCTTGGTTGCGCTTGCCTCCTGATCCTGTGCTCGTGCCGTCATGTGCCTAAGGGATCACTGGACTTCCCCCACCCGCCAACTCGGTTCTCTTTGCCACCCGAGGCATCCATGAATAATGACGCCGGAAGGAGGCAACTGGTTTATATCGAGCTTCGGCTGGGTACCGGTGAAAAGGGATTGTTTCTGCTGGACACCGGAGCATCGATGACCTTTCTGGACTCGTCGCTATCGCCCAGGTTGGGAGAACGTCGGGGTTCCACCAATTACGGTGGTTATGGCAGCAAAAAGAGGGCGGGCGTGTATGCGGCCCCCGCGCTCTTCCTGGGGCAGACAAGGCTTGTGACCGGCCGGCATGTTCTCGTCCACGATGAGGATCCAATCGACGGCCAAAGAGTCCTCGGCACGTTGGGCATGGATTGCCTGCAGCATTATTGTGTTCAAATGGACTTTGCCGCCGGGAGGGTTCGCTTCCTGGACCCCGACCAACCCTTGGCCGGGCTTGGCCAGGCCTTCACGATTCACCAGGGGGCGCTCCTTGACGAGAATTTGCTCGGCACCAAAGGCCTCAAGACGATGATTGATACGGGCGACGCTTTGGACGGGGCGCTGAAAACACGGGCGTTTCGCAAGGCTCATCAAGTGAACCCTGCGGGTGGCAAGGATTGGACTTGGTTCCCGTCAATCACATTTGCCGGGGCGGTCTACAGCAACGTGGTAATGCACAAGTCCGAGAGAGTTGCCACGCTGGGGCTCCGTTTTCTGTCTCGGCACCTCGTGACGCTCAATTTTCCCAAACGAACCCTATACCTGCGGCGGCAAACAGCTAGCCCAAGATCGGACGAAGCGTTTCCGCCAGCACGGCAGGGACAAGCACTCTTTGTGGATCTTGAAGCCATTGAGTTCCTGGACGAACTTCGAGAGCAAGGAGGTTTGCCCGGTTTTTTGAAGGCTGATTATTGCGTATTGGCTGCTCCTGACGCGTCCGATAGAGGTGGCTCTACTCTGAATCTTAGTAGCCCCTATCCTGTTTCGCGGACGTTCAGCGCCGCCAAATCCAAGCTTCACCCAAAATGGGACTATCACTACACACTGACCAAAGAAGCAAAGTCCGATCGCTGGCGATTGGAGAGGGCGTGGCGGACTGATGCGGCGGGTGTCATAGTTGAGGAATTTCGCGTCCGATAACCGGTCCGATAAGGAAAGACGAAGGGTCCACCCCTTTGACGCCGCAAACGGTCCGGTCGCCATTACGGCCGGCGCAGCAGGCGTGCCACGTAAGCGCCATCCACACCGTCAGCAAACGGGGTCAGTTCGCGTTGGCTTTCGAGGGAAAAATCGCCGTGCGTCTCCAGGAACTGCTTCACGACCGCCTCGTTTTCTTCCGGCTCGAGGCTGCACGTGCTGTAGACCAGGGAGCCGACCGGTTTCAGCAGGCCGGCCGCCTCCTGGAGCAGCGCCAGTTGGCCTCGGCGCAATCGCTCGAGCTCGGCAGGGCGTACCCGCCAGCGCAGGTCAATCCGGCGGCGCATGACGCCCGTATTCGAGCAGGGCGCGTCAACCAGGATCTTGTCAAATTGCTTTGGCAAGTCTCCGCCTGCCGGGCTGGCCGCCACCGGTGGAGCTGCCAGCCCCGCCGGGCCCGAACTGAGCATCCGCACGCAAGTGACGCCGAGCCGCTCGCAGTTTTCGGCGATGAGCCGGACCCGGTCAACCGCGGTATCATGCGCCACCAGGGCGCCCTCATTTCGCATCAACTGCGCGATGTAAGTCAGCTTGCCTCCGGGCGCCGCACACAGATCCAGAATCGATTCGCCGGGCGCGGGTGCCAGCTCCCGGACCGCCAGCAGCGTGCCGGGGTCTTGAACATAGAAGAACCCCTGGCGGAAGCTGTCCAACCGGTGCAACGGCGGGAAGGCCTTCAACTCGAACACAACGTTGTCGTCGAACCAGGCGCGCCGGATGAAGTCGTACTCCACGTTTTCATCGCGCCATTGTTCGATGAGTTTGCCCGGGTCGGCTTTGAGCGTGTTGACGCGGGCAAAAGTTCTCGGGGGTGTGTTATTCCAGGTCATCAGGGCGGCGGCGGGGGTCTGCCCCCACCGTGACTGCCAGCGGCTGGCGAGCCATTCGGGGTGTGAATACCCCAGCCACGGTTGTTCGGTTTTGAGCCTCTCGAGGGTGTTCCGGGTGGAGTCGGCTTCGCGGAGGTAGCCGCGGAGGACGGCATTAATGAAGCCCGACTGGGGTCCGAAGCCGCTTCGCCGGGCCAACTCCACGGCCTGGTGAACGACCGCGTGATCGGGAATGCGTTCTAGCCAAAAGATCTGGTATAACCCCAACCGCAACAGGTTCTGAAGGCCCTGTTTCTGCGGTCGATCCTGCGTCTTCCGGGCAATGAGCCAATCCAGCGTGGCCTGCCAGCGCACGACGCCATACACCAGTTCCTGGCACAGCCGCCGATCGGCTTGCGACATCGCCGAATCGGCCATCGCCGCCTCGAGCAGATCCTCAATAAATCTGCCGTTTTCCCGACGGCCCAAAACGCGCGCTGCAATTTCTCTTGGATTTTCCCCGCTCACAATCTTTAATAGTGCCATTCCCGTTGTGGGACGCGAGCGCGAAGATATTATATGAGAGAAGAATTCGAGAAAATGGCGGCCGCCGGCAAGGTGGACCGCCAGCATATCGACGCTCTGGTCCTGCTCACGACCAGCGGTTTTTGCATGCATCGGAGCTGGGGATTTGGCCGCATCAAGTCCGTCGATACCGTTTTCGCCCGGTTCACCATCGATTTTCAGAGTAAGCCAGGGCACACGATGGATTTGTCGTTTGCGGCCGAATCACTCCGGCCCATCGGCAAGGAACATATCCTGGCGCGCAAAGCGGCAGACCTGGATAACCTGCGCCAACTGGCGGCTACCAATCACCTCGAATTGGTGCGGGTGGTGCTCGACAGTTTCGATGGCAAAGCCACCGCCGAACAAATCCAGCAGATGTTGATGCCCGAAGTCATTCAGGAAGACTGGAAAAAGTGGTGGGATGCGGCTAAACGCGAGCTGAAAAAGAACGGACATTTCCTGGTGCCACCCAAGAAGAATGAACCGATCGTCTATCAGGCCAGGGAAGTTTCGCTGCAAGACCGCCTGCTGGAGGAGTTTCGCACCGCCAAGGGCCTTAAAGCCCGGATAGCCGTCGCCGGGGAACTGCTCCGGAATGCGCACGACCTGACGGACAAGGCAGCGGCGGCCGGCGAAGTCATCCAGGCCCTGAACAATGAGGTGAGCAGTTATCAGCGCACCCAGCCTGCCGTGGCGCTGGAAGCCATCTTCGCCCGGGACGACATTCGCGAGGCGGCCGGGTCGCCCGCGGTCGAGGGAGAACTTGATCCCAAAGCCGTTTGGAGCCAGGACGCTAAACTCGGGGAGGTCATGGAAGATCTGCCCGCCTCAAAACACCGCCGCGCGCTCGAAAGTTTCAAGGCGGCAAACCCCGAGCACTGGCCGGAAGCCCTGCTGAACAGTCTTAACAGTATTTCCTCGAAGCTGTGTCGCGAGTTTACCGCGTTGCTTATTCACGAGGGCAAGATCGAGGCGCTGAAGGCAATGCTCGCCAGGCTGATCAGCCAGCATACCGCCAGCAGCGAGCTGTTGCTCTGGCTGGCGCGAGACCGGAACGATTCCTTCGCCGATATCCTCGGGCCGGAAGTATTCCGCGCCATGCTCACGGCGATGGAACGCGACCAATTCAACGAGCGCCGTTCCAACCGCCTGCGGGACTACATTCTCGACGACCAGGAGCTGCTCGTAGAGCTAATCGGGGCCGCCGACTTTGAAGTGATCAAAGACCTCACCCGCGCCCTGCAATACTCCCCGTCGTTCGACGATATGGACAAGCGTTCGCTGCTCGCCCGCATCGTCAAGAGCTATCCCGCCATCCAAACCCTGATTTCCGGGGACCAGCCGAAGCACGAAAGTTACCTGGTGGTCTCCTGGGAAAGCCTCGAGCGGCGCAAGCTCGAATACCGCGAACTGGTGGAGAAGAAAATGCCGGCTAACTCGCGGGAAATCGCCCAGGCGCGCAGCTATGGCGACCTGCGTGAGAACCACGAGTACAAAGCCGCCAAGGAAATGCAAAAACTCCTGCTCCGCCACAAGGCCGAGCTGGAAACCCAACTGGTCCGCGCTCGCGGCACTGATTTCGCCGGCGCCCGCACCGATGTTGTCAGCATCGGCACGCAGGTGCAAGCGACCGATCTGGAAGCCAACCAGCCCGAACGGTTCACCATCCTCGGCGCCTGGGACTCCGACCCGGAACAGGGTGTCGTCAGCTATCTTTCTCCCGTAGCCCAATCGCTGCTCAACCACAAAATCGGCGACCAGGTCGAGTTCGAAATCCACGGCGTCCGGCACCATCACCGGATTGACGCGATTGAGTCCTTGAAACCCGCCCCGTTGCCAATCGGGACGGAGGCACAACCGGCGGCGAATCTGGACCGGGTCGACGGTCCGCACTAGTGTTGGGTTATGAGCGCGAGCGGCGGGAATGCGTCGTGTCCCGGAGTTCTGCCAATCGAGAACGCTCCAGAACCGGCCGGTGCGGGCTGCGCGCCGTCACTCGGTGATTCCGGCCGTCCAGGTTTCACGCTCATCGAACTGCTGGTGGTGATTGCGATTATCGCCATTCTGGCGGCGATGCTCTTGCCGGCTTTGTCCAGGGCGAAGGAAAAATCGAAACGCATCGCCTGCATCAGCAACGTGAAGCAAATCGGCCTGTCGTTGATGTTCTATACCGATTCGCAGGACAACAAGATGCCTTCGGCGATCACCTACGGATCGAAGGCGGGGGACCCGGGCACCGCGCCCAACACGGTTCAGTACACCGACATGTACGGCGGCGTGCCCAAGGCCTTGAACGTCGCCAACCCGCTCGTGTTCTGGTGCCCCAGCGACACTTTCAACCGCCGGGCCACCAACTACGTTCGCGATACCGACTTCACCTCCTACCGGTATCGGTTCGTAATCTGGGACAACACGTGCCGGTTCCCGGGCCTGAAAACGACCGATTTTGTGAAGCCGGTCGGCCAGATTGTCTATCACGAGAACTCGGATCTCCATTACAAGCGCCTGGCGAGTTCCTACGTCAGCACCCAACCCACGTTGAATGCCATCTATGCCGATTTCCATGCCGCGGCGTGGAAAGTGCAATTCCGGCAAAATAAGCCCGGGAACTATTACGATCCCAACTGGTTCACCTACGGCCCGAACTCGGCGTTCAACACCGATAACCCGAATATCGGTTACGACGTGCACACCGGGTTCGACTTCTGAGCACTTGAGGGCAGCGGATTGGAAATGTGCGAGACGCCTGTCTTGCAGGGCAGATACGGCTGAGGGCGGCCGCCGCGAAATCCTCCCGCCAGGTCAGAATTCCAGCGGGACCCGCACGACGAGCCCCCCCATGATCTCGCCGGTTTTGAAATCCTTACGGGGGCTGTTCTGGTGGCCGTTGTGGCAACTGGCGCAACCCGGAACCACCGCGCGATCGGCATACACAGCGGTGAAATAACGCCGCCCGCCCAGCGATTCTTCGGAATAGTAATTCGCATCCGGATGATCCAAGACGAACTGCAAGCCGGCCTTCTCGGTGGCGGTTTCCGGCGCGTTCTTAGGATTGATTGGCCAGAGCGAACGAAGCACGTAATGAAACTCCGCGCCCTTGCTTTGGACGGACTCCGAGGCCTGACGCAAAAGGTGGGCCGGAACCGGGAAATTGGTGGAGGTTGCCAGTGCCATCCCGCTTTTTGTGGCATTGTCAAAATACCTGGCGAAAACCTCGCGATCCGCCGCGATGACCGCATGGAGCGCGTCCGCCATTTCCTGTGGCTTGAAGGTGACGGCAGGCTTGGGCCGTTCGGATTTCCGGCCGGCGCTATCGGCGGCGCCTCCCGCGCTAACCAGGGACGCCGTCAAAAGTGCCGCCAGCAGGTGTCGGTTCATGATCGAGTTTGGCTTGGATTCGTTTACACCATTCTGACGGGAACACCCTTCGACGCGAGGAATTTCTTAACGTCCCGGACGGTGTATTCGTTGAAATGGAAAATGCTGGCGGCGAGGACAGCATCGGCTTTGCCGTCCAGCAGCACCTCGGCCATGTGCTCGAGCTTGCCGGCGCCGCCGCTGGCGACCACAGGCACGCCGACGGATTCGCTGATCCGCCGGGTGATAGCCAAATCGAAACCCTCCCTGGTGCCGTCCGCATCGATGCTGTTCAGGACGATCTCGCCGGCGCCAAGCTTGACTGCCTGTTGCGCCCAGCTCACCGCGTCCCGCCCGGTCGGTTTCCGGCCGCCATGTGAAAACACCTCCCACCGGTCCGGCGCCACCCGTTTGGCGTCGATGGAGACCACGATGCATTGGCTGCCGAATTTTTCCGCGCCCGCGCGGATGAGGTCCGGGTTTGCCAGCGCGGAGGAGTTGATGCTGATTTTGTCCGCGCCCGCGCGGAGCATGCGATACATGTCCGCGACGGAGCGCAGGCCGCCGCCGACGGTCAACGGCATAAAGCACTGGTTGGCCGCGCGCTCGATCACGTCCACCATCGTCGTTCGGTCATGGGCGCTGGCGGTGATGTCAAAGAACACCATTTCGTCGGCGCCCTGGTCATTATAGCGCAGCGCCAGCTCCACCGGGTCGCCCACATTACGGAGTTCGCCGGCTTCGGCCTTGCCAAACTGCTTGCCGCGCGTGACCTGGCCGCCATGCACATCCAGGCAGGGTATGACCCGCTTTGCCATCATGTGTTCACAATAAACGCGTTTAGCCGCTCCCAGGCAACGTTTTCCTGAAATCCCCGATTCATAAGCGGAGTTGCTTGACTCTATAGGTTTACTCATGGCAGCCTGATGCCCTCTTATGAAAACCTACCTGCTACCGTTGACACTCACGTGCGCCGCGATGCTGACGGGCCCCGCGGCTGGCGCTCCGAACAGCCCGCCAGTCAAGATTGGCGCGATCTTCTCCGTCACCGGGCCCGCCTCCTTCCTGGGCGCGCCCGAGGAAAAGACCGCGCGCATGCTGATCGATAAAATCAACGCCTCGGGGGG
The DNA here is from genome assembly GCA_036524155.1 of Verrucomicrobiia bacterium. Taxonomy (GTDB): domain Bacteria; phylum Verrucomicrobiota; class Verrucomicrobiia; order Limisphaerales; family UBA8199; genus DATDCV01. Next base: position 7,376 of record DATDCV010000549.1, read on the forward strand.
CGTAAACGGCTCGAAGCTGCAACTGATCATCAAGGACAGCGGTGGCAGCCCCGAGAAAGCGGTGTCCTTCGCGCGCCAGCTCATCGAAGAGGACAAGGTGCTGGCGATCATCGGGCCGTCCACCAGCGGTGAGACCATGCAGATCAAGGCGCTATGCGAAGAGAACCAGATGATCCTGATCTCCTGCGCCGCAGCGGAAGTGATTGTGAACCCGGTCGCCCGCTATGTGTTTAAAACACCCCAAAAAGACAGCCAGGCGGTGACCTGGATTTATCGCACGGCGAAAGAAAAAGGCATCACCAAAATTGCCGTGCTCAGCAGCAACGATGGGTTCGGGGTTGCGGGCAAGAAGCAGCTCGAAGATGCCGCCAAAGCCGAGGGCCTCGAGATCCTCGTCAACGAGGTCTACGACAAACAGGCAACCGATCTGATGGACATCCTCACCAAGGTGAAGGCGAATCCCGGCGTCCAGGCGGTGGTAAACTGGTCGATCGTTCCCGCTCAGTCGATCGTCGCGAAAAACATGAAGCAGATCGGGCTCGACGTGCCCCTGTTCCAAAGCCACGGATTCGGAAACCGGAAATACGTCCAGCAAGGCGGAGCAGCTTCGGAAGGGACGCTCTTTCCGGCCGGGCGCCTGCTGGTGGTCGAGGATTTGCCCGATGGGCACCCGCAAAAGAAGCTCCTGGCCGAATACAAGGCTGATTATGAAAAGCTGTACCAGGAGGACGTGAGCACGTTTGGAGGCCACGCGTACGACGCGGTGCTGGTGGCTGTCGAGGGCCTGAAGAAGGCCGGCACACCTGACCGGGCGAAGGTGCGGGACGCCATTGAAAACCTGAAGGGCCTGGTTGGCACCGCGGGCGTGTTCAACTTCTCGGCCACGGACCACACCGGCCTCGATCTGACCGCGTTCGAGATGCTAACCGTCAAGGACGGCAAGTTCGCGATCTATAAGAAGTAGCAGGCGAAATGGAAGCGAGTGACCTAGCGCTGCAATACTTACTCTCGGGGATCACGAAAGGCAGCATCTACGCCGTGGTGGCGATCGGGTTCAACCTGATCTACAGCGCCACGGGAGTGCTCAACTTCGCCCAGGGGGAATTTGTCATGCTGGGCGGCATGATCGCGGTGGCGCTGGGACATTTTGTGCCGGTGCCGGTCGCGGTCGCGGTTGCGGTGGTCACCGTGGCAATAATCGGCTGCCTCCTGGAGCTGGTGGTGTTCCGGCGATTGCGGACCCATTCGATCCTCCACCTGGTTATCATCACCATCGGCCTTTCGATCCTGATCCAGGAGGCGGCGTTGCATGTCTGGGACGAAAAAGTGCGCTCGCTGCCTTATTTCAGCGGCAGCGAAATCACCTCGTTGAAGATCCTGGGCGCCGCGATTTCGCCCCAGGTTCTGTGGGTGCTCGGGACGGTCGCCGTCAGCGTGGTGGCCCTGCACGTGTTCTTGAAATTCTCGCTGCAAGGGCGGGCGATGCGGGCCTGCTCGTCGAATCCGCAAGCGGCGATGCTGGCGGGGATCAACATAGGAAACATGCGGACGCTGTCGTTCGGCTTGAGCGCCGCTCTCGGGGCTTTGGGCGGCTGCGTGATCTCGCCGATGACCATGACGCATTATGAGATGGGCGGGCCGCTGGCCATCAAAGGCTTCGCGGGCGCAATTCTCGGGGGATTGGGCAACCCGATGGCCGCCGTGGCGGGGGGACTGCTGGTGGGCGTGCTCGAGGCGGCTAGTGTCAGCATCCTGCCGGCGGCCTACAATGACGTGACCGCCTTCGTGGTCATTCTGCTGGTACTGTTCGTGAGACCCCACGGGCTTTTTGGAAAGCCGGCGGGTGAGAGCGTGAGGGAGCATTGAAGATGACTCGCCTCCGGCCCATCGTTCCGTTCGCGGCCTTTGTGGCGCTGGCCATTGCAGTTCAGTGCGGCACTCGCCTGACCGGTTCCGAGTTCCGGTTGACGCAGCTCACGATGTCGCTCTACTACGCGTTGGTCGTGCTGGGGCTTTGTCTGCTGATGGGTTACGCGGGGCAGGTGTCGCTCGGCCACGGCGCTTTCTTCGCCGCTGGCGGCTACACCACGGCGGTGCTCACCACGCACGATTTTTCGCGCCATCCTGGCGGGCCCTGGGGGGATTGGCTGCAGCAGGCGCATGTGTTCGTGTCGCACCCGGACCTTTACGGAAATACCGTGTTAACAGTCGCCCCCTGGGCGGCATTCATCGCGGCGATGCTCGTCACGCTGGTTTTGGCGAGCATCATTGGCTACCCGGCGTTGCGTTTGCGCGGGCATTACCTCGCCATGGCAACTTTGGGCTTCGGGCTAATCGTCAGCAAAATGCTGTTGGGCAGCACCACCACTGGCGCGGCTGATGGGATCAACGGAGTGCCCGAATGGAGATTGCCCTTCGGCCTGGTGGTGAGCGGAAAGAGTCCGGTCCGCGTGCAGAACTACTACCTGGCTTGTTGCCTGGTCTTGCTCGCGTTGGTGCTGCTCCAAAACCTGGTGCGGTCCCGTGTCGGCCGGGCCTTGCTGGCTGTCCGCGAACGCGAGGTTGCCGCCAACGCCCTTGGGATCAATACCGCCGCTTATAAACTGAAAGTGTTCGTGCTCAGCGCCTTGCTCGCGGCCGTCGCGGGGGTGTTCTTTACGCATTACACCGGCGGCATCGGCCCATCGGAAGCCGGCGCGCTCAAGTCGATCCGTTACGTCGCTTTGGCCGCCGCGGGGGGAATGGCCAACCTCTGGGGAGTGACAGGCACAAGCCTGATCCTGAACTATCTCTCGTTGCGGGGCGCGTTTGGCAGTTATGACAACGCGGTGTTCGGCGCGATCCTGATCATGATCATCTCCCTGGCGCCCGACGGCCCGCTCAAGCCGCTTGGCGCCCGCCTCGCGAGGCTCGTCCCGGGCCGCCCGCGCGAAAAGGCGGGAGCGCTGCCCGGCACAGCAGACTGCCGAGAAAGGAGCGGCTCCGATGGCGCTGCTTGAGGTTGAAAACGTGAGGCGGAGCTTCGGCGGGTTGACGGCGGTGGACAACGTCACGTTTGCTGTGCAGTCGCGGCATATCAAAGCGGTGATCGGTCCCAACGGGGCCGGTAAAACCACGTTGTTCAACATCATCTCGGGCCTGCTCCGGCCGCAAAGCGGCCAGGTCCGGTTCCAGGGTTCGCTAATCGGCGGTCTCAAGCCGCACCAGGTCGCCCGGGCCGGACTATCGCGCACGTTTCAAAACCCGGCGCTGTTTCCCCAGATGACCGTGCTTGAGAACGTGATGTCTGGCCGCCACCTGAAAACAAGGTCGGAGTTCCTGGCGTGCGCAATGCGGTTGCCCTGGCAAACGCGGGAGGAAGCCGCGATCCGCCACCAAGCCATGGCACGCCTGGATTACGTGGGGTTGGCACACCTGGCCGCATTTCCAGCGAGCGCGCTCGCGTTCGGCCAGCGGCGGATGGTGGAGCTGGCGCGAGCCTTGGCGGCGGAACCGCGGCTGCTCCTGTTGGACGAACCTGCCAGCGGCTTGAATACACGGGAAAAACAGGACCTGGGCGAGCTGATCAGTAGAATCCGGAACACCGGCGTGACCATCGTGCTGGTCGAGCATGATATGTCGCTGGTGATGCGTCTCGCGGACGAAATCCTGGTGCTGCACCACGGGGCGACGATAGCCGAAGGCACCCCGGCGGCGATCCAAAGCGATCCGAAAGTCGTCAGCGTGTATCTGGGTGGAGAATTTCAAGATGTTGCTCCAGGTCCGAAATCTTAGGTGCGGCTACGGCAGCCTGGAAGTCGTGCGCGGGGCGAGCCTGCATGTTTGCGCCGGCGAGATCGTGGGTCTGCTGGGCGCGAACGGGGCCGGCAAATCCTCGTTGCTCAAGGCGATTGTCGGGCTGGTGTCCCCCTGGGCCGGCGACGTGCTTATCGACGGACGCCAAACCCGCGGCCAGCCCGCATGGCGCAGCCTTGGCTACTCGACGGTGCTGGTGCCGGAAGGGAAGATGATCTTTGCCGATATGACGGTCCGCGAGAACCTGCTGATTGGCGGGTATCACAACCCGGACCGCGCGTTGACCCTCGAGATCGTGCTCGACCGTTTTCCGTTGCTGCGCGAGCGTCTTCGCCAGCCCGGCGGCACACTTTCCGGCGGCGAGCAGCAGATGCTGGCGCTCGGCCGCGCCCTCATGGCCCGCGCCAAACTCCTGCTGCTGGACGAGCCGTCGATGGGACTGGCCCCGTTGATGGTGAAGGCCGTATTCGCCGAGATCGTCAAGATGCGCGACCTGGGCCTGACCATCCTGCTGGTCGAGCAGAACGCCATGGCGACGTTGCAGGTGGCGGACCGTGCCTACGTGATGGAGACCGGCGAGATCATTCTTGAAGGTCCAGCCTCCGACCTAATCCACAACCCCGAAGTGAAGCGCGCGTACCTGGGCAAGGGCGCGCAGGAACCTCTCCCATGAGCGTGTACGAATCCCGATACGAACGCCTGCCGCGCGCCGAGCTGGAACAATTTCAGCTCGAGCGCCTGCAAGCCCTGGTGGCGCGGCTGCGCCGCAATGTGCGCCGGTCACGGGAAAAACTCGGCGACCTCCGCCTCGAAACCCTCGCCGACCTCGAACGCCTGCCGTTCACTACTCCCGAGGAGCTCGCGGAGAGCTTTCCTTACGGCATGTTCGCTTTTCCGCTGCGGGAGGTTATCCGGCTGGTGTCTACGCCCGGACCGGACGGCAACCCGCTGGTCATCGGGCACACGCGCAACGATTTGGCCCAATGGAGCCGCCTCGTCGCCCGCCAACTCGCCGCCGCCGGGGTAACCGCCCATGATGTGATTCAAATCGCTTTGGGCGGATCGGTCCACCCCGGCACGACCGGCTACGCTCTCGGCGCCGAACTGCTGGAAGCCTCCGTCATGGTCGAGGACCCCCTGCACATCGACTACCAGGTCGCCGTCCTTCAGAATTACCGGCCGACCGTCCTCATCACAACTCCGAGCAACGCGCTGGAGCTGATGCGCACCCTCCAAACCCGGCGCCTGGACCCTCAGTCGCTTCACCTCCGCACGATCGTCTTGTCCCGCCCGGTGCCGTCCGAGGAGCGCGACCGCCTCAACGCGGGCTTGTTCGCAAGAATCTACTGCAATTTCGGCCTGGGCGAGATTCTCGATCCGGGACTGACGGTCGAATGCGAAGCGGGGAAATTGCATGTTAACGAGGATCAATTCCTCGCCGAGATCTGCGAAGGCGAACTGGTGGTCACCACGCTGGGCCGGGAGGCCCTGCCGCTGTTGCGGTATCGAACCCGGGTGCGAGGCGAACTGAGCCGGGAGAAATGTTCCTGCGGCAGAACCGGCGCGCTGTTGGCACCCGGCCCGCGCCTGGATCGCCGCTATCGGGTGCGCGAGGTTGTGTTCTATTCCCAACAGATCGAGTCGGTGCTCGCGCGCACCAGGGCCGCCGGCCAGCGTTTTCACGTCGAGCCCAATGCCGACCGCCTGGTGCTGGCGGTTGAAATCTCGGAGAACATATTCGCCAAAGCAGCCACTTACGCCAGCGACCCGAAGCGGGAACTGGAGTCGGAGTTGCTCGCGCGGCTTGGCGTCCCGGCGGAAGTTCGGTTCGTCGAACCCCAGGTGCCGAAGTCACCGGAGGCCTGAGTGCTGGGCTCAGAGGCGGAGCATCTCCGATTGGCTCAGCAAGCGGAAACCTGCCTCCTCGAGCACGGTGCGGGCCTGGGCTTTCTCCTGGACCTCGATGATCAGGATCGCCCGGTCGTTGGCGACGAACCCCGAGCAGCTATCCAGGTTCAGATTGCTGCGCCCCAGGCACCCGGCGACGCGCTCGAGCCCGCCCGGCGCGTTCGGAACTTCAACCGCCAGCACATCCAGCAGTGACACCATCAGTCCGTTGCGCCGGAGGCTTTGCACTGCCTCCTCGCACTTGTCCACCAGAAACTTCATCACGCCGAAACTGCCCTGGTTGGTGATGATCAGCCAGCGAAGGTTCACGCCGGCTTCGGCGAGGATCTTCGTCACCCGTGCCGTCTGGCCCGGCTTGTTTTCCAGGAAAACCGCGATCAGGTTCATGCTGTACATAAGGCGCTGGACTTCCAGCATGGCCAAACGGCTCCCCGGGTTCAAGCCCTTGTCATTTGCCGGTCCACGCGGCGCGCCTACCTGAGCGAATCAAACCACACCTTGGCCGACAGCAAGCTGGGTTGGGCGCAACCGCCGTGGTCGGCGGTGGGGAGGGGATCGATTAGTTGAACCTGGGTGGCGCCGAGCGCTTGAAAGGAGGCGTAGGCGACCTCGGAGTTGGCGATGACGACGTCGCGGTCGGCCGCACAATGATACAACCGCAGCGGGGCACGCGGTGTCCAGCGATAGAGGTCATTGTCCACGAGTGCGAGGCGGAGGGGGTGGCGCGGGTTCACGCGGAAGGCCGCCAGGTATTCCGGTTTGAGAATTTGAGTGGGGTCCGCAGGCATCGCGGCGTTGATCTGGCTGCCGCTGGCATTGCCGTAGATCAGTGGCGGCAGGGTGGTGCTATACGGCGCCGCCAACAGGTCGGCCAGCGACGGGGCAAACGAGTAAACCTCCTCGTAGGCCGCCAACAAATAGAGAAAATAGTATGGGTTTGGCTCGGCACGCCCCGAGAGAAAATCGTCCGTGGTGACCCCTGACAAATCATAAGCGCCCGCCATCGGCGCGCAGGCGGCGACGGCGAACTCGTTGGTGTGATAAGTTTCCATCTCGCGAAGCAGGGCCATGGTCGCATGCCCTCCCTGCGAATAACCGCAGAGAAACAGGCGGTTGGTCAGCGCAACCCCGTTGTTGGCGCAGACCGTTCTGGCCGCGCGCAACATGTCGATGCAGGCGGTGGCCTCGGACCGTGCATGATGGTAAGGGTGCAAACCGGGCGAGGCGCCCAGACCGAGGTAGTCCGGGACCGCCGCCGCGTAGCCGTTGCTGGCGAACGCGATGCCGATCGTCACCTCGCTGTACAGATCCATCGACGACGGAGCAGCGTTGGTCTGCGTAATCGTCCCGTGCTGGTAGCTGACGAACGGCAGCGCGCGACCCGGGTTTTCCGGCAAGAGCAAGGCCCCGGAAGCGATGGTGCGCGCGCCCAGGGCTGTGATGGTTTCATAAACGACTTTGTATTCGCGCACGTTGTACTGTGGCGTAAGGGAGATGCCCGCCTGGCTGAAGATAAAGGCAAGGAACGCCGTGGACAGCATCCCGGCGGGTGTCGCCGAGAGCAGTTTCCCCCTTTGCGCCGCGGGAACACCCGCGACCCGATAAAAGCCCGTGGTGTTCGTCGTCCCCGGCGACACCCAGATGTTCGTCGCGACCGGGAACGGGACGTCAGATGGCGGCAGGCGCCAGATTCCGTCCTGCAAGGTGTCCTGAAACTGCACGGTGTAGACAGTGCCCGGGTCCTGTGGCGGCCAACCGATGGCCCAACTGTTGGCGGCGCGGCTCAGATTGGTAATCTGGAGGGTGGTGGCGGCTTGCAAACCCGGCACCCAGACCGCGGCGCAAGCGGCGATGAAAAAGTACGGCAGCCCGCGCAGTGGCGGTGGCTTTGTCGTCATGGGTGCAAAGTAATCGCGTGTCGAAATGATGCCAGCGGAATTTGGCTGCCCGCCTGAGCTTGAATTGCAGACCCGCCTTTGGCATAAGGGGGCGCGTGACGCAAACATCCCACTGGAGGCCTGATTTATGACGAATGATCCCGGCAACAACTCTCCGATGCCCCGACGCAAATTCCTGCAACTCTCCGCGGCGACCATGGGCGCGGTAGGCACTCTGAGCAGCGCTCCGCCGGAGGCTAAAGGCGCGCCAGCCCCGGGCCGGGCGCGCGCGCCCAGGCACCGGGGCGGCCGGCCGTTCAATACGGAGTACGCGGGCGAGTTTCTCAACCAGGTCGCCTTTCCCCTGGGCGGCATCGGCGCCGGCATGATCTGCCTCGAAGGCACCGGCGCGATCTCGAACGTTTCGATCCGGAACCGGCCCGAAGTCTTCAACGAGCCGTGTATGTTCGCCGCCGTGTCGGTCCGCGGCGACCGGAACGCGGCCCGCGTGCTCGAGGGTCCGGTGCCGGCGCGCAAACTTTTCGGGCCAGGCGGAACGGGCAACGGCTCGGGCGGCACCACGTACGGCTTGCCGCATTTTACGGCGGCGACTTTCCGGACCCGCTTCCCCTTCGCGGTCGTGAAGCTGTCTGACCCGCGAGTACCGCTGGAAGTCGAGATCACCGGCTGGAGTCCGTTCGAACCCGGTGACGCGGACAACTCGAGCCTGCCGGTCGCCGCGCTGGAATACAATTTCGTCAACCGGAGCAAGAAAGGTCTGGAAGCGGTATTTTCGTTTAATTCGAAAAACTTCCTGGCTGCGGGCAATAACCCCCAGGCCGTCCGGCCGATCGGCGGCGGGTTCATCCTGTGGGGCGGCGCGCCGAAAGAGCGTCCGTGGGAAGAGACGGCGTTTTCGGCGACGGTTTCCGAGCCGGCCGCGAAAACGAACCACGCTTGGTTTCGCGGCGGATGGTGGGATGCGTTGACAATGGCGTGGAAGGACGTCGCCGAAGCGGCGTGTTATGACCGGGCGCCGATCGCAGAGGGCGGCGCCAGCCCGGGCGCGACTTTGTTTGTCCCCTTCAAACTCGAGGCGGGCGCATCGCGTAAAATCGTGCTGCGGCTGGCGTGGTTTGCCGGGCAAACCAATCTGCGCATCGGAAAAGACCTCGCCGGCGTCGCGAACGAGGCCGGCGAAAACCGAAATTATCGGCCCTGGTATGCCGCACGATTCACGGACATCAACGGCGTCAGTTTCTTCTGGCGGGACAAGTACGGTGAGCTCCGTGAGAAGAGCAGCCGGTTCAGCGAGTGCTTCTACGACTCCACGCTGCCGGCGGAGGTGCTGGAGGCTGTCGCCGCGAACCTGACGATCCTCAAATCCCCGACGGTCCTGCGCCAGGCCGACGGCCGGCTCTGGTCGTGGGAAGGCTGCGGCGACAACTCCGGCTGCTGCCACGGTTCCTGCACCCACGTCTGGAATTACGCCCAGGCAATTCCGCACCTGTTTCCGGCCCTCGAACGCACCTTGCGCGAGACCGAGTTTGGTCCTTCGCAAAACGAGGCCGGCCACCAGCAGTTCCGGAGCGCGCTGCCGATCCGTCCCCTCGAGCACGATTTCCACGCCGCCGCCGACGGCCAGCTTGGCGGCATCATGAAAGTGTTTCGCGAGTGGCGTATCAGCGGCGACACCAACTGGCTGCGCGGCCTCTGGCCCAAGGTCAAGGCCAGCCTGGACTATTGCATCCAGACCTGGGACCCGGCGCACAAGGGCTGGGTTGAGGAACCTCATCACAACACCTACGACATCGAGTTCTGGGGGCCGGACGGAATGTGCACGAGCTTTTACCTGGGCGCACTGAGCGCCGCGGCGCAGATGGGGAAGGCGCTGGGCGACGATGTGCCGCTTTACGCGGAGTTGCTCGCTCGCGGGGCGCAGAAAACGGAAACCGAACTGTTCAACGGTGAGTATTTCGTCCAGCGCATTGAGTGGAAGAACCTGAAGGCGCAAAACCCGATGGAAAACAAGAGCATGGTGGGCAGCTACTCGGCCGAGGCGCGCGAGATTTTCGAAAAGGAAGGTCCGAAGTACCAATACGGCAGCGGGTGCTTGTCGGATGGCGTGCTTGGTTCGTGGCTGGCGCTGGTGTGCGGTGTGGGCGAGGTGCTGGCGACCCGCAAAGTCGCCAGCCACCTGCAGGCGGTCCACCAATACAACCTCAAATGGGACCTGTCGGATTACGCTAATCCTCAGCGCCCAACGTATGCCTGCGGCAACGAAGGCGGGCTGTTGTTATGCACCTGGCCGAAAGGCGGAGAGCTTTCGCTGCCGTTTGTCTATTCCAACGAGGTTTGGACCGGCATCGAATACCAGGTGGCCTCGCATCTCATGCGCCTGGGCATGGTGAGCCAGGGACTGGAAATAGTCCGCGCCTGCCGCGACCGGTATGATGGCCGGGTGCGAAATCCGTTCAACGAATACGAGTGCGGCCACTGGTATGCGCGGGCGATGTCCTCCTACGCACTGCTGTTCGGCCTGGCGGGAGCCCGCTACGATGCCGTCGATAAGATCCTGTATGTCGAACCGTCGGTGAAGGGCGATTTTCGGACCTTCTTTTCGGCGGCGGACAGTTACGGCACGGTGGGCGTCAAGAATGGCAAACCGTTTTACCGGGGAGCGAAAGGGAAACTGGAGGTCCGGGAGATCAGATTCGGGCCGATGAAAGGGTGAATGCGGCCAGGCTCAGGGCAACTGAAGTAAGCGGAATAGCCGGCAGCCGGGTAGTGCCGGTGTGCTGAAGGTGACAGTGGCTGAGGCAACCACGTTGGTTTCGAGCGGCGTCCAGGTTCCCGATGAACCGGGGTTGGTGGTCGCCTCCAGCACAACCTGCTTGCCCACGGTCAACCCAGCCGCTTCGAATTGAAACTGCCCCGCAACGACTCTGGGCGAACTCATGCTGATGGTCGGCGTTGTCGAGGGCAGCACTGTAATTTGCACGGACGCCGTTGCGGTCGCGGAGGCTGTATCGCGCGCCACCACCGTCAGGGTGTAGCTTCCGGCAGCCAGATTCGTTACCTGCGTGCTGAAAGGACCGGTGTAGAGCGTATCGATGAGGTTGGCCTCGACATAAAACTCAACCGCTGCGACGCCGTTGTCCGAATCGGTTACCGTCGCCGAGAAAGTGAACGCGGCGGGTTCCGTGAACACCTCCCATTCGGCCGGCGAGGTGATGGTCACCGACGGCGGCACGTTGACCGAACCGGTTCCCACGTGGATGACTCCCGTGTGCCCCGTAAAGGTGTCGCGGTAATAATAGTCGCCTCTTTCGTTGATGGTGATGCCGAAGCCGTCTCCGTTATCAAACAGATACCACGGAGTCCAGGCGCCGATCGTGCTTTGGACACAGTACGGCCCGTTGTCGTCGGCCACGACAAAATACACGGTCTCGCCAACGTTTATTGATACCGACGTCGGTGAAAACCCGCTGATGCGCACAGACACCCAAGCGTCCGCCCAGGCTCGAGCCGTGCCCAGCGCGGCCATTAACGCAACGGTAAAACACAACGCTGTTAAATTACGCTCCCTTCTCATGCCGCCTAGCTTGCGCCGCTCATTTGGAAAGTCAAGGAATAAGAATTTTGTTAGCCACCGCCCTCCGGAAAGACGAGACAAAATCATTAATTCCGAACCCGGCGCGCGGACTTCAGTCCGCAG
>DATDCV010000550.1:0-1701 GCA_036524155.1 Verrucomicrobiia bacterium
GTTGTAGTCGTCCACCAGGTAGGTGTAGTTGGTGAACCCCGGCGCGGGTGCGCGGCCTTTCGCGGGATTAGCCTGAAAGCTCGCCGGATCAGTCGGAATCAGTGAAACGACATTGCTGCTCCCATTCCCGTAATAACCTGCCGGGTTTTTCGGATTCGTCCTCAACTGGAAGAGGTCCGCCGGGGAAAGATAGACGGCGAGCTTGATCCCGCGCGCCCGCGCGGCCTCGGCCATCTCGCGCACCAGGTCGCCTTTGCCGCCGCGCCACGGACTGGCTACCACCGAATGCGGTGTGTAACGCGTGGGCCACATGCAGAATCCATCGTGGTGCTTGGCGACAAGCACGATCATTTTGCCGCCGAACTTCTGCATGGCCGCAAGCCATTGGTTCGCGTCCAGCTCCGTAGGATTGAAGATCGCAGGTTCTTCCCGTCCGGTGCCCCACTCGACCTCGTTGAAGGTGTTTACACCGAAGTGGACGAAGAAGGTCCGCTCCAAACGCATCCAGTCGGTCTGATTGGGGCGCGGCAAAACTTTCGCCGCTTTTTCGGCAATGACAGCGGCGGAATCGCCTTCAGCGATCACGTGCCGTGTGGCATAAGGTATGGGGGCGGCGATCGTGGCGAGATTTGCGAGCAGGCAAGCCCAGGTCAAAAGATTCCGTTTCATTCTCATTGGTATCCTGATTTAATTCTCCTTGCTGATGATCCCGGCGAAGCCGCCGCCGGGAGCGAGTGAAAGCGTCAACACTGTCTTGGCATCCGCGGACGAAGTCGCCTGCAACACCGCCTGATAATCAGAACCCTTTGGATCGTCGGCGAAACTGTACAGCGCCCATTTGCTCCTGCCGAGAAACTTCAGCGGCACGTTTAACGAGGCGGCGGCATCGCCGTTCATCGCGGCAAGATACCAGCGCTCCCCCGAACGGCGGGCGATGACGATGGATCTGCCAACCTCGGCATTCAGCACCACGGTTTCATCCCAGACCGTGGGCAACTCGCGAAGAAATTCCACGCCGGGCTGGCCACGATAGTTCGCCGGGCTGTCGCACAACACCAGCAGCGGACTGGGGTAAATGACGGTCATTGCCAGTTGCCGGGCGCGGGTGCCCATGACCTGAGCGGGAGCGGTGATCTGGAAATCCCTGGGCGCGCGATTGAGAAAGCCGCCTGGCGTGAAGTCCATCGGCCCGAGCAACGCCCGGGTGAACGCCAGGTTGATGGTGTGCTGCGGCGTGCACTCTTTAGCCCCGAACTTGTTGTATTCGTTGCCGAGCACGCCTTCTTGCGTGATGAAATTCGGATACGTGCGGGCCGACCCCGTGGGTTTGTATGCGCCGTGGAAATCTATCAATAGGTGATACTTCGCGGCCGTCGCGAGGACTTTCTCGCACCATTGGACAGTCTCCTGCGACTGGCTGTTGAGAAAATCGATCTTCACTCCGGCGAATCCTTGTTCTGCCAAATGCTTCAACGCCGCGTCCACTCCGAACGTTTCGATGTCGAGCGAGTGCGCCCAGATGAGCAGACGGACGTTCTTCGCTTTGGCGTATTGCATCAACTCAGGAATATTGATTTCGGGGACGGGGCGCCGGAAATCGCCGTGCACCGGGTTGGGTGGCGACTGGAGAGACTTCATGTAACTGGTCATCCCTGCATACCAATACCAATCCATCAACTGATAGGGCCAACCCATCTCGGC
>DATDCV010000551.1:0-17517 GCA_036524155.1 Verrucomicrobiia bacterium
CGGCGCACAATGACCCCCAGCAGGCCGAGGCAGAAGAGCAGGGTGCTAACCGCGAGATAATGTTGGAGGCCGACGGTCATTTCAGATCTTTCTTGCTGAGCAAAATGACTCCTACCATCGCCACCAGCAGCAGGAGCGAGACGATTTCAAACGGGAGCAGATATTTTCCGAAAAGCAGTTCGCCGAGTTCGTGCGTGCCGCCTTCGGCCGTCGGCTGAAGGGCCGCGAACGCTGCGGGCTTCCACACGTTGGTCACCACCATTGCCGCGATGGCGCCCACGGCAGCCAGGCCGGTGACGAGGCTGAAAGTGTTGAACGCTCGGCGCTGCTCCTCCTTCAAGTCCAGCAGCATGATGACAAACAGGAACAGCACCATGACCGCGCCGGCGTAGACCAGGATTTGGACAGCGGCCAGGAAAAACGCTTGGAGCAGCACGAATAAGCAGGCCAGCGACGCGATGGTCAGCACGAGAAACATCGCGCTAGTGACGGGGTTATGGCTGAAGGGGTTGAGCACCACCAGGAAGCCAAACAACAGCGTCAGCAAGGCGAAAACGTAAAATAAAATGTCCGGTAACGGCGGCACAATTCTTCGGTAGTTCTTAGCTCAAGCAATTCAACGGTTCTGTGCGATGCGTCTGCAGCTTCGGTGCCCGCTGCGCCTAACCCGCATGTTTCCCCTGCGGGCGGGGTGAGCCGACAACATGCAGACGTCGGCCTAAGCCGGCAACATGCCGGCGCTCCGGCCCTGCGCTTACGAGACATCCGGGCTAAGGTTCGACGCCCTGAGTGCGTGCTTCCTCAGCCTTCTTATTCCACTTCCGGATTTTATCCTGATGAATACCACCCAACGCGAGCAATTTTTCTTTGTCATAGAGCATCTCCGCGCGGCTGCCGCCTGTCAGCGAGTAGTCTTTCATGAGAAAGATCGCTTCCTCCGGGCACACTTCCTGGCAGAAGCCGCAAAAGATGCAACGCAGCATGTTGATCTCAAATTCCTTCGGCCTTTTCTCGACGTTCCCGGCGTCCGGCGCTCCGCTGAGACCTGGCGGGACGATGCGGATGGCCTTGGGCGGACAGACAAACTCACAAAGCTGGCAGGAGACGCATTTCGTGCGCCCTTCCTGGTCTCTGACAAGATAGGGCGCGCCGCGGTAGCCTTCAGGGACAACCCATTTTTCCTCCGGATACTGCATCGTCACTTTCTTCCGGAAAAAATGCGGGATCGTGACTTTGAAACCTCCGATGATGGCCGGCAGGTAGAGCCGCTCCCACAGACTAAGTTTTTTGTGGTCGATCTTCATTGGGTCACCCACCATAGCACCACCGCCGTCGCCACGATGTTCGCCAGAGCCAGCGGGACGAAGCGGCGCCAGCCGAGATCCATCAGTTGATCATAGCGGAATCTCGGCCACATCCAGCGCACCCAGATCACCATGAACTCGACGAAGACCATCTTGGCGAGGAAAATCCCAATCTGGACCACGCCGACGAGGAGCGAGTCGGCAGGTTTATCCAGGCCCGCAATGGGCAGCGTCCAACCGCCCAGGAACAACGTTACCATCATGGCGGCCCCCGCTGCCATCGCCGCGTATTCAGCCATGAAGAACAGCGCGAATTTAATCGAGCTGTATTCGACGTTGTAGCCGCCGGCCAATTCCTGTTCGGCCTCGGGAAGGTCAAACGGCAGGCGGTTGGTTTCGGCGAACATCGCCGCCATGAAGATGATGAAAGCGAGCGGTTGGCGACAGATCAACCAGTTGAAGAGGCTGCCGGTCTGGTACGAGATGACTTCGCTCAGGTTGAGACTGCCGACGATAAGGAAAACCGGGATCACCGAGAGGCCCATGGCGATCTCATACGAGATCATTTGGGCAGTGGAGCGGATACCCCCGAGGAATGGATATTTCGAGTTGGCGGCGTACCCCGCCAGCACGATGCCATAAACCCCAAGCGACACGATACCGAACGTGTAGAGGACGCCGACGTTCAAGTCCGCGATCACCATTTTCTCGTGGCCCAGACGCGATCCGAAAGGAATGATGGCGACCGTCAAGAGGCTCGGGATCATCACGATGGCCGGCGCCAGCCAGAAATAAACTTTCCGGACATGCCCGGGGGTGAAGTCTTCCTTGAGGAAGGCCTTTACGGCGTCCGCCGCCGGCTGGAGCAGGCCGAAAATGCCGACTCGGTTCGGCCCGCGCCGGTCCTGGATCGAAGCCGACACCTTGCGCTCGACCCACACCGCGTAGGCGACGATGAACATCAGCACCGAGAAGACACAGATGATCTTGATCGCACTGAAGAGCACGAACTGAAGAGATGGACTCATGCTATCAAGCCAGTTCATATCGGCACATCCGCTCCGGCGTCGCCCAAGCCCGCCCAGGTCAGCCCGCCGAAGGCGGGGATCTCTTTCGCCATGGCGTTGAACAGGCCTTCGAGGCTGGCGTAGCCGTCCCGCCCCGTCGCCTGGAAGACCAACTCGTGCAGGAATTCCCATTCCGGCCGCGCGTCGCCGCGCGCCGCGACCGCCTTCATGAACTTCTGCACGCGGCCTTTAGTGTTGGTGAAGGTGCCGCGCTTTTCCGCCGGAGCGGACCCGGGAAGCAGGTAATGCGCCTGCCCGGTGGTCTCGTTGGGCAGGATGTCGCTGACGACCAACAGCTCAAGTTTGCCCAGCAGGTCGACACCCAGGCCGTGCTTCGTGACATCCTCGCCAAAAACGATCAGCGTGCGGATCTTCCCCTGGCGGATCCCATCGGCGATCTTCGGCAGGTTCGAGCCCATCGGGTTTGCCGCCAGACCGGTGAGGCGCGCGCCGTTGGTGTTCGGATTCCGGTCGGCGTTGAGCAGCAGCTTGTCGCCCTCGGCGACCCGCGGCACCGAATCGGTCATCGCTCCGAGCTTGCCGGCCAGCTTCGCGAGCAGATAAAGCTCCTCGTTGGTTTGCCTGGCCGAAGCGATGATCCCGGCCGAGCCCTGGGGCGCCTGGTTCAAGCGGGCCGAGATGTCGCTCAACGCCGCCGCCCAGGCCAGGACCTTCCGGTTCGGCCCGAGAACTTCCGTCAGCCGGTCTTCGCGGCCGATCCACTTGTAGTTCAGCCGCCCGTAGTCACACATCCAGCACGAATTGACGGCGTCGTTCTCGCGCGGCTCGAAGCGGTAAATTCTTTCTTCGCGGGAGCCGATGATGATATTGCAGCCTGTGGCGCAGCTTGCGCAGACGCTCTTGGTTTCTTTCAGGAACCAGACGCGCATCTGGAACCGGAAATCCCTGGACGTCAGCGCGCCCACAGGGCAGATGTCCACCGTGTTGAGCGTGTAGTTGTTGTCGAATTGCCTGCCGGGGTAAGCCGTGAGCGTGCTGTAACTCCCGCGGTTGACGAACCCGAGGGCGTCGTCGCCCGCGATGTCCCGGGTAAAACGAATGCAGCGGGAGCAAAGGATGCACCGCTCGTCGTCGAGCACAATGCGCGGCCCCAGGTCCACCCGTTTGGGCTTGTGGACCTTGGGCTCCACAAACCGGCTCGCCGCCTGGCCGTAATCGACCGAGTATTCCTGCAGTTTGCATTCGCCGGCCTGGTCGCAAATCGGGCAGTCCAGCGGATGATTGATCAGGAGAAACTCGAGCACGCCCTGGCGCATTTGCCTCACCGCCGGTGTGTTGGTGTAGATTTCCATCCCGGGCGAAATCGGTGTCGCGCAGGCAATCGCCGGGCGGGGGGACTTGGCGATTTTGGGCGTGCCGTCAGGGTTGAGAATGGGTTTGCGATCCGGCCCCATCGCCGGCGTGCCGAACTCGACCAGGCACATGCGGCAGTTGCCGGCGATCGGCAGCTTCGGGTGATAGCAGTAATGCGGGATATCCACCTTCGCGGCGTTGCAGGCCTGGATCATGCTGGTCGGCACCGGTTTGCCAGTGACCGGGTCGGGCATGGTCTTCAGCACCTCGACTTCCCTGCCATCCACTTTGACCTTGATCTTGTCAACCGGTGGCGCGGGCGCTTTTGCTTGCGTTGTCGGTGCGGTGCTCATCCTGTTGCTACGGCGGGTTTTGATCCTGGCTCAGGCGGGAGGCGTTCCGCCTCGGCTGAGCGTCGTTCCTCGTCCGCCATGCCTTTCGCCACAAACTCATCTTTGAATTTAGCCACAAAACTCTGCACCGGCCAGGAGCAGGCTTCGCCAAACGCGCAGATCGTCCGGCCGCCGGGGATATTATCCGCAATCCTGCTCAAGTAATCGGCATCGCTCGCGCGGGCTTCGCCGTGGGTCATCCGATGCAACGCCTTGGCCATCCAGAGCGACCCCTCGCGGCAGGGCGTGCATTGCCCGCAGCTTTCGTGTGCATAGAACTCGCTGATGTTCGCCAGCGCCTCGACGATGTCGGTGGAATCATCCAGCACGATGATCGCCCCCGAGCCCGACATGCTCCCCGCCGCGATCAACGAATCAAAATCGTACGGCAGGTCGAGCATGTCGACTTCCTTCTCGGTGTCTTTGCCGTCCGGTCCCTTGCGTTTCAGTCTGAACTTCTCGCCCGCCTTGAAAACCTTTGCCGAGGAGCCACCGGGGATGACGGCTTTTAGCTTTCGTCCATCTCTCAGGCCGCCGCCGAATGCCGGGTCGTTGATCAGCTCGCCGATGGTGACTTTGCCGACCTCTACCTCGTAATAACCCGGGCGCTTGACGTGGCCGCTGATGCTGACGATCCGCGTCCCGGTATTGTTGGGGGTGCCGAGTTTCGCGTATTCCGCCCCGCCCATCGCAACGATGTGTTTGACGGCGCAGAGAGTCTCGACATTGTTGACAATTGTCGGGCACAGGTAGAGGCCCAGCACCGCCGGGAAATAAGGCGGCTTGATGCGCGGATACGCGCGCTTGCCCTCGAGCGACTCGATCAGCCCGGTTTCCTCGCCACAGATATAAGCCCCGGCCCCGCGATGGACATGGATCTCGAGGTCGTAACCGCTGCCCAAAATGTTTTTCCCCAGGAAATTCTTCGCCCGGGCCTCCTTCAGCGCCCGGTTCAGCAGCTTCGCCCCCTCCATGAACTCGCCGCGAATATATATATAAGCGAGATGTACGTCGTTGGCGTAACAGGCGATGATCATCCCCTCGAGCAGTTGGTGCGGGTCTTTGTGGATGATTTGCTTGTCCTTGAACGTGCCCGGCTCCGACTCGTCGGCGTTGCAGATGAGGTAGATGGGTTTACCGCTCTTGCGGTCCACAAACGACCATTTCAGGCCGCAGGAAAAACCGGCGCCACCGCGTCCGCGCAATCCTGAGCGGCTCACCTCCTCCCGCAGTTGCTCGGGCCCGCTGACGGTCTTGCCGTCAGGGAGGGTTTTGGCCGGCAACGCAAGCGCCTTTTTCAGCACCGCATAACCGCCTTGCCGTAAATAACACTCGATGTCCGGCGTATAGCCGGGTTCGTCGGCGTATCTCAGGATTTGTCTGTATTCCTGCGGCATTTAGTTACCCCTTCGCCTTGACTCCGCGCCGGAACTGCCTACTCTTACCCCGCTATTTTGCCCGATGGTGTAACGGTAGCACAGCAGACTCTGGATCTGTTTGTCATGGTTCAAATCCATGTCGGGCAGCCACTTCATTCTTCGTTTATCGGCAGCTTCCCAGGATCTCATCCGCTTTTTTCTCCGATACCCCCTCGTAGAACGCCTCGTTGCACATCATCACCGGCGCCGTGCCGCAACTGGCGAGGCATTCGACGAACTCGACCGTGAACAATCCATCCTTCGTCGTTTGCGGCCCGTGCAGCTTCGGGTCCAGCCCCAATTTTTTGCAGAAATGCTCGTGCAGCTCGTAACCCCCGCCCAGCGCGCAGCTCAAGGTGCGGCACACCCGCAGATGATACTTCCCGACCTTCTGCTGTTGGAACATCGGGTAGAACGTCACCAGCTCATAAACATTGATCGGCTGCAACTCCAGTTTCGCGGCGATCCACTCCACCGCCTGCCGGGAAATAAACCCGAACCGCTCCTGCGCCGCGTGCAACAGCATCAGCAACGCGCTCCGCTTCTTCGGGTAATGCCCGATCACCTCGTCCATCTCAGCCTCCAGCGCCGCCGGGATCGCGAAATCCGGCTGCTCCTGAAGCCCGCTCGGTATGGGTTGCGTGGTGGCGGTTTCCATGATGCGGCAATCCTAGTTTAGCTCTCCTGCGCGCAGTTTTTCGAGTCGATCAACGATCTCCGGCGCGTCTTTCAGTTGGCACAAAGGGCGCAATTCCGAAAGGATCGTTTCCCAGTTCAGCGCCGCGCCCTGGCGGACCATGATGCCTTTCACATCGGACCAATCCAGGTCACGGCTGGCAAACGCCTTCATGACAACCAAATCCTCTGCCGAGCACGTCCGCAAGACCATGCCCGGGTAGAATTCAAATGCGCTGGCGCGGTCTATCACATTCACCTCAAAAGGCAGGCCGCCGAGAGCCAGGTCGATTTCGGTCCCGTCCTGAGTGGCCAACAACAAGACCCGGTGCTCCAGCCCGAAAACCCGTCCCTCGGGTATCCTCGAGTCGAAGCGCCGCAAAATTTCGTCCACAAAACGTTCTTCATCGCCAAAACCTGTCAGCAAAGTCACATCAACGTCGCGCGTCAGGCGCGGTTCACCCCAGCGTTGCACTGCAATTCCGCCGATCACACACGAGCTCCACCCCCGCGAGTCCAGGAACTCCTGAACTTGCCTCGCCACAACAAACAAATCCTTCATCGGCGGCTACGCTGGAACCACCGCTGCTGTTCCACCAGGCCGGAGGAGGTTCGCCGCCGGCCATGGAGCCGGGCTGATTTGTAAGCCAGTCCAAAAGCTTCGATGGCTGCAGCCGTGTCCGCCTGCCGAATGGATTCCGCCCGGAGCCGCTCCAGAATCGGCCCGAGTTCTTCCCACCGGCGGATCCAGGAACGCACCTGGTCCTTTTCCTGATCGGTCATTTCCTGCACGGGCTTCATCGGTCGCATTCGCCCATCACAAAATCAAAAGAGCCGAGGATCGCCACCACGTCGCTTACCATATGCCCGGGCAGCAGGCGCGCAAGGATGCTCAGGTTCACGAATGATGGCGAGCGGATTTTGAGCCGGTACGGCGTCCCCCCGCCTTTGCTGTTGATATAAAACCCCAGCTCCCCTTTCGGGTTCTCGTGCCCGAAGTAGACCTCCCCCGGCGGCGCGTTGATGCCCTGGGTGACGTTGATGAAGTGGTGGATCAGCTCCTCCATTTTGGTCAGCACCCGATCTTTGGGAGGCAAAACGATCTTCCCATCCGGCACATTCACCGGCCCGTCGGGCATCTTGACCAGGCACTGCTGAATGATCCTCACGCTTTGCCGCATCTCCTCGATCCGGCACAGGTAACGGTCGTAGCTGTCTCCCGCAACACCCACGGGCACGTCGAACTCGAGCTGGTCGTACACCAGGTAGGGCTGCGCCTTTCGGAGGTCATGCTCGATGCCGCTGCCGCGCAGGTTTGGCCCGCTCAGCCCGTAATCGATCGCATCCTCGCGCGAAATCACCCCCACCCCCTGTGTGCGATCGACGAAGATCTTATTGCGGCTCAGAAACGTCTCGGTCTCGTCGATGTTGACCACCACTTCCCGGCAGAACTGCCGGACCTGGTCCATCCAGCCGGGCGGCATGTCCCTCGAAAGCCCGCCGATCCGCGTGTAGCTGGTTGTGAACCGCGCGCCGGACAGCGACTCGCACAAGTTGTAGATCTTCTCCCGCTCGGTGTAGGTGTGCAGGAAAACCGTCATCGCGCCCACGTCCATCGCGTAGGAACCCAAACCCAGCAGATGTGACGAGATGCGCGCCAGCTCAGCGCAAATCACCCGGATGAACTGGCAGCGCGGCGGCAGTTGTTTGTCGATCCCCAGCAGCTTTTCCACCGCCAGCGCGTAAGCGACGTTATTCGCCAGCGGCGCGAGGTAATCCAGCCGATCCGTGTACGGGATGAACTGGGTGTAAGTCATGTTTTCCGCGATCTTCTCGTCACCGCGGTGGAGGTAGCCGACATCCGGCGCCGCCCGGGTGATGATCTCGCCGTCCAGTTCCAGCACAATGCGCAACACGCCGTGGGTCGAGGGGTGGGACGGTCCCATGTTCAGAACCATCTTGTCGCCATGCAACTCCTCGAGCTCGGCCGCTGCCGCGTCAGGCACGCGAGCCGCCGCTTCCGGGTATTCGAATTGTCGCAGCTCAGCCATTTACGGTTGCCCTTTCGGCGGGATCGGACCGGGGCCGTGCGCCTCCCCGTGAGCCTCTTTGATGTCGCTGCGACGCTCCACGCGCGCGTTCATCGCCAGCGAATCCGTGTCGGGGATCCGTACCCGTGGCTCCCGAGCGATGGTGTCTTTGCCTCCGGCGATCGTCACAAAGGGCCCGCCGGCCAGCGGCGCCTCCTGCGTGAAAGCCACGTCCGGCACTTCGGTTGGCTTGCCCGACACCGGGAAGTCCTTCCGCAGCGGGTGGTAAGGGTAGCCCTCCCACATAATGATCCGCCTCAGGTCCGGATGCCCGCGAAACCGAATCCCCATCATGTCGTAAATCTCGCGCTCGTGCCAATCGGCCGTGCGCCAGACGGTTGTCACGGTCGGCAGTTCCCCTTTTTCCTCGCTCACCTCGCCCTTGAGCCGGAGGTACTGGCGATGGCCGTAACCGTAGAGGTGATAAACCAGCATGAACCTCGGGTCGTCGCCGTAGTTGTCGATGCTGGTGATGTCCACAAGGTAATCAAACCCGAGCTCCTTTTTCGCAAACGCACAAACCTCCGGCAGCCGTTCCAGGTCGGATACCCGCACCGTTCGTTCTCCTCGGAATTCCACCGGCTCGGAAATGAAGTCGGGGTACTGCTGTCGGAGCCGTTGAGCCAAGGTCGCCGCAGAACTTGCGTTGGCCGCGTTTGGGCTAATTGGAGTGGGGATCGGGTCGGGCACGGTTAGGCGACTTTTTTCAGGGTGGCCAGCACCGGCTCTTTCGCGACTTTGTTTTGCAGCCGGATCAACGCATCCAGCAAAGCTTCCGGGCGGGGCGGGCAGCCCGCGACATAAACGTCCACGGGCACGATGCGGTCCACCCCCTGCAACACCGAGTAGCTGCGATACATCCCGCCGGTGGACGCGCAGGCGCCCATCGCGATCACCCACTTCGGCTCGGTCATCTGATCATAGATCCGCCGCACCACCATGGCCATTTTGTAAGTGACCGTTCCCGCCACGATCATCACGTCGGACTGCCGGGGCGAAAAGCGCATCACTTCGGCGCCGAACCGCGCGATGTCGTAACGGCTCGCCCCCGTACCCATCAATTCGATCGCGCAGCAAGCCAACCCCATCGGCATCGGCCACAACGAGTTCTTCCGACACCAATTGAGAGCGGCGTCGAGCTTCGTGACCACCACGTCGCCCTCGACCTTTGAGTTGTATCCAACTTCTCTGGTTGTCGGCATAGAATCGCGCAAAGCCGAGCCCGCTTTGCGCCTGAAACGTACCTGTGCTGACGGCAGAGGCAAGATGAATCTGGCGCTTTCTCTATGGCGTAACGCGATCGGGAAGATTGCGCTCGCCATTTACGCAAGACCCGAGCAGTCTTCTGGCGGTTTTCGTCATCGGCCGGATGAAGTGTTCTCGGAATTCGGTTTGGTTGCTGCTGGGGTGCTTGATTACCGGGCGCGCCTTGGCGGCATCTGTCGAGACAGTCCCGCCAAAATGGGCCGACGCGATACTGGAAGCCCGCCAAAAACTTCTGGCGGCGAGCTCGCCCGAAAGAGAAAAGGCCGCCGAAGCCGAACGCTTGTGGTTCCGATTCAAGGAGGAGTTCCCGAGGGAATGGGACTGGCTGCTTCAGGACGGCGGACCGGAGTTCACCCAATGGTTCTACCAGGCTCAGACCCTGGAGCGAGAGAAAGCGGTCACGGAAAAAGTCATCGGCGAGTTGGGCGAGTCCGGGATGGCGTTGCGACGGGAACTCGAAAAACTGGCCCAGACAAAAAATGCCCCAGGCGGCGTTTTCCCGGCGCTCTACGCGCGAGCCTGCGAACAACGCAGAAACCGACGCCTCCAGGTTGTTCACGAGAAAGCTCCGCGCATCATTTTCACCAAACAGCACACGGTCCGGCCTTCGTTCTTTGCCTACACCGAAGGCCAATCCGACGCCCAGAACGAACGACATTTCGTGCCCGATTCGCAGCTCTGCCTGCTCGAAGGGGCTGGCCTTCAAGGCAAGGTGAACTCGCTCGTTTCGGATCCCACCGGCGCCATCCGCGACCCGGCGATCTCCTGGGACGCGCAACGCGTGTTGTTCGCCTGGAAGAAATCGTCGATCGATGACGACTATCATCTTTACGAGCTGGACCTCCAATCGAGCCAGGTTCGACAGATCACCGCCGGATTGGGATTTGCGGACTACGAGCCGGCCTGGCTGCCGAACGGGGATATTATTTTCGCTTCGACACGCTGCGTGCAGACGGTGGACTGCTGGTGGACGGAGGTGAGCAACCTGTACACCTGCGACCGTGATGGGCGATACCTGCGCCGGGTGACATTTGATCAGGTCCACTCAATTTACCCTCAAGTTCTCGACGACAGCCGGGTGATCTACACACGGTGGGATTACAACGACCGCGGGCAGATCTTTCCTCAGCCGCTGTTTCAGATGTATGCAGACGGCACCGGCCAAACCGAGTTCTACGGCAACAACTCCTGGTTCCCCACCACCATCGCTCACGCCCGCGGCATTCCCGGCACGCAGACTGTGGTGGCAATTTTGTGCGGCCACCACTCGGCACAGGTCGGGAAGCTGGCCATCATTGATCCCGCCAAGGGCCGCCAGGAAAACGCCGGAGTCCAATTGGTCGCACCCGTCCGGCCCACGCCGGCCGAGCGCATCGACAGCTACGGCCAGGACGGCGACCTGTGGCAATACCCGTTTCCGTTGAACGAAACCGAGTTCCTTGTGGCCTATGCTCCGCTGGGCTGGAGCCGCCCCAAGGAGCATAGCGGGGATCCCGACCTTGGCATCTATTGGATGGACGTCGATGGCCACCGGGAGCTGCTGGTCTCCGATGCCAAACTCGCCTGCACCCAGCCGGTGCCGCTGGTCGCCCGGGCCCGGCCCTTGCCTTGGGCCAACCGCGTCGATTACCGTCAAACCTTCGGCACTTTTTATGTCCAGGACGTTTATACCGGCATCGGCCTGGCCGGCGTGCCCCGCGGCACAGTCAAAAAGCTGCGCGTCGTCGCGCTCAGCTTCCGCCCGGCCGGCATCGGCCACAACGGCAGCGAAGGGCCAGGCGGCGCGGCCTTAATCAGCACGCCGGTCGCGATCGGCAATGGCTCCTGGGATGTTAAGACCGTCCTCGGCGAAACCACCGTATATGAAGATGGTTCAGCTCTCTTTACGGTGCCCGCGCGCACCCCGGTTTATTTCCAGGCTCTCGATGAGCGCGGTTATGCCGTCCAAACGATGCGGAGCTGGAGCACACTACAGCCCGGCGAGTTTTTTGCCTGCACCGGCTGCCATGAGCACAAAAACACTGCGCCCCCGGCTTTGAATTACGGTTTCAGCCTTGCCATGAAAGCAGGCGCACAACACCTGGATTCTCTCATCGACTCCGCCCACGGCTTCAGTTTCCCGAAGCAAGTCCAGCCGATCCTCGACCGGCATTGCGTCCGCTGTCACCGCGACCGGAAGCCGCTCGAGGCGCTTTCGCGGAATGGTGTCATGCTGACGGTATCAGCGGGCCTGAGGCCTGATGGCGCCTCGGGGAATGGGGATCAGGACGAACTTGCCTTCAGTCTGCTCGGCACCCCAAACCTGGATCGAACCGCCGGGCGCTACTGGAGCGACGCCTATCTGGTTCTTACCCTCGCGCGGCCGGTCGGCGGCGAAGCCGACGGCGCCCTCTCAGGCGACTGCGCCGGAAGGGTCGTCAACTGGATCGGCTCACAATCGGTGCCGGACCCGCTGCCGCCTCGTTTCGCAGGCGCCACGCGCAGCGGGCTCATCGGGCTCCTCGAAGCCGGCCACAAGGACGTGAAGCTCTCGCGAGAGGAGATGGATACAATCGCGTGCTGGATCGATCTACTTGTGCCCTATTGCGGCGATTACCGGGAAGCCAACGCGTGGTCGGAGGACGACCTGAAGAAGTTCGAGCACTACGCCACCAAACGTCTCAGGATGGAAGAAATCGAGCAGGATAACATCCGCGACCTGGTCGAGAGCAAAGAACCGGTAAAGGGGCGCAGGCTGATGCGCGGGATGCGCTGACCCGCGCGGGATCTTATCTGCCCGCCCAGTGCCGCGCCCAACCATCTCCCTGCGCGGGCCGGCGGACGAGTTTCACGTCGGCATACAACATCGCCTCCGCTTCTGCGCCATAAGGGCCCATCAGGACCTGCTCCCCTTCCGGTCCGACGACCAGCGAACAGCCAATGCACTTGCGCCCCGACCAAGGTCCGCCTGTGATCCGCCCGACATTGCTCGCTCCCGCAATCCACAGGCTGAAATCACGCGCCACCGGCCCGTAGTTCTCGCGCCATAACTGGCCATAAGGTTCTCGCACGTTGTCGTGATCCGCGGGGACCGCCCACGCGCAGGGCGAAAGAATTATGTCAGCACCCATCAGCGCCAGCGACCTGGCAATGACCTGCCCGCGGGCAAAGGCGTCGGCGCAGATCATCACCCCGACCGTCCCCAGCGCAGTGGCCGCCACCTGCAAGCGATCTCCCAGCGCGTAACAATCGTGGCCGATCTCGAGTTCGTTGACCTTGCGGTGGAGCAGCAGCAACTGGCCGTCGGGGCCAAGCAGGACGGCGGCGTTATAGACCCGGTCTCCCTGTCGTTCCGCCAGCCCCGCACAGACGTAGATCGAATGCCTGCGGGCTGCGTCACTCAAGCGCCGGCACGACTCGCCAGACGGGATTGAGTCGGCCTCCTTCGCGGCCGATGGGTGGGTCCAGCCCAGGGTGAGTGCTTCGGGGAGGAGAATTACGCGGGCTCCGGCGCGCGCGGCCTCCGAGATGCGATCCTCGGCGCGGGCGAGGTTTTCCTGTTTGCGCCCGCCCACTACGAGCATCTGGGCCAGCGCAAGCCGGAAGTTGGATGCGGGGTTTGTGATTGTCATCTGGCGCCGCAAAGTTTTTGAACCTAATTCGCCTGGTACGCCGCGCAGCGGTCAACGCGCCGGTGCATCTCGCTGGTGTAATGGCGGCCGATGGTGTCCCGGTGCGCTCGAATCCACTCGCTAAGCCTGGTCGTGCCCAGCGGGGGCGCATCCACATAGAGCCGATTCTCCATTAACCCGCGAATCTCCGGCCGCGTAATAATCATGTCTCGCACGAATATCCCCATGAATCGGCAAGCCCAGTATCCCAGGCCCGGCGGCACGGAAACAATGAGCCGTTTCACCCCCAGCGCCGACCTGACGCATTCCACTAACTGGCGGTAAGTGAAGGTCTCTGGACCTATGGCGTTCACGATCTCGTTGACGCTGGCGCTGGCTTTGGTCACCGCGGCGCCCGCAAGGTCATCGACATAAATCGGCTGGAGCTTGTAGTCGCCGGCGCCGAACACCCCGAAGACCGGGAAACGCCGCAACCCCCACGCGATGTTGTTGACCAGGACGTCCTCTTTGCCGAACAAGACCGCGGGGCGCAAGATGCAATACGATACGCCCAGCTCCCGGAGGGCCGACTCCAGCTCCGCCTTCCCGCGAAAATAGCCCAGCTCGGAGTTAACATCGGGGTTGGTAATGCTGACATGGACAATTCGGCGGACGCCGGCGTCTTTCGCGGCCCGAAAGAGTACCTTGGTATTCGCCACTGCCTGCTCGTGCGAAAAAAGCCGATGATCGAACCGCACCCAGTAGGTGTTGATGAGCGCGTCCACTCCCCGAAGGCATTCGCCCAACCGCGCCGGTTCGTCAAAGTAAAATGGAAACGCCTGAACCCGGCCGCCGAAAGGGTTCGCGCGTGTCGGCGAGTTGGTCAGGGTCACGACGCCGTGACCCGCCTCGAGCAGACGCAGGGCGATATAGCGCCCTGAATAACCGAAGGCCCCGGTTACAGCGATGTTCATGACCCAGGTGAAATTGGAACCAGGCCAAGCTATTGCAGGAGACAGAATTGTAAAGACGCTTCGACGCAACGGTTCTCACGACGAGGTCGCAGCCTCAGCCAGACACTCTGTCCAGCCTCCGCCCCCGCCAACGGTGAATAACTTTCGTTTGCCTTCAGCATAAACTCATGGGACTGTTCAGGCGCGCGACGAATGAGCCCGGGTCCAAGTACCGGCGTTGAGATCTGTGTGAGTATTGCTGCCGAAAGTACTGAGCCCGCAGAAGGCCCGACACCCACGCACAGAGCGCCATTTCAAGTCAGGCTGACGGCAGGCGTATCGCGCAGCAACAGTTCTACCCTGGACAGCAGATACTCTGGTGTCACCGGCTTGGTAACGTAGTCGTTTGCCCCGCTGTCCAATCCAATAAATTGGTTCAGTTCTCCCGTCAAGCCCGTCAGCATAATGATCGGAATCCGAGCCGTGGCGCGTTCTCTCCTTAGGGTTTCGCACACGGTGAAGCCGTCTCGCTCGGGCAGGATCAGATCGAGCACTACTAAATCGGGGGAAAGCGAGCGCGCCAGTTTCAGTGCGTCAAGGCCGTTGGTGGCGGTAACCGTTGAAAACCCCGCCTTGGTAAACACCTGGCTGAATAGTTCCAGCAGGTCCGTGTCATCGTCCACAATCAGTATGGTCCTTCGCATAAGTTTCCTCTCGGGCACACGGCACTGCCTCCGCCTCAAGAACAGCCCACACCTAACATACCAATAAGCGGCACAAATTTCAATCAATCCAGACGAGGAAACCTGATGTCAGGTTGCCCAGACCCACGCAGCGAGGAAGGATATTCTACAGAAAATGGCCGGAATCTGGCGGAGAGAGGGAGATTCGAACTCCCGGTGAGGTATAAGCCCACTCACGCTCTCCAGGCGTGCGCATTAAACCACTCTGCCATCTCTCCGGCCAGCAAATCCAATCTGCAAGAGGCGTTCAAGATATGCAATGTTTTTCAGGATGCAATCGAAGCTCGGGCGTGATAAAAACCGGCAAACCGCCTATGGAAAACGAGTCCGCCGAACGAAGGATCCGCGTCGTCGAAGGAGACATCACGAAGCAACAAGTTGACGCCATCGTGAACGCCGCGAACACGAGCTTACTGGGAGGCGGCGGCGTGGACGGCGCGATTCACAGCGCCGCTGGCCCCGGATTATTTGAAGAATGTCGCCAGCTCGGCGGTTGTCCAACCGGCCAGGCCAAAATCACCAAGGGCTACAACCTGCCGGCGAAATGGGTCATCCACACCGTCGGGCCGGTGTGGCACGGCGGCGCTCACGGTGAGGACTACCTGCTCGCGAGCTGTTATCGCAACAGCCTTGCGCTGGCGGACCGGACGGGCATACGCACCATCGCCTTCCCGTCGATCAGCACCGGCGCGTACGGCTTTCCCATGGACCGCGCGGCTCACATCGCCGTGCACGAGGTCAGAGCCTTTCTCAAGAACCACCCGGCCTTTGGCGAGGTGCGCCTCGTCTGCTTCGGCGCGGCCGCGCTGGAGGTGTGCACCGAGGCACTCAACCCCCCGGCGTAGGAAAGGCGTCTCGCCGTTTTCCCAATCCTCCTGCGTCTTTGCCCCTTTTGCGCCTTTGCGCTGCCCCTCCCTGCTCCCCCCTTCCTCTTTCACCCTTTCAGCATTTGGCTTTCCTCCTTCAGCCTTTAGCCTTCAGCCTTCAGCTTTTCAGTATCTGGCTTTCCCCCTTTCAGCCTTCAGCCTTTAGCCCTTAGCCTTTCCCCTCCAGCGGCCGAGAGGCGCCTGGCCCCGTGACAATCCGCTTCGTCGAGGAGACGCAGCGTGAATTCCTCGACGCCATCTCGAACTATCAAGCGCGCTGGATTGGGACAACGATTCAAGGACGAGAAACCCGCCACCCCAATCCGAAGGATTGGCAGACAGTAGCCGGAGGTCGCTAGGGTGTTCGGGGGGGCGGCGACCTCCGGTCAGGCGGTAAAATGATCCTGCCACCCCGAAGGCGATGGCAGGAAGGCGCGCACCAGCCCGGGCGAGCCCACCCGAAATTGCGGTCGTGAAACGTCGCTGGGTTCAGGCTGGCATCCCTTCAGGATGCGCCGGCGTGCGGACATTTTTCCCGGCGGTCGTTCGCCCCTGCTGCCCCCGAACGACCCACCGGCTGTCTGCCAAACCTGCGGGTTCAAGCGGCAGCTAACGTTAACCCCAACCAGTAAACGATGGGGGTGGGGTGGCCCATTTTCGAGGGGTTGACGTCTCTGCCGGTCGGCGTATAACGGATTCTGTATGAGGAGCCTTGGGGAGAAATCGAACTCGCTCGATGAGCGAACGAGCCGACTGCTCAATCATTGTTAGCGGGAAGGAGCTTGGAATGAGCGATGATCAGAACAAGCCGCCGAACGTCCCAGCGAAGGACATCGCTGGGTTTGTTTTCGGCATCATATTGTTTGGCGTCTTCATGGGGCTGCGCACAGAGTCTCAGTCCGTCTGGGTGCGTATGCTCCTCGCAGCCTGCGGCGGGGCCGCCCTCGGACTATTTGTTCTGCCCCTCAGGAGGTACAGGCGTTGAGGACAATGAAGCCCGCTAACCTTTCGCCGGAGCCGACAACCGCCGCCCCTTTTGTTTGCGGTTGTGCTTGGAGGTTTGCTGCTCCTGGGCTTCGTCGGGGCCAAGTCTCCGGCGGCTGCGGCTCAACTCCGCGTTGGGCCAAAAAGAACGCGTGAAAAAATTGGGCATCATGACAGTCGTTGCGGCGTGGATGTATTTCACGTTGACCTCAATCCACGAGTTCGCTGCCAGCGATCCCATTGGGTATTTCAGACAACGGCCAGGTCGCTTGCTTTACATAGCGGCGATTGCGGTCGCCGGAGGTTTGGCGATACTGGGATTTAATAAGCTTTCGCCTCGCGCCCAGAGGCACGCACGAATAGTTAGCTGGGGAGCAGCGGCAGGCATAGCCACGGCGGCGTCCGGCTACTTTGTTGTTGCCTCCCTCTCCCTCGCCTCGGTGACTTCGCAGCATGGTGGGAGTATCTGGCCCGCACTCCCGATGTTGCTGCTTGTGCCGCTGGCCTTATCGATTTTAGCGGCTTACTTTTGGTTTGCATGTTGGCGAGTTTGGAAGAGAGAGGGTTTGCGATGAGACGGAGGCCCAAGAAAATCACCGGAGCGAATGCGGGCGGGACGTGTCGTTTCGCAATTCGGACGCCGTGGGCCGCCCTCATCGGTCACTTCCGTCGTTGGGATCCGGCTTATGGAAACTGAACCACCCTTGGATCGCGTCCTGGCTGAACTGCAGAAGATCGTCGCGTTCTTCACTTGGCAGAAGAAGCTGACTAACCGGATGCTGATCGGAGTCGCCGTATTCCTTGTGTTCGGCATCCTCGCCGCCATTATAGCGGAGCGGCGCGTGGACAAGGAGC
>DATDCV010000552.1:0-20051 GCA_036524155.1 Verrucomicrobiia bacterium
TTATGGCATTGCCCTTGGCAACGGGGGTGTTTTGTTCGTCGCGGATACTTACAATCACACAATCCGGAAGGTCGCTCCTGTAGACACGAACTGGGTGGTAACCACCTTTGCGGGAACCGCCGGATTCGCCGGCACCTCGGATGGCGTCGGCGGCTTGGCAAGGCTAAATTTCCCCTACGGAGTAGCCGCAGACGGGACGGGTAATATTTACGTTGCCGACAGCTATAATCATACTATCCGGCGAGTAACCCCGTGGGGCGAGGTGACGACGATTGCCGGCCTGGCCAGCGCCGCAGGAATAACCGACGGGACAAATACGTCGGCGCGGTATTATTATCCCTCGGGCATCGCGGTGGACGGACTCGGCAATATCCTTGTGGCCGACACGTACAACAGCATCGTGCGGAAAGTCAGTCCCGTCGGGAGCGATTGGGTAACGACTACGGTGGCAGGCTTGCCCAGGTTCAGCGGCAGCGCCGACGGCACCAACCGGTCGGCGCAGTTTAATTACCCGTTCGGGATCGCCAGCGGACCGGGGGGAACGCTCTACGTCGCTGATACGGTCAACCACACTTTGCGGTCGGTCGCGCCTGCAGGCACGAATTGGGTGGTGAGCACCATCGCCGGCCTGGCCGGGAGCGTCGGCACTGCCGATGGGCCCGGCAGCAGCGTGCGTTTCAATCTGCCCTACGGTCTGGCCGTTGACAGCGCGGGGAATCTCTTCGTCGCGGACACCTACAATTACACCATTCGGTTTGGCCAACCCGGCTTCACGCTGCAGGCAGGGTTGTCAGGCGGCCAACTGGTGCTCTCGTGGCCCGTCGGCGCCAGCAACTACGTTCTTGAGACCAGCGGCACACTCAATCCTGGCGCACAATGGAGTCCGTTGGGGACCGGCGCCGTGCTCTCGGGAGATCGGTTCTTCAAGACCAATCTCATCGGTGCGCCCCCCGCTTTCTTCCGCCTTCATTTGCAGTAACTCACTCTGGGTTTTCCGGCACGCAACACCCGCAAAGTATGTCCCCGGCCGTTTTCGAATGGCTCGACGATGGCGGTGATTTCCAGGACGCGGTAGCGTACTGTGTTCAGCCCATAAGACTGGTAGGTGCGGGCGAAGAGTTCGGTTTCGATAATGCCGGTCCAATCAGCGATGGTGAGGAACTTCATTGGTTCGCCGGTTACCTGATGAAACAATCGCTGCTCGATCACCAGGCCGCAGGTGATAATTTGCTCGCCGATGTGTTCGTTCAGGCGGTCGATAGGGCAATAAGTTTCCCAGGCGATATTGGGGAAAAGTTCGAGCGGATGCCCGCTGACGGCGTAGCCGAGGAGTTCTTCTTCAGCACGCAGGCGCTCCAGGCGGCCTGGCTCCGCCAGTGGAACTGAAGAAAGTCCCTCGACGTTTCCCGGAGGCAACAGCCAAAGCTGTTCGGCCACACCTGCGTTACCCGCCGGGTCGACTATATCATCAGCTTCCGACGGACTTTTCATGAACCTGTCTGCGGACGAAAGAAAAGGCCTCCTCTCCCCAGCCCTCCCCGCCAATCCGCGGATTGGCGGGGGAGAGGAAGAAACCAAGTGGCCGACGCTAACAACCGACGGCCGTGTTGTATCCCCCTCTCCGCCTCCTCGTCCGCCGTAGGCTTGGCGAAGGCGGATGGGGGAAAGGGGACAGGGGAGAGGTGGCACTTGGTTTCTAGACGGTCCATGATCCCAATCCCTCTGCCTAGGCTTCCGGATGTCGGCGGCGGTGCGTTCGAGGGATTTGGATTCCCAGTATTGTGCCGTGCGGTCCCGGCCGAATTCATCAAAAGCGCCGACGCGGATCAGCGCCTCCATTTCTTCCGGCAGCGGCTGCACGCGCAGAAAGAAATCCGCCAACGAGGAAAATTTCTCACGCTCGCGTTCGCGGATGATGGCATCTTTAGTCCGGTTGGTCAGCCCCTTCACCAGTAACACGGGCACCCGGATCGCTTTCGGATTTTGGCACGAGCCTTCGGTTTTCGGGTTGCATAGGACTCGAAACGCGGGTCCCGGTTCGTTGACCGACGGCGGCATCAAGGGAATTCCCAGGCGGTGACACTCGAGGATGTACACCAGCGGGCGGTAAAAACCTTTGCCGTTGGAAAGGACGGCAGCCATGAACTCGACCGGGTAGTAACGCTTTAGCCAGGCCGCTTGATAAGCTTCGACGCCGTAAGCCGTGCTGTGGGCTTTGCAAAACGCGTAACCGCGGAATCCGACCACCAAACCCCATACCTCGGCGATTTCAGCTTCGCTGCGCCCGCGGCGACGGGCGCAATCCGCAAACTCGCTTTCGATTTGAGTGATAATATCAGCTTTATTCTTGCCCAACGCGCGGCGAAGCACATCGGCGCGGCCGGGCGGCAGGCCGGCGAACGCCTCGCAAATCTGGAGAATATGCTCTTCATACACCACCAGGCCGTAAGTGCTGCGCAAGCAGGGCTCAAGAGAGGGATGCGGATAACGCACTGGACTAAGCCTTTGGTAGCGGCGCGCAAATTCCATCTTTTTGCTCTCATTCGCCGCTCCCGGCCGGATGACGGAGACGATCGCGATTAACGT
This sequence comes from Verrucomicrobiia bacterium, assembly GCA_036524155.1. Taxonomy (GTDB): domain Bacteria; phylum Verrucomicrobiota; class Verrucomicrobiia; order Limisphaerales; family UBA8199; genus DATDCV01. The sequence goes on from DATDCV010000552.1 coordinate 2,587, forward strand.
GTCGATGTCTCCCACATTGCACATTTTGCAGAGTGAGATCATCGCCGGGCTTTCGATATGATGCACGGCGCGGGCATCGCCGCCGGCAATGAGACGCCAAACTTCAGGGTCGTGCCAGGGTGCCAGGGCATCGAGATCGAGGAAGGATTGGGGAGGCGATGGGGAAAATCCGAAGGCCGAATTCCGAAATCCGAAAGAAACCCGAATTCCGAAATCCGAAACATTCCTCGTTGCAGCCGTCGTGAGGAGAGGCGAGGTTCTACGAGCGAGTTGCCTGGAGCCAGCGAGTTGTGCGGGGGCCACTCCCTCTCCTCTGCCGGAGCAGAGGACGTGTGAGAGGCGGTCCCTCTTTCGGATTTCGGCCTTCGGATCTCTTTCGGATTTCTTTAGCCTTTCAGCTTCGAAACTTTCCAGCATGCCCTTGACGTCCCGCATCACCGCCAGGCCGCCTTGCGCGAGGATGTCCATTTTTACCAGGCCCACAGCTTCGACGGAATCCATGTCGAAATGGGTGGTGGGGTATCCCTTGGCCGACACAAAGCAAGGAGTGATTTCGTGCATCGGTTGGCGCGACAACACCACACCACAAGGATGCATCTTGGGGTAGCGCGGGAAGCCGTCCAGAAACTGCGCCATCTTCAGCGCCGTCGCGTAAGGCTCATCGTAAATCGGCAAGTCGCGGCATTCCTGCGAGTCCGCGACGGTGTCGGCCAGTTCCGCGGAGCGGGCAAAGTGGGGAAACCGTTCTGTGAGGCGGCGCACTTGAAAGTCGGAAACGCCCAGCACTTTGGCCACTTCCGCAAAGGCGCTGCGTGCTTGAAACGTTGAGAAACCTCCCACCACTGCCGCATGCGACGGCCCGTATTTTTCAAAGATCAAATCGATGACGTCGTCTTTGCGGTCGTGCGGGAAATCCACGTCGATATCGGGCAGCTTGTGGAGCGCCATGCGATCTTTGTTGAGGAAACGGCGAAAGTATAAATCGAAACGGATCGGACAGACCCCGCTGATGCCCAGGCAATAGCAGGCGAGCGAATCCGCGGCGCTGCCGCGAGTGATCCATTCGATACCGCGCCGGCGGCATTCCTGGAGAATGTCCCACATGACGAGGAAATACTCCTCGTAACCGACGTCCGTGATGATGGCCAATTCCTCCTCGAGCTGCGGTTTGAGGCGAGCGTGGTCATTCGGGTAGCGCCACTGCAACCCTGCCATCACCAGGCGGCGCAGAAACGCGCCGGGGGTGGAGCCATCCGGCGGCGCGTAGCCGGGGAATTGCGGCTTGCCGAGCGAGAACGTGAACGAGCAGCGCTCGGCAATTTCCCGGGTATGCGCCAGCAATTCCGGCGCGGCCGCCAAGAGGCGTCGCATTTCGGCATTCGGCCGAAAATGATATTCACCAGCCAAACGTTTTTCCGGATGAGCCTGCCGCAGCAAGGTCAGCGTGCGAATGCTTTGCACGACGTCATACTTCCAGCGGTCGGCCGGCAGTTCGTAATGGATCGGCAACGAAGCGACGCAAGGCAGACCGGGGGCGCGTTTTTCGCAGGCTTCGATGCTGTTGATTTGCAGATAAAAGCGGCCGGGGAAAAACTGGGCTAGGGTGGGATCGGGGCTGACGGCGAGCAGGCCGGTGGTGGAAACAAATCCGAAATCCAAAATCCGAAGGCCGAAATCCCGCCATTTCCGCCCGGCGCATTTCGCAGAATCGTCTGAGGGATCGGAAATGGCGGGGCGAAACCCGAAATCCGAAGGATGGGCCGCGGCGTTCTCCGTAGCAGCCGATGCAAGGAGGCACTGATCGAATTCCACCTCCTCTTTACGAACTGAACCACGGAAGTTAAAGGGGCCTTCTCTCCCCCTGCCCTCCGGCGCCTGCGTCAGCAAACGGCACAGATTGTGATAGCCTTGTTCATTTTCGACATACAAGCACACCTGGCGCCCCTCGCAGTTCAGCTCCGCCCCAATGATCGGCTTAATTCCGGCTTCGGCGGCGGCTTGCGCGAACTCGACCGCGCCGTGCAGATTATTTTTATCAGTCAAAGCGATTGCCGGCAGTTCATGCCGTTTTGCCAAATCAACGATCGCTCTCACGGAAAGCGTCGAATCCAGGAACGAATAATAACTGTGGACATTGAGAGGGATGGTAGCCGGATGGCGGGCGCTTTGGATGCGAAACGCAGGAGGGCCTCCTCTCCCCCTGCCCTCTCCTCCGGAGGAGGAGAGGGAGATCAAACCCGGGCGTTTGGAGGCGCAAAGCGTGACTCCCCTGCTCTGTCCTCCGGAGGAAAAGAGGAAAACCGACTTCGCGCGTTTGGCAGTGGCAAGCGCTACATTGTAATCCGGGAAGGCCGCTCTTTCGGATTTCGGGTTTCTGCCTTCTTTCGGATTTCGGATTTCGGATTTCGGATTTTCGGCCGTAGCTTGTTGGCATCTTTCTCGCAATATGAAATCATGTCCCCGGAGCACCACCGATCGGCCGTATTTTTGTCGTAACTGATCCACGACACCGGCCAACTGCTGCTGCGCTGAGTGCTGACGGGCCGAAACATCCAGCGCCAGTTCTCCGTGAAAGCGGCCGTCGTACACGTTTGACAATCTCAGCGAAACCAGGCGGAGGCTGACGCGTCGCTGCCAGGCCTTGCGCAGCAGCGCGGAGGTTTTATCGTAAATATCAGTTTCCAGGTCGGTCGGTTCCGGCAGGCTCTCGCTGGCCTGCTGTTCATCCATGTCGTTGTAACGGACCTTGACCGTTACCGTGCGGATGCTCTTATCGTCCTCACGCACTTTAGCCATGAGCTTGTCGGCCATCCTCCGCAAGGTTGCATCCAGGAACTCCTCGTCGGTCGTGTCCGCCTCGAATGTTTCCTGCTCACCATAGGATTTGGCGGGGGCGCGGACGGGGATGATGGGGCGTTCATCGATGCCGCGCGCAAAGCTGCGCAATTGCGGCGCCAGGCGGCCGACCAGCAGTCCCAGCAATTCCGCCGGCGTTTGCGCGATCTGCCCGATATGGGCGAGGCCCGCCGAATTCAGTTGCACGGCCGTTTTGGGCCCGATGCCGGGCAGCCACTTGTTCGGCAGCGGCGACAAGTATTCCGCCTCGTGTCCGTGCGCTACAAACTCGAACGCGGATGGCTTTTTGAGCTTGGAAGCGATTTGGCTGACCAGTTTGTTCCCCGCGATTCCCTCGCTGACCGGCAGTTTCAGCGACTCCCGAATCGCGCGCCGGATGGTCTCGGCGATGCCCACCGCCGGTTGGCGCGTGGCGGTCAGGTCGAAATACCCTTCGTCAATCGACCCGATTTCGACGTCCGGCGTGAAATCGTACGCGTAGGAAAACATCAGCCGCGAGAACAGCTCGTACTTTTCAAAATCACCCGGCAGCAAAATCAGCTTGGGACACAGCCGGCGCGCCATGGTCGTCGGCATGGGCGTGTAAATTCCGAACCGCCGCGCTTCATACGAGGCGGAGGCAATGATTCCTCGTTTCTCACCTCCCACCGCAATCGGCTTGCCCCGCAGCCGCGGGTCAGCCGATTGCTCGACCGAAGCGAAGAACGCGTCCGCGTCGAGGTGAACGATGGAGCGAGGTTGAAGCACCAGGCTCATGGCAAAGTCCGAATTATTTTCTTCTTCTGATCAGCGCGACCATGACTCCCTGGATTTGGAGTTCCTGTTGCGGGATCAAATTCGGGTAGCGCGGATTTTCGGCGCGCAGAAACGGCTTGCCTCGCTGGATGACAAACGTCTTGAGCGTCACCTGGCCGTCAATCAGCGCGGCCACCACGTCCCCCGGTTGCGGCTGAACCCCGTGCTCCACAATCGCGATATCGCCATCGACGATGTGCTTGCCCATCATCGACTCGCCGCGGACTTTCAGGCCGAATGTGCGCGTCGTGGGTTTGATGCCCAGGGTGTTCACATCAATCAGCACGCACCCCTCCTCTTCCTGTGTTCCCTCCTGCGGCAGGCCGGCGGGAATGGCGCCGTAGATCGGCACCGACACCACCCGCGGCCGCAGCCGGTCTTTCGGCGCATTCGGGTCCACCACTTGCAGCGACCGCGCGCGGCCGGGCAGGTTTTTCAAAAACCCTTTCGCGAGCAGTGCCTGCACATGGCACAGCGCGGCGTTTGGGCTGTGGAAACGGAAATGCGCCGCGATGTCGCGCAGGGTTGGCACCAGGCCATCCGTCGTCTGCTTGCGCTTGATGAATTCCAGTATCTGCCGCTGCCTGTCGGTAAGCTCTTGCATAGTGTTGATTAGGCGGCGCGGGCCGGTTCAGCCGTCCACGCTCTATACTGAACATATATACACTACTGGACAAATGTCCATATAAAGTTATTCACAGGGGACCGGATATAAAAGAACAAGTGCGATTTACCGCGATTTACCGCGATTTGGCGCGATTAGGCGCGGCTTGGGGGGAAATGAATTCAGCGTCACGGGAGCGGTTGAATAGGCAGCAGTTTTCATTGTTTTTCAAACAAAAATGCCAACCTCACTTGGACAAATGCTGTCCCACCACAAAAATTGTTTTAGCCGCGAAAGAGCAGAAAGCCGTTGGTTTTCAGTTGAACGGGCATCTGCCCCGGTTTTCGATCCGGGGTGATGCTGGAGGCAGGCAGAATGCCGGTCTTACAGCACGTTGGGCCAGGAGGCGGGATCTTTGAGCAGGCACTCGCGCAAGAGGCGGATGGGAGGGGCACCGTGACGGAGGAGTTCGTCATGGAATTTGCGGAGCGAGAAATTGGCCCCTTCCTGTTTGCGGTAGTCGTCGCGGAGCTTGAGGATCTCGAGCTTGCCGAGGGTGTAGTAGAGATACTCGGGATCGTAGGCGCCGCGGATGGCTTCCTGGCGGGCGGGTTTCGCCTCGTAATAACAGTTGTCCTGAAAGAATTTCGTTGCTTCATCGATGGTCATGCCCTGGCAGTGCATTTTAACGGAAACGCACAACCGACAGAGGCGAAGGAGTGCTTCATCGGTTTGGGCAAGACGGTACTTGGCCGCGCGGATGCGGCCCTGGGCGTCGTTCCCGGAAGCGCCAGGGGCGCCGAAGCCTTCATCCACCATCATCTGCTCGGCGTAATGGGCCCAGCCTTCGGTGAACGCGTAGCTGGTAAAGATCTTTTCAAGACGGTTCGCAGGCGAAGCCTGGAGACAGAGGAACTGGACGTAGTGACCGGGATAAGCTTCGTGGGTTGAGACGATATCGGTCGTGTAGTAGTTGAAGGCGGTGAGCCATTCTTCGGTCTGGCGCGGGGTCCAGTCCGGCTCCGGGGGCGTGACATAGTAATAGGCCTCCGTGGCTCTCTTTTCGAAGACGCCCGGCGAGTCCATCGAGGCAAAACTGGTGGCGCGCATGTATTGAGGAGTCTCCGCGACCTGCGCGCGGACGCGTGACGGCAACGTGAGGATCTGGTGGTCCACGAGGAATTGCCGGATGTTTTCGAGATCCCTGGCGGTGTCCGGGATCAGGTTCTTAGCGGTCGGGTGATCATGTTGGATCTGCTGGAAAACCTCGATTGGCTTCTTGGCCGGGTCGACTATGGCCGCTGCTTCAGCAAACACGCGCTGCTTTTCATGCAGCTCGCGCATCCCAATTTCAAGGATGCGCTCCGGCGAAATGTCGACTAATTCGCCGTATTCGAGCATCTGGACATATTTATCACGGCCGAGCGCATAGTCCTCGGTCGCTTTAGGCAGCTTTTCGGTTTTGAGCCAGGTGACAAAGTCGCGGAGCTCGGCGATAGCGCAACGGTTGGTTGAATCAAATTCCGCCATGAGGTTCTCATTCCTGAAGTTCCTTAAGGCCTCCACCAGGTCTTTATTGAGAAAGTCAGCCAAACCGCCGGCCTGTTCGATGGCAGTCTCAATGAAGGGCCGGGGGAGCGACTCGGCGAGGTTCGCCCGCGCGGCAGCGAACAGCCGCGGCGCCTGGCCGAGAATGACGATGATCGAGCGCACTCGATTTTCGAGGGGAGCAAAGTTGCGTTTGATATAGATATTTACGTCGAGCGCTCCGGCGTAGGCCATCGGGTTCCGGGTGAAGGACTGGATTTGTTCGAAGCCGAAGATCTCGCGCTGAATGGACGCGCGGAGGAGTCGGTAATCATAAGAAGCGCGGGTGCCAAGTTGATCGGTTTGCAGATTCGCGAGGCGCTGCTCGAACGTTTTTAGCCGGGCGAGCTCTGACTGGAGCGAAGGCCGGCTGTAGTCCGTCAGTTTCCCGTCGTACTCGTGCAAGCCGAGCGCGGTCCCGGTCTGAGGGCGCCAGTCAAGATAGCCGGAGATGTAATCGGCTGAGAGCCGCCGGAAAACGCCGTCTGCTGCCGAAGATGTCTCCCGCCCACCATCGGGTACGGTGGCGCAGCCGAACAGCAGGAAGAGTGGAACCAGGCACAGTGTTCGCATGGCTCAAGAGGTAGCTCGGAAACAGCGTTTTGAAAAATAAAAAGTCCGACAGGCATCTCAGCCGGAGTTTTTGTCAAGCTGCGCCCTTTACGTCAGGTGACACGCATCCCGCTTGACGAGTTCGACAGATTGCGGTGAATTCTACCCAGCAATGCCGGACCCACCCCCGAGAGTTGATGAACTTGAAACGGCTTCCGCCGAACAGATGGTCTTTGCCTCAGAGCAGATCATACTGACAGTTACGTTGGATTTGGCGGCCGGGCTTTTTCGCTTCGAGTGGTCACGCGAGCGGGGTGAGAGCGTGGCGCGAGGGCGGATGTTCCCCTCGGAGCGAAGCGGCTTTGGCGGCGCCGTGTTGGATTTTGAGTTCGAGCTCGGTGGCACGATCGAGCGCGACTTCTGTAATGAGTGGGCTCCCTCGAGCCGTGCGCTGTTGAACCGCATCCGGAGGCGGCTGCCGCTGGCTCCGGGCGCTTTGCGGATAGGAATGCTGTCCGACAGAAACCTGGGGATGGCCATACCTGGGAAGTGGCTGCCTTTCTCCACGGCGGCGGGCGAAGATCCGTGGAGGTGGCTGGCTCGAGAAATCCAACAGTTTTCTCGTTGCCTGCAAACGCGCCTGGTGACAGCGGGCTTGCCAGCCACACGCGGCCAACACGCGCTCTACCTTTTGGCATGTTTTTTGTTGAAGGTCGTGCCCGAAAGGGCCGCTCCCGTCACGCCGGAAGTCGGGCGATCCCTCCTCGATCTCCGGGTCACCTTCAATCCGATTGAGATGTCGACTGAGTTTGAGTGGACCCACCCACGAACCCGCCAAGTGGCCGCCCGCGCCCGCGTCCACGGAAGCGGCCCCGATCAGTTGCGCTGGGAGTTGGAAACCGAGGGCCGGCGTGAACCGGGACTGACGACGCATCACCGCAACGCAATTCGCGAGGCCTTGGCACGGTGGCTCGAACGTTTCCCAACAAACCGAGGCGGCGTGGCCGGGTTTTGGGTCAAACGAATCGGCTTGGACGGGAAACCTGTAACCGAGGCAGAAGCTCCCTTTGCCGCCGATGAGTCGCCCTATGCGTGGATCGAAGACAACCTCGTGGCGATGGCCCAGGAGAGCCGGTCCCTGGTGTCTCCGATCGACCCGTTTCTCACGGATGCCGGGATCCCAATATTCTCCGACTTTGAACGGTATGAACGCCACCTGCGCCGCAAGGAACAAAAGCGGGCTGAGGAAGAAGCGCGCCGCCGTGCCATCCTGGCGCGCAGAGAGACGGAACGGCTTGCGCGCGCACAGCTCAAAGAAGGTGGCCGTGCGGGCGCCAAACTGGCCACGCAAAGCGCCGGCCCCAGGACGGTTCCGGCCCCGGCGACGACAGCGCGTCTCCCTTTGCCTCCGGTCCGAATTCATCTTGAGATGCCGCAACTGTCGTTCCAGGAAACGGTGTTCCCGGTCGCAGAACTGGGAGGCTATTGGCTGCGGGAGCGCGCCGCCCTGTGGTGGGTCTCCAACCAGTCAGACGACCTGCTCTCGCTGCCTTATTGCCGAATCGAGCGCCTCGATTACCAGATACGGGCTGCGTTGCGTGTGCTGGGTCCTCTGCGGGGCCGGGCCTTGCTGTCGGATGAAGTGGGCCTGGGCAAAACCATTGAGGCGGGGCTGGTGATCAAAGAACTGCTCACCCGGGGTATGGTTAACCGGTTCCTGGTGCTCACCGTCCCTTCGCTGGTCGACCAGTGGGAGGAAGAGCTGAGTGACAAGTTCGGGCTGGACACAGTTACGACCAACCAATCCCAGGCCCGCGCGGACCTCCAGACGTTCTGGACCGGCAATACGGGCATTGTGGCGAGCCTGCACACTCTGAAGCAACCGGCTCACCTGGAATGCGCCCGCCAGGTGCAGTGGGATATTCTGATCGTGGATGAAGCGCACTATTTGCGCAACCGGGACTCTCAGGCCTGGCAGGCGGTCAACGCGCTTTCGCGCCAATTCCTGCTGTTGCTCACCGCGACCCCGGTCCAAAACTCCCTCGAAGAACTTTATAACCTGGTCACACTGCTCCAGCCCGGTCAACTGCCGACTCCAAAAGAGTTCCGCGCCCGTTTTCTCAATCCGAAGCGCCCGCGGCAACCTCGCGAACCGGAAGAGTTGCGCCGTTTGTTGGGCCAGGTAATGATCCGCAACACGCGCGCGAATGCCGGCGTGCAACTGCCGCCGCGCCGGGCGGAAACGGTGTCTTTTGCGCCGGACGCAGAGGAACAGGCATTCTGGAAGGCCTGGGAGGCGGAGTTCCGGGCCGGCCTCGGGAAACTCAACCGGAGTGAAGCCAGCCTCTGGGGCCGCCTGATACTTCAAAGCGCCGGCAGCAGCCCGGCCGCCTGGCGAAGCTCCCTGGCTAAGTTTCCCCAGCAGGAACTCGCCGCCGCCTGGCGCGAACAAGCCCCGTTGGCAGCCAGTTGGCAGCGAAAATGCCAACTGCTCTCGCCCCTCACGCGCGGTGAAGGTGGAGTAGTCGTCTTTACCCAGTTTTTGGAAACACAAGCGTCCCTGGCGGATTTCCTGCGCGGTGAAAAGGTCCCGACGTTTGTGATTAACGGGTCGACACCGGCGGCAAATCGCCAACCCATCACGGAGGAATTTCGGCAGCACAGCGGCGCGCTATTGCTGACGCACAGCGGCACGGAGGGCCGAAATCTCCAGTTCTGCCACCGCCTGGTAAACTTCGACCTGCCCTGGAACCCGATGGAAATCGAGCAGCGCATCGGCCGCCTCCACCGCTTGGGACAACAGCACCCGGTGCGTATCTACAATTTTGTGCAATCCGGCACCCTGCAGGAACACCTGCTGCAGATCCTCCAGGAGAAACTGAATCTCTTCGAGTTGGTGGTGGGTGAGACCGGGTTGGTGCTGGGCGATAATTTCAGCAGCGATGAGTTTGCGGAAGAGATCCTGCGGCGGTGGCGTGAGAGCGAGGGCTGCGTCGCCGAGGCCTTCGCCACCCTCGGCGAACAACTGGCGGCAGCTCGCGACAGCTACGGCGAAGTCAAGAAACTGGACGAAACACTGTTCGCAAAGGATTACGAGTCTGTTTGAATATGCTCAATATGAACGGCGATACCCCCAACCTGGATGTGCTGCAAAACCTTGAGGCGAGCGTCGTGAGGATCTGGCGCGCCCACCCGGAAATGACGGATTACGTGGCGCTCCGCGCCTACGAAGCCGCGTTTCAGCATTACCGAAGCGAACTCCGCGGCGCCACGCCAAAACCCTCCGCCCTGAGGGGCCTGGATGGCGAAACGTTCGAGGCGGTGAAAGCCATGTGTGAGTTCCGGCTGGGCCGCAGCGTCGGGAACAGCGACGCAGCAAAATCGATCCCGCCTGTTGCTCTTGACGTCATCGTTGACTGTCTGCGGAAACTCGGGAAGTCCGTCGAACACAACACCAAAACAGGAGGCAGGAAAGGTTACCTGACTTTCATCGACAGGTTCCTGCCGTGAAACTCGAGCGGCTAAGCTACGATCCGGGCGCCGCCCTGGACTTTTACGAGCAGGGGCTGACACACCTGGGGGCCCTGTGCGAACGTACCTGGCACGACCGCCTCGAGGTGCTCGCGGAAGGCCTTGCCGCCTCGCTCTGGAATCGGCAGGGGGAAATGCACTCCGGCGAACTCCACTTTGCGCCCGCGGACACAAAGGCGGCGCGGGACGCTTCCCGCGAGGTCTTCCCGGGTTGCCCGCTGACCTTTCGTCTGGCCGAGGCGCAGCGGCCTTCACCGCTCTCTCTGGATCGCTTGGTTCTCGCAGCCAGCTCGGCCGTCGCGCCGGAACTGCCGGTCGCGGAAAAGTTGTGGTGCAACCAGTACCCGGGAACCGGCCGTTGGCGCCTCGTCAAACCGTTCGTCGCCGACTTTCATTTCTCGTTGCTCGCCTTGATCCGTTGTGAAGTGCAGGCCATCGACCAGCATTGGTCGCTCCACCGCGTCGCGGTAACTCTCCCCGGCGGCGAACCGGACGAGGATTTGGCGCGGCAACTCAATTTCGCCTCTGTCGAACCGAATCCACAGCCGGAGCCGGTGTGGCCGAAACCGGATCCCGTCCAATGGCGACTGTGGCTGCAGGCGGCTCTTGAGCCCGACCTGATGGCCGAGTTGCGCGGCATCCGGACCCGGCAGGAAAACAGCCTCAAGCGGGAACTGGAACGCGTTGACGATTATTTCGACCAGTACGAGCGGGAGTTAACGGAGCGCGGCAGGCGCAGTTCAAAAGAAGGTGTGAAGCATAGGACCGAGGATCGCCTCGCGGCGGCAAAAGCCGAGCATGCGCGACGTCGGGCGGACCAGGTAGCGCGCCATGAAATCCGCGTGCACCCCCACCTCGAGGCAGTTCTGCTGATTGCGGAGCCTGCGTGGCGCGCCGAGCTGCACATCGAGCGCAGCCGCCAGTCGGCGGAGCTCCCGGCCTGGTACGTTCCTCGCGCCCGGCGGTGGCATTGTGACAGTCCGATCTTGTGATTATGAGACCCCTAAGGATAGCCCTTGTGATCGTCCTCTGCGGTGTGCCGCTCTGGCAGCCAGCCGCGGAGGCTTCCGGCACAAACCAGTGGCAGGTCGGAACACCGATCGTCACCTATTGGGCCGGGCCGCCCATGAGCGATGCGGCTGTCCGGCAGATGGCGGAAGGCGGGTGGAATCTGGTTTGGTGCACCGAGAAAGATCTGGACCTTGTGCAACGCGCGGGCCTGCGGGCGCAACTTCAGGATTCGCTGCTGGCCCCCGCGACGCTCGATGATCCGGCGCAACGCGAAAAGCTGGATGCGCTGATCGAGCGCGTGCGTCGCCATCCCGCTCTTTACGCCTATTTCATCACGGACGAGCCGAACGCGGCTGCCTTTCCCGCGCTGGGCCGGTTGGTCGCTTACCTCCGCGCGCGCGACCCCCTGCACCTGGCCTACATCAACCTGTTCCCGACCTACGCAACCAACGAGCAACTGGGCAACAAGGGAGACACCGTGAACGCGTACGAGGACCACCTGCGCCAATTCGTCGCGGAAGTGAAACCGGCGCTGATCAGTTACGACCATTACCAGTTCACCACTACAGGCGATTCGGGCCAGTACTTCCTCAATCTCGGACTGATTCGCCGTGCCGCGCAAGACGCCGGGCTGCCGTTCCTGAACATCGTGCAGGCCTGCACGTGGGCGCCCTCGATGCGCGTGCCCAAGGCCGACGAAATGCGCTACCTCGTCTACACGACGCTGGCCTATGGCGCGCAAGGCATTTCGTACTACGTCTATTGTCACCCGGGCCACACCGGAGGCATCGCCAATGCCGATGGCACTCCGACGCCGCTGTACGACGCTCTCACGGTCCTCAATCGGGAATTCGTCGCCATCGCCCGGGAACTGCAACCGCTTCGCTCGGTGGGCGTTTACCAGGCCGGCATGCTCCCCCCGGGTGCCGAATCTCTCCCGAAGGACGCGGCCTTTGTTCCGGAATTTCCCGTCCTCACAGCCAAGTATCAACCCCCGCAGCCGGTCAAGGGCGTACTGTTCGGTAATTTCGGTCCTTTGGAAGACCCCGGCCGAAGCGCCGCAACCACGCACTCTCTGGTGGTAAACCTGGATTACTCGACCGCAGTGACTCTGGAGGTTCGGGGCCCGGGGGTCTTGGAAGGATTCGACGCACGGTCGGTGCAATGGTTGCCGGCAAAGGGGCGGCGGATGGAACTGCGCCTGGCGCCTGGCGGAGGAAAACTGCTTCGGGTGCGCCGATAGCCCGATATTTCATGCATCCGGACCCGGAGCGCCGACATGTTGTCGGCTTGTGCGGTCCGGGCGGGATAAGCCGACAACATGTCGGCGCTCCGGGTCGCCTCCCTCCCGTGCAAAGTATGAAATAGCTGCGGCCGGCGACGGAACCGCCGAAGCGTCGATACCTCACGTGATCGAGAGAAATTCGAGGCGGTGGTTGGCCGACGGGTGTTTGGCAGAAGGTCCCGCGACCAGCACCGCGTTTCTGCCGGTTAGTTCCTGTTCCCGCGTCCAGGCCACAGCGAACTCTCGCCAATCTTCCGGCTCACTCGTGAGTTCCACTGGGTAGACGCCGTAGGAGAATTGGAGAGCCTGGCAGACGCTGCGATCACGGCTCAAAGCCGCGACCCACACAGGCGGCTTGAACCGGGAAATCATGCGGGCGGTGGTCCCGGTTAGAGTCGGCACGAACACCGCCGCGCAGGGCACAGTTTCCAGAGCGTGCTCAACTACCGACGCGATGGCTCCCGCAGTGTCCGGAGCCGTGGGCTGCCGGGAGATGGCGCGGAGCACGTCGAGTCGTGGCGGAGGCCGATGTGCCTCGGTATATGCCGCAATCTTCGCCAACATGGCGACGGATTCCTCCGGAAAACGGCCCATGGCGGATTCACCGGAAAGCATCACACAGTCGGTGCCGTCCAGGATCGAGTTGGCGACGTCAGTGGCTTCCGCCCGCGTCGGGAGCCGGTTCTGAGTCATCGACTCGAGCATTTGGGTCGCCGTAATCACGGGTTTGCCCGCCAGGTTGGCCTTCGCGAGCAGTTGTTTTTGGATCAACGCGATTTCTTCGATCGGCACTTCCACCCCCAGGTCGCCGCGTGCGATCATGATGCCGTCGGCCACCCGCAAGATCTCATCAATTCGCTCAAGTGCCCGACCCCGTTCGATCTTCGCAATGATGAACGGAGCGTGGCCCATACGCCTGGCCGCCTCCCGCACGGTCTCGATGTCAGCGGCAGTCTCGACAAAAGACTGGCTGACGGCATCGACGCCATGCTGCAACGCAAATTCGAGACAGGTGCGGTCGTGATCCGTAAACGCGCTGATTCCCAGATTAATTCCCGGCAGGTTCAGGCCTTTGCGCGAGCGGAGTTCACCTCCAACCGCCACTTTGCAGCGGACTTCGTTTCCCGCGACGGCTTCGACGATCAACTGGACCAGGCCGTCGTTAAGGAACAACCGATCTCCGGATTTCACCGCCTGAGGCAACTGCTTGAACGACATGGAGGCATGTCGGGCGTCGCCGACGGTCTCTTCGGTCGTCAGAGTGAAGCTGGAGCCATTTACGAGCTGGACCGGCTCGGGTTCGATTTTACCCAAACGCATTTTCGGCCCCGGCAGGTCCGCCAGCACGGCGACACGGCGGCCGGTTTGGCGTTCAACTTCGCGGAGGTTCGCAATGCGGGCGGCCTGGGTCGCCGGGTCGCCGTGGGAAAAATTCAGGCGGGCCACATTCATGCCGGCCCGGACCAGGCGTTCCAGCATCTGAGGTGATTCAGATGCCGGCCCGATCGTAGCGACGATTTTTGTTTTGTGAGTGGGAAGGACCATAGCGGATCTGTGGCAGTCCGGACACCAAAGCGCAACGGGAAAATTCTCAGTCCCGCAATCTCGCAGTCTCGCTCGCCGGCGCGCCGGTTTCCAACCCTCTTAAACCAGCCAGGCACCTTGCAGGCCGGAACGCCGGTTTTCAACCGGCTTAAGTTTCCGGTACTCCGCGGCTGCTTCACTTTTGCCTTCCGGCGATCGTTTGGTAGCCTTGTGTCCGTGCCGTTCCCATTGGCTCATCCTGCGGCCGTGCTGCCGCTCCGACGTTTCAGTCCACGCTGGCTCAGCGTGCCCGCGCTGATTACCGGCAGCGTCGTTCCGGACGCGGCCTACCTTGTCGGGAAATCCAGCCTCGACGAGCTGTCACACACGATTTTGGGTTTGCTGCTCTTTAGTCTCCCCGCCGGGTTGCTGTTAACGGTGCTGTGGCGCCTCCTGGTTCCGTGGTTCGCCACGCCGATAGGCAGGAAATGCAGGCTCCAGTTTCTGGCAGAGTCCGGGACGGCTCGCTGGTCCATAGCAAAGACTGCCGTCTCGGTTCTTATCGGGGCAAGCACCCACCTGCTGTGGGACGGGATAACACACCATGGCCGCATCGCCGCCGAACTGCTCCCCTTTCTTGAGAACGCAGTCGGCTCCTTCGCGGGACATACCGTTCGCGTTTCCCGGGTGCTTTGGTATGTCTCATCCTTCGTCGGCATTGCGTGGGTCTACCTCGCTTTTGTGAAGGCCCAAAGGACTCCGGTGTGCTCGATCCCGCGGGTATCGGGAGCCACCGATTGGTTCCGGGCGGGGCTGGTCTCCGCGTTGGTGGTGCCGCTGGAGTTGCTTCACGACCTGGTGCGCGGTCCCATCGGCACTCTTCTGGTAGCCGGCTGCAGCCTGGTGCTCATGACCGTGGTGGTGTGGAGCCTCGCACGACCATCGCCCGCCACATCACCAAGCCCGGGAGTCTCGTGACTTACCAGAAAATAACTCGTTTTGCGCCAATGCGTTGCAGGTCAGATCTCAGAATAAGGGTTCCGACCGAGACAGGCTTAACTGGTACTGGAAATGCTCCAAAAATGCAGTTTTATGAACCGACAGGTCAACTTGTCTCAACGCCGGGTGCTGGTTGTGGACGACGACGATGGCGCCCGCGAGTCGATCCGGCTCTTGCTCGGCATTGACGGCCATCATGTCACCGAGGCCAGGGACGGTGCCGAGGCGCTTGGCCGTTTTCAGCAAGGCGGTTTTGACCTGGTGATCACAGACTACCGCATGCCCAACATGCTGGGCGACGAGTTGGCGCTCAATATTCGCACGTTGGTCCCGCAGCAACCGATTGTAATGGTGACGGCCTATTTCGAACAGCTCGGCGGCCGCCCGGTGGCCGCGGACGCTGTGCTGGCCAAACCGTTTGGCGTGGACGAACTCCGCCTGGCGATGGCCAAGCCTATGGCGAGAGTGCTGCCGCCGACGGCCTCGCAGTCGGCATCGGCAGCCGAGCTCTCAGGTGGCGGACAGCAATCGATGAGAGAGCGAGCGAGCCATACCACCCGGATCCTCAAAGACATTCTGCAGCAGCGGTCAACGTGTTCGCGACGAAGCGGTCTCGGAGACTGAATTACTGCAAGTTGGCCGGGGGACGTCTGAACAATCAGGAAACAGCGGGGGACTTGGTGGGGTGCGGGAGGCACTCCTTGAGCGTAGCAACGACGTATTGGATCTGATCCGAGGTCAATTCCGGGTACATCGGCAGCGACAAGAGCTCGTGGGCGCAGCGCTCTGTGACCGGAAAGGACCCGGGCCCGTAACCGAGGAACGCATAGGCCTTCTGCAGATGGATGGGCACAGGATAGTGGACCGCGCAATGCACGCCCTTTTCCGCCATTCGTTCGAGCACTCCATCACGATCCGGCACTCGCACCGCGTAAATATGGCAGGCGTGCTTATTATGAGGAGCCACCGCGGGTCGCACGACCCGAAGTTCGTCCGCCAGAAGTTCATTGTAGAGTCGGGCATGGGCCCGCCGGGAATTGTTGGCGGAGTCGAGCCGCGGAAGTTTAAGACTCAAGAAAGCGCCCTGGATGCCGTCCATCTGGGCGTTCCAACCGATGGTTGAATGCAGATGCATTCCGGCCTGGCCGTGGTCCCTGAGCATTTGGATCTTCGCGCGCAGCTCCTGTTCGTCGGTGATGACCGCGCCCGCTTCGCCGAACGCCCCGAGATTATGGCCCGGACCGAAACTGAAACAACCCGCCACTCCCATCGTGCCCGCCTTGCGCCCCTTGTTCTCCGCTCCGTGCGCCTGGCAGGCATCCTCAACGACCGGTGTCCCATACCGGCGGCCAATCTTCAGGATCGGATCCATGTCGGCCATTTGCCCGAAGGTGTGGCTGGGAACGATCGCTTGTGTGCGGAGCGTGATGGCCGCCTCGAGTTGGCGCGGATCCAGAGTGTAGCTTCCCTCGTCAATGTCGACGAAGACGGGGCGAGCGCCACACAGGCTGATAGCCTCTGCAATCCCCATAAACGCGTTAGGAGCGGTGATGACCTCGTCGCCGGGTCCCACCCCCAGTGCGATGAGGCTCAACCACACCGCATCCGTCCCGCTCCCCACGCCTACGGCGTAGCGGCTCCCGCAATAGGCCGCAAACTCCGACTCGAAACGGGTGACGTAGGGCCCGCCTGCGAACGCGCTTGATTCCGTGACCTGACGGAACGCTTCCATCAGCTCCGGCATGAGCGCGTCATGCTGGACCTTCAAATCCAGGAATGGAACATGGAAACTCACGCATGGCTCACACGTTTCCCGCCGGGCGTAACAACCGGGCGGGATTCCCCGCCACCACCGCACCGTCGGGCACGTCTTTTGTCACTACGCTGCCTGCTCCCACAATCGCCCTCTCCCCTATCGTGACTCCGCACAACAAGGTGGACCCCGACCCCAGCGAAGCCCCCTTCTTCACCAGGGTCGGGACGCACTTCCAATCCGCTTCCGTCTGCATTGAGCCGTCGGGATTGGCAGCGCGCGGTAATCGGTCGTTTATGAAGGTGACTCCATGACCCACGAAAACTTCGTCCTGGATGGTCACCCCTTCGCAAATGAACGTATGGCTCGAAATCTTGCATCGGTTCCCTATCCTTGCGCCCTTCTGAATCTCCACAAACGTGCCGATCTTCACATCGTCCCCAATCTCGCAACCGTAGAGGTTGGTGAACGCGTAGATCTTCACCCGCTGCCCCAGCTTGACGTCCGGGGCGATCCGCTGATAGGATGGCTGCTCCATATCAGGCCGCGACCCCGCTTTGCCTGGGGGCCGGAGAGCTCAAATCTTTCACGCTCTTCCCGTTCCCATTGCCATTTCCGTTCCCATTTCCGTCGCCGCGTTCCGGCTGATTCGCATAAGCCTCCACGCCGCGGAACACTACCGCTGGGCCCAGCCTCACCGCCGCGCCTTCCTGCCGGAGTGACTCGCTTGAAGCCTCCAGCACGCGCACAACTTCCAATCCGAGTCGCCCGTTGGCCAGCGGGACTCTTTCTTCGCGGATGCATTCGAGAAAATGCTGACATTCCAGCTTCAACGGCTCGTCCTGCTTGATATACGGCACATACACGTCTCCGTAATGATACGAATACGTAAACTCCGCAAACGTGTCGTAATGCGGTGGCACCTCCACTCGCGCGTCGTAAATCTTCAGCTTCTCCAGCGGCTCCGT